>CANGWA010000236.1 GCA_947457335.1 Sphingobacteriaceae bacterium
ATGGACTAACTTATAAACCAAAGGATCATAGGTCTCTTGATAAACCAATATGGAATAAACGCCAGCCGCATGCAATGCTGCGTATTCATGCGTTTCCAATGGTTGCACTTCCATCGAAATATTGGCGAACAGTGGTTTCAAAAGTCGAATGGCGTTTAAAAAGTAGGGTAGGTGAACAGTGGCATTGGCTTCTCCTGTAACTAACAACAAATGATCAAACCCCATCTTCTTAATCGCAGCGGCCTCAGTCAATATTTCGGCATCTGTGAGCGTTCTACGTTTTACTTTATTGTCGAAGCTATACCCACAGTAGGTGCAAATATTATTGCATTCATTACTGAGATACATCGGGGCGTACATTTGGATGGTTTTGCCAAATCGCTGTTGTGTGAGCAGATGTGCCCTACTGGTCATCTGATCCAAATAGGGCATGGCCGCTGGAGAAATAAGCGCAAGAAAATCATCCAGAGTTACTTTTCGCGCATTCAATGCGCGTTCAACATCTGCCGATGTTATTTGGTCAAGTTGGTTTTTTACACTTTCCCAACTCACTTGTTCAAGTCTATGTGAGAAGGTGTTCATGAGTGGAAGGTGGTAAGGGGACTGGTGGCCGAAGCAATTTTTTGGGATCGTGCAAGGCCCGATTCATAAGCCATACGGCCACTTTCAACGGCCATTAGGAAGGCCTTTCCCATAGCTATAGTGTCGCCCGCTGTAGCTATGGCTGTGTTAACCAATACGGCATCAGCTCCCATTTCCATGGCAGCAGCGGCTTGCGACGGAGTGCCAATTCCGGCATCCACGATAACTGGAACGTTACTTTGTTCGATAATGATTTCTAAGAAATCACGGGTACTTAAACCTTTGTTGCTGCCAATTGGGGCACCCAATGGCATCACCGCTGCAGTGCCTGCACCCTCGAGTAGTTTACAGAGGACTGGGTCGGCATGGATGTATGGAAGAACGACAAATCCATCTTTAGCCAAGGCTTCCGTTGCTTTAAGTGTTTCAATCGGGTCTGGCATGAGGTAACGGGGGTCGGGGTGGATTTCTAATTTTATCCAATTGGTCTCTAATGCTTCACGTGCCAATTGCGCTGCAAAAACTGCTTCCTTCGCATTTCTAGCACCACTGGTATTGGGCCATAAATGCACACCTGCTTTTTTTAACGCCATAATTATTTCATCAGAAGCATTATGTGCATTCACACGTTTTAAAGCAACAGTAACCATATTGGTGCCAGAGGCAATCACAGAATGATACATTTCCTCAGCATTGGCATACTTGCCTGATCCTAGAAAAAGTCTGGATGAAAACGATCTACCGGCTATGTTCAACATGATTTGGTGTTTTTATGAGATGAATAATGGTCTGCGGGTCTGCCGAATGAGTGATGGCACCGGATATAGCCACGCCATGTAACCCTGCCTCTAATAGGGGCTTGATGTCGGCTGCTTCAATGCCTCCAATCCCATATACCGGCAAAGTAATGCCTTCTTGTTGCATGATTGAGAGGAGGTGCTTGTATCCTTCGAGTCCCAAAACGGGACTTAGTTTTTTCTTGGTAGATGTCAATCGGAACGGTCCAAGTCCAATGTAGTCAACTCCTTCACTTGCTCTTTGACGAATGTGCTCAATGGTGTTTGCTGTGCCACCAATAATAGCAGTGGGAAGTAATTCACGAACTGATTTCACCGATTGGTCTTCCAAGCCAACGTGAACGGCTTCTGCACCAACTGCCATGGCTATCTCCGGGAAATCATTTATGGCCAGCATCACGCCATGTTGCTGGCAGATTTTGGCTGCTTGTTGGGCCGTGTCCAACACAACAGGTGGTGAATAATCTTTTAAGCGTAACTGCACAAAAGGGACTCCTGCGACCACAGCTTTTTCCAAATGACGAAGATGGTCTCCGGGTGTTGCTCCTTGTGTGATATAGATAAGTTTAGGCAGCATGGTATCCTAATTTTGACGGATGACTGTTTAAAAAGGTTTCTGTATAGCATTTGGCTGTAGTGCAAGCTTTTTCAAGGGTTGCCCCCTTCGCTAGCTCTGTGGCAATGGCAGAGGCTAGGACACAACCAGAACCGTGTTTTTCAAAAACGGAAGCGACTGCCGATGTCAAACGCTTGCATTCGCCACCAATATACAATTCGTCTACTCCAGGTATTTCATTATCGACACTTTTTAAGTAAAGTGCAGTGTTGACAAAGGTTTCTGTTTTATTGACAACACTTCCATTTTCTATGGCCGACCACTCTGAAAGGTTAGGGGTGAGCACTGTAACATGACGTAACAATTCCGCATCAAGATAATCATGGTCGCTAAAGGACTGTCCCGTTGTTGAACGCATGACCGGATCAACAACCACTTTTAGATGCGGTTGTAAGGCATGTGCAGTAATGAGCAATTCTTTTAATAGGCCCGTGGAGGGTAGAATGCCTGTTTTAAGCACATTCACTGGGTAGCGTGACAATAAAAATGTCAATTCTTCTTTTAAATGGATGGACGCTCGCCACTGTATGGAAGCAAATTCATTTTCGGTTTGTAGGGTGAGCGCTGAACAAATCGCCAAACCATACCCCCCCAATTGCTCAATTGTCTTGAGATCAGCACTGAGTCCCGCGCCAGAAGATGGATCAAATCCAGCTATGGTAAGTATTAAAGGCCGTGACATGCTTCCTTCAATCGTAAATACTGTTCAAGGGGATTATTTTGCCAGATAGCGCCAATTGCCGCGACCCCTTTAAATCCCCCTCCCTTAAGGGCTGTTACGGTGTGAATGGTAATGCCTCCAAGCGCATAAACAGGAAATGGGACATCTTTTACCTCACTTTGAAGAGATGTGTGGCCTTTATAGCCGGGCTTGGATAAACTATCAAATAAGGGCGAGATAAAGCAATAATTGAATGCTCCCCCCTGCTGATTCAATTCATCAATTTTATGAAATGAAGTACTACAATGCTGCCAATAGTGCGCCAGTTTCTTCTCATTACGCTCTTGAGCCTTGATGTGCACCTGTTTCATACCGTGTGAAAGAACGTGTTCTTGGTATTGATGCACTATGATTTTTTCACGAACGGTCTTGTCAAACAATTCTAAGTACCTCATCTGGTCATCTGCAGTGTTAAAAGTCCTACGCAAATGAAACCGACTCAATCCAGCTTCAACCATGCGATTTACCCATTCCGTTTCAAGTGGGAAGGGATGCTCGGGACTCATGACGATGACTTCCATTATTGATAAATTTGTGTGCCTTTTTGTTTGAACTCTTCACTCTTGTCAAACAAACCTTGCTCTGCAAAATCACGCACTTCTTGAGTGATTTTCATGGAACAGAATTTTGGACCACACATCGAGCAAAAATGAGCCACCTTGGCACCATCTGCAGGCAACGTTTCATCATGAAATTCACGAGCAGTGTCTGGGTCTAAGGATAAGTTGAATTGGTCTTCCCAACGGAATTCAAAACGTGCCTTACTTAACGCATTGTCGCGGTATTGAGCGCCTGGATGACCCTTAGCCAAGTCGGCAGCGTGCGCTGCTAACTTGTAGGTAATAACGCCATCTTTGACGTCTTTTTTATTGGGTAATCCTAAATGCTCTTTTGGGGTCACGTAACACAACATGGCTGTTCCATACCAACCAATCATTGCAGCGCCAATAGCCGAAGTAATATGATCGTAACCTGGGGCAATGTCGGTGGTAAGAGGACCAAGGGTGTAAAATGGTGCCTCTCCACAATGTTTCAATTGCTTGTCCATGTTCTCTTTAATAAGGTGCATGGGCACATGGCCGGGACCTTCTATCATCACTTGCACATCATGTTTCCAAGCAATTTGGGTAAGTTCGCCAAGCGTTTCAAGTTCAGAAAACTGTGCTGCATCATTGGCATCGGCTATGGAGCCGGGACGAAGACCGTCTCCTAACGAAAAGGCCACATCGTATGCTTTCATGATTTCACACAATTCCTCAGAATGGGTGTAAAGGAAATTTTCCTTGTGGTGAGCCAAGCACCATTTTGCCATAATCGATCCGCCGCGCGAGACAATGCCAGTGACACGTTTTGCTGTAAGTGGAATGTATCGTAACAAAACACCAGCATGAATGGTGAAATAATCAACACCTTGTTCGGCTTGTTCAATAATGGTATCCTTAAAAATTTCCCATGTCAGGTCCTCTGCCTTGCCATTCACTTTTTCAAGTGCTTGGTATATTGGAACGGTGCCAATGGGCACTGGACTATTTCTTAAAATCCACTCCCTTGTTTCATGAATGTTTTTACCTGTTGATAAATCCATGATGGTGTCGGCACCCCAACGGCACGCCCAAACTGCTTTCTCTACTTCTTCTTCGATACTAGAGGTTACGGCACTATTGCCAATGTTTGCATTTATTTTTACCAAAAAGTTACG
>CANGWA010000237.1 GCA_947457335.1 Sphingobacteriaceae bacterium
CTTTTCCAACTCGCTAAAGTGGAAGGCTGTACAATTTTCAAAGCGGCTCACATCCGCAAATTTTTCAAGTTTACTGGGCATATTAAACCGTCTCCGTTTGTAATTCGTATAATTTTTTAAAGCGACTTTCTCTTGAAAGTAATGTTTTCATCGGGCCTTGTTCAACAACCTCCCCTTTTTCAAACACCAAAATGGTCTGGGCGTGTTTAATGGTAGAAAGGCGGTGGGCAATAATAATGGAGGTGCGTCCTTCTGATATCTTTTCTACAGCCTTTTGCAGCATAATTTCTGTTCGCGTATCAATGGTAGCTGTGGCTTCATCTAGAATAAAAATGGCAGGCTTGTATACATAGGCTCTAATAAAGGCAATCAGTTGACGTTGTCCAGCCGACAAGCCCTGTCCACGTTCTGTTACCTTGTATTGAAAGCCACCGGGTAATCCAGCAATGAACTCCTCTAAGCCTGTTTCCTTCGTGGCATTTTCTACCATGGCGAGGGTGATATCAGGATTGTGCAGGGTGATGTTGTTGAAGACATAGTCATTAAACAAATGTACGTCTTGGAGCACCACCCCTGTGTTACGACGAAGGCTTTCAAGAGAGTAGTCGCTTACATTGATGCCATCGATACTTACCATCCCTTTATTGATTTCGTAGAAGCGGCTAAGTAGATTAATAACGGTAGATTTTCCTGCGCCGGTTGAACCCACCAAAGCAGCAGTTGTGCCGGCTGCAATCTCAAAAGAAACATCCTTCATCACATACTGTTCATCTTTGTAAGCAAACCAAACATGCTCAAACCGAATGGATTTTCTAACGTTTTCAAAAGGATATTGGCCATTGTCCTCGATGTACTCTTTAGTGTCGAGTACCGTGAATACCCGTTCGGCAGACACAAATCCCATCTGAAGAGTGTTTAGCCGGTCAGCCAGCATGCGAATAGGGCGAAACAACATGTTGATCATCATGATGAAGAAAGTTATATCACCCAAGTTAATCTGCCAATCGTTGCCTCTCATGCCCGAAAACCAAATCACCAATGCAATGGAGAAGGAGGAGAGGATTTCGACGACTGGAAAAAAAACCGAGTAATAAAAAATCGATTTGATGTTGGCTACACGGTGGCGGTCGTTTATTTCTGTAAATTTTTTGAACTCCTTTTCCTCGCGGTTAAAAAGCTGTACGAGTTTCATGCCAGTAATGTGTTCTTGGGTAAACGTGTTCAAGTCAGCCACTGCATTCCTCACCATGGTGAAAGTTTTTTTGACACCGCGTTTGAACAAGGCGGTAGCAACAAACAACAAAGGGATGGAAGATAGTGCCAAAAGTGCGAGGAGCCAGTTGCGCATGAACATTGCTGTAATAAAAATGAGTAACATGACAAGGTCACCAGCAATCACAATAAATCCCTGAGAAAAAACCTCATTGAGACTTTCAATATCACTTACTGCTCGGGTCACCAGCGTACCTACTGGGGTATTATCGAAATACGTGTTTTTGAGTTGAAGGATGTGTTTATAGACTTGGTTACGGAGGTCTTTAACGATGTTTTGACCAAGTAAACTTGTCAGTCGCACATTTACAATTTGCAATGCAGCTTCTAACAATATAAAGCCAAGAATAATGATAGCGGTGTCGTTAAGTTTTTCCAGACTTTGTAGCGTGACAACATCTTCATTCAGCGCACGGCTGATTAAAAGTGGGCGCACGATGGCCATTCCCGCCAATGTTAAAGTGAGTACAATACCACCGATAAACAAACCTTTATAGGGTTTTGAATAGGAAAGGATGCGTTGAAGCAGTCCAACTGAAAAACTCTTTTTTGTGGGCTGGCTCATAGGTAAATGTCTTTGGGGTAGCGAATGCCAGTAAGGAAAAGTGCCTGAGGCGGTGAGTTGGATCCCGCCTTTTTACGGTCTTTCGAATCTATGATGGCCTGAAAGTCTTCTTCTGTCAATCGGTCTTGTCCCACCAACATCAACGTCCCAACAATAGCGCGCACCATCCCTCTGAGGAAGCGATCCGCACGAATGGTGAATCGCCATTCGTTTTCACCCGATTTAATCCATCGGGCTTCTTTAATGGTGCAAATGGTTGTTTTTACTTGTGTATGGCTTTTACTAAAAGCAGCAAAATCGTGGGTGCCAATTAATCGCTGCGCCACACAGTTCATCTTTTCAAAATCTGGTTGGCGGTAAAGTCGCCATGAGAATTGTGACTTGAATGGGTTTTTATCGAGTGTCACGTAATAATAATAAGTCCTTTCCTGTGCGCTAAAGCGAGCATGTGCATTGTCCTTTACCAATTGTAACTGGTGTACAGCTATTTCGGGGGGGAGTACCTGATTGAATTGACGCAAAAAGGCGAAAGCGTTGGGTAACAGTTCTTTTTCTGTGTTAAAATGGGCGACAAAGTTTCTAGCGCTCACACCCGTGTCGGTACGTCCACAGCCCATCAGGTGCACCTCTTCCTTTAAAATCATTCTCAGTTTTTCTTCCATTACGTTTTGTACGGTATTTGGCGTGTTCTTTTGAACTTGCCATCCATTATAAGCCGTGCCATTGTATGAAAGCGTTAGAAAGTAGCGGTGCATCCTGCAAATTTACGCCAACTTTGCGAATGCCCTCTTCTGATTGTGTATTTTTGCAAAACTGTGGCAAAAAGAAAATTTAAACGGTATACACTCGAGGGACTTGAAATAACAGGAATTACAGCCGAAGGCATGGCTGTTGGCAGGCATGAGGGCTTGGTTGTGTTTGTAAAGGGGGCGGTTCCGGGTGATAAAGCAGATGTGCTCGTGCTGAGGAAAAAGAAAAACTTTCTCGAAGGTGAGGTGAGCCGTATTGTCGAGTCTTCTATGGACCGCGTAAAACCTGTATGTGAGCACTTTGGAGTGTGTGGGGGGTGCAAATGGCAGCATTTGTCCTATACCGCACAATTGAACTACAAATTTCAACAAGTGACTGATGCCATGTCCCGAATTGGTCATTTGGACGTAGAAGCATACGCCCCAATTGCTGGAAATAGTTCGCCCTATTTTTACAGGAATAAATTGGAATTCACAGCATCCGACAAACGGTGGTTAACCGTTGAGGAGATTGGCGAACGCGATACGATTGCCTTTCAAAATGCTATTGGATTTCATATTCCTGGCATGTTTGATAAGGTTCTGGACATTCAACACTGCCATCTTCAAGCGGAGCCAAGCAATGCCATTCGCTTAGCGGTTAAGGATTACCTGGTACGTCATGGACTGACTTTTTTCAACATTCGCCATCAGCATGGGTTTTTAAGAACCTTGATGATCAGGACGACCTCTACTGGCGAAATTATGGTGTTGGTAGCTGTGTTTGAAAACGATGAAGCGGCTTTGACTGGGTTGTTGAGCCATTTAAAAACACAATTCCCTCAAATCACGGCGCTCCTTTATACTCATAACGGGAAAAAGAATGATACACTCGAGGGATTAGAAATAAAAGTCTTTCACGGGGTTGCCTACATTACTGAAAAAATGGAGGGATTAGCCTTCAGAATTAGCGCTAAATCGTTTTATCAAACCAATTCTCTGCAAGCTTACGAACTCTATAAAATTACCCGTGAATTCTGTGGTCTAACTGGTAATGAAACGGTATATGATCTGTACACTGGTACTGGAACAATTGCGAACTTCGTCGCCCGACAGGCAAAAAAGGTTGTTGGGGTTGAATATGTGGAGGACGCAGTCATCGATGCCCGCCGTAATTCTGAATTAAATCAGATTCACAATACCACGTTTTTTGCTGGTGATATGAAGGAGGTGCTGAATGAAGCATTTGTGCAAGAACATGGTCAGCCGGATGTGATCATTACGGACCCGCCCCGTGCCGGTATGCACGAAGAGGTGGTGAAGGTGATTCTGAAAGCCAACCCCAACAAGATTGTGTATGTTAGCTGTAATCCTGCTACACAAGCTCGTGACTTGGCACTTATGAGTGAGCAGTACCGGGTTGTTAAAATGCAGCCGGTAGATATGTTTCCACAAACCACACACGTTGAAAACGTGGCTTTGCTCGTAAGGAAGTAGGCTGTTTTTACGTTTTTTGTAACTTTACCTCCATGAAGGATACCATTCAGAGTTTAACTGAAGCGATAAAAGAATTTGCACCAACAACTGCTGCAGAGGTAGAAGAGAAACGCATTGCTTGGTTGGGTCGAAAAGGCCTCGTAACAGAGTTGTTTGAGGCGTTTAGGGATGTGCCTGTTGCAGAGAAAAAGGAAACGGGCCGTTTGTTGAATGAGCTGAAACAATTAGCCACTAACACCATCAACACGTTTAAGGAAGAATTATCCGCTGCTGCAGCCGATAACGCTGGTATGGATATTACTTTACCAGCTTCTCCACTCGTGAAGAACGGTAGCCGCCATCCCATTTCAC
>CANGWA010000238.1 GCA_947457335.1 Sphingobacteriaceae bacterium
GGGATCAGCCTGTTGTGACGGAGATTGTTCAGTTTACAGCCTTTTATCCAGCAGAGGATTATCATAACAACTATTTCAATCTTAATGGAGAGCAAGGTTACTGTCGCATGGTGATTGCTCCCAAAGTTGAAAAATTTGAAAAGGTCTTTAAATCAAAATTGAAGCATTAGTCCTAAGACAAAAATGACTGGATTTATTAGGATCTTTATTCAGGGTCTCCTTGTATTTATTCCCTTGGCCATTACCGCCTATGTCTTGGTGAAGTTGTTTGACATTTTCTCCAGTTTTTTCTCTTTCATCAATTTCACAGATGTCGATGCTGTAAAAACGGTCTTGGGTTTGGTGTTGACTGTAACCTTTATTTTTCTGCTTGGGTTGCTAGCCTCCTCCTACATTTTTAAACACATCTTCACTTATTTTGAGGAGAAGTTAGAGAATGCCCCCTTTATTCGGCATATCTACTCACCAGTAAAGGACTTCACCAATGCCTTTATGGGGAATAAGCGGAAGTTTAATCGGCCCGTCCTCGTCCTCATTGAGCCGACCGCCAATTTGCATCAAATTGGATTTATCACCAATGATGATTTAGAGCACTTTGGTCTAAAGGAGATGGTATCGGTTTATTTACCGCTTTCCTATTCTTTATCCGGACGCCTCGTTATAGTGCCTGCTAACCACGTCAAACCCATGTCCTCGAATCCTGCTGAAACAATGAAATTTGTTGTCACGGGTGGTGTAAGTGATGTGGAATAACCGTTGTTAAGGATAATTCTCCGGTTATCACTCAACGCTTCTAACTACTGTGAATTACCTTATTTTTGCTGAGCATGAACATCATTTCAGTCAACAACGTATCTAAACGTTACAGCAATCATGTAGCCCTAAATAACGTTTCCATTGAGGTTAAGCCGCAATCGGTATTTGGGTTACTTGGTCCTAATGGAGCGGGTAAGACTTCACTTATTCGCATTATCAATCAGATAACGGGTCCAGACTCAGGTGAGGTCCGTTTTAATGGTGAGTTATTGACGGCGTCCCATGTCAATAAAATAGGTTATTTGCCTGAGGAACGGGGTCTTTACCGAAAAATGCCAGTCGGTGAACAAGTGGTGTATTTAGGGCAGTTGAAGGGACTTTCAGGATCAGAGGCCAAAAGAAGGACTAAGATTTGGTTTGAAAAGTTTGAAATGCAGACCTGGTGGAAAAAAAAGGTGGAGGAATTGAGTAAGGGGATGCAGCAAAAAGTGCAGTTTATTGTTACTGTTTTGCATGAGCCAGAATTGTTGATACTTGACGAACCATTTAGTGGCTTTGATCCTGTAAATGCACAATTAATCCGCAATGAGATTTTGGCTCTCAGTAAGGCTGGTTCTACCATTATTTTGAGTACCCACAACATGGGTAGCGTAGAGGAATTGTGTGATCATATTGCTCTGTTAAATCGATCGGAGAAAGTACTTGACGGTTCGGTAAAGGACATTCGGAAACAATTTAGAAGCAACCGTTTTAAGATAAGTTTCAGTGGACAGGTGATGGGGTTTACGAATGCATTATGGACGTCCGCTGAAATAGTTAAGCGGGAGCAGGAAGAGGATATTTATCATTTTGAATTAAAAGCAGCCCCAGGAGTTACAGGAAGTCAGCTACTCAAGTTGGTACTGCCCGTTTGCGAAGTCCATGCCTTTAATGAAATCATACCTTCTATGAATGAGATTTTCATTTCTCAAGTAAGCAATGGTGCTGAGTTAGAAAACACTTCAAATTTGACAGAATGAACAAGATTAGATTAATTGTTTGGAGGGAATTAAAGTCCCGTTTGACCAACAAAACATTTATCATCATGACGGTGCTGGCACCTTTATTAATTGCAGGTTTTTTCGCTGTTATGATTCAGTTAATGCAGTCCGATGAGAAGGAACAGAAATTGTTGGTGCTTGATGAGTCGGGATTGTTTAAAGACACTTTTAGCGGTAAGGACGACGTGTCCATTACCTACAGCAAGCAAGATTTGACCAAGGCACAATCAGAATTTGTGGGTAAGGGGTACACGTGCCTGCTTTGGATATCACCGACTATACTCGAGGGTGGAGCAGGAGCGGTAAAGTTGGTGTATCAAAAATCGCCAGGTGCAGGATTTCAAACCTGGTTGAAAACCAGTATGGAAAAGGTGCTTTACGAGTACAAATTGCGGTCGAACAACATCGATCCTGATGTCATTCATAATTCTAAGACCAGTGTGAAGTTCATCATTCAAAAGGTCGATGATGCTGGTAATGTTCAGGATACAGGTGATTTGGGGTTTGTTGGTTTCTTGATTGGAGCGCTCATGTTTGTGTTTGTAATGATGTACGGCATGATGGTATTTAGAAGTGTCATGGAGGAGAAAACGAGTCGAATTGTAGAAGTTATTGTTTCATCTGTGAAACCATTTGAACTGATGATGGGTAAAATCATTGGTGTTGCTTTATTGGGAATCATCCAATTTCTGATTATGGGTATCATTACCACCGTTCTTATCAGTTTGGTATCTCTTTTCCTACTCAAGGATGCGAATGCCAAGTACCAATTGTTTAAAGACCAGCAGGAGTATGTGAAAAAGCATGGGACCAACATTGATTTGAATCAGCTTGAGAAATTTGAAGAGCAACGAGAGGTTTTTGACATGTTAAAGAAGTTTGAGAAAATTGATTTTGTACAAGTCGTGGTTTGTTTCGTCTTGTTTTTCATTGGTGGCTATCTCTTTTATAGTTCCATCATGGCGGCAATTGGAAGTGCTGTTGATTCTGAGGCAGATTCCCAGCAATTTATTACCCCAGTGATGTTGCCGTTGACTTTAGGGTACATGATTGCGTTGAAAACGGTTATGGATCCAGATTCGAGTACAGTGTTTTGGGCATCGCTGATTCCATTCACCTCTCCGATTGTGATGATGGCACGGGTGTCGAGTGGCACGGGTGTGCCTGTTTGGCAAATCATTGTATCACTAGTGACTTTATATGGCACTTTTATTGGCACAACGTTATTGGCAGCTCGCATATACCGTACGGGTATTTTGATGTACGGCAAAAAGGTTAGCTGGAAGGAATTGGGTAAGTGGATATTCTACAAGTAGAATTTCAATAGATCAGCAGAAAATAAGCGCAGCCTGCCAAGAACCCGATGAGGGCTGGCAGGCTAATTTTTTTCAAGTACCATCCAAAACTTAAATCTTCAAGTCCCATAGCAGCAACCCCTGCAGCAGATCCAATCACTAAAATGGAACCGCCTGTACCAGAGGTAAAGGCTAGAAGGTGCCAATTGAGCGTGTCTGGTAACCATGTTTGAAGGTCAAACATGCCTTGAGCTGCAGCGACTAAGGGCACGTTGTCTAGAATGGCGGATAATACACCTAAACTGATGACCAACGTTTTATCATCAGGCAGGCTTGCATTTAGATGGGAAGCCAAGAGTTGAAGTGAGCCTTGCATTTCAAGAGCCCCGATGCTTAGCAAGATGCCGAGAAAAAATAGGATGGAGGGCGTATCTATGCGTTGCAAGGCCCTTTCAACGGTGAATTTAGACCGGTTTTCTGCCACATTTTTTCGATCTAACCATTCTAGAAGGACCCACATGATCCCTAATCCACACAAAATGCCCATATAAGGAGGGAGACCAGTGGTTTGTTTAATAACAGGCACTGCAAAAAGCACGCAAATGCCGGCAATTAAAACTGTTTTTTGACGTATTGAACTATCAGATGAATTGACGGTGTGAGGTGCCTGTGCGATGGTTCCTTTCATTGAACTAGCAATCATCCAGGTAGGCAAAATCAGGCAAATAAGGGAGGGAATAAACACATTAAGGATGACTCCAGAAGGAGATATTTGTTCCCCAATCCATAACATGGTTGTTGTTACGTCACCTACAGGTGACCATGCGCCACCGGCATTGGAGGCGATCACCGTAAGTCCTGCTAATAATTGTCGATCTCTTTTTTCAGGAATTATTTTTCGAATGATGGTCACCATGACGATGGTGGTAGTGAGGTTATCGAGCAGGGCTGATAGGAAGAAGGAAAGCAGTGCGATGAGCCAAGTGAGTGTTTTTTTTTGATTGTAGTTTAGAAAACGGGTCACCACTTCAAATCCTTGGTGCGCATCAATCAGTTCAACAATCGTCATGGCGCCTAGCAAGAAAAATAAAATCTCTGAAGAACTAGAAAGACTCTCGGCGAGTGCATGGGTTGCTTCATTTGGATGCGATTGAATACCCATCATCCAGAGCAGGGCGCTCATGAGTAGGGCGATTCCAGCCTTATTGATTTTGGTTACGGCCTCAAGGGCAATTAAAAGGTAACCGGCAACAAAAACCAGTATTAACGCCATGAGCAGGAAGGATATTAAGGCTGAA
>CANGWA010000239.1 GCA_947457335.1 Sphingobacteriaceae bacterium
CTGATTATAAAGTTCAATTATGCTGATGGTACGAGTGAGATAGAAAGGATAAGCGCTTATATCTGGAGAAAGAATGAGAAGGAAGTTACAAAAACGTTTCTGAAGGAAAAGAAGGTTATTTCTGTACAGTTAGATCCTTATCGTGAAACGGCTGATATCAATGAAAAGAATAATACGTTTAATATCAAGGCAGAACCTAGTCGATTTGAGTTGTTTAAAAATAAAGCAGCCACGGGTAGAAACAGAGGCAACCCTGAAAATCCGATGCAAAAAGCTGGTCTTGGTAAAATAACCAACTAATGCTTACCAATAAAAAAGGCGTCCTCGAATGAAGGACGCCTTTTTTATCTTTCTAATCTTACTATACCAGATTTTTCGTACTTCCTTCGATCTAGACCGTACCAAGAAGCTTGGTAGGAATACACATCTGATTTGCAGTCAACCCCCTTAAAGGTTCCATCCCACCCGGTTTCAATATCTGTACCAGAGAACACCACGTGACCCCATCGGTCAAAAATACGCAGGGAAATGTTACTGATAGCTTCGCCATAAATAAAGAACTTGTCATTTAGTCCATCTCCGTTTGGTGTAAACACATTCGGCACATAAGCTG
This sequence comes from Sphingobacteriaceae bacterium, assembly GCA_947457335.1. GTDB lineage: Bacteria > Bacteroidota > Bacteroidia > B-17B0 > Aurantibacillaceae > Aurantibacillus. The sequence continues at coordinate 614 of CANGWA010000239.1, forward strand.
AGAAATCTTCTCTCACTTCTATACATACCAGATCTCTTGCCACGCATCCATATTCATTAACAGCTTGAGCCACATAACAACCATAAAATACTGGATAGATGCGTGTTTCAGCGCAATCCCTGCATTCAATTCCCGTACCATCTATCCATGAGAGCGTTCCATTCCCAATAGCTCTGATAAATTTGGGTTCATTCAGGTTAAAAGAAGTATCGCGACCTGCAAAAACTTTTGGACGCGGATAAACATCCACTTGAACAGAGGCCGTAGAGGGACAATAAGAATTATAACTTACTTCGACTTTATAAATGGTGGTTACACTTGGGTTTGCGACAACGGCGGCTTGATTGTCTATGTTTAAACCGGTAGAGGGCATCCACTTATAGGTATCTCCACCCGAGGCTTTTAAGGTAGTGCCTTGACCTTCACAGATACTCAATGTACCATCGATTAGCGCATGTGTAGGGTTAATGACATTCACAAAATAACTCAATTGTTGATAGCACTCTACCCCCCCAAGGTAATTTGCCCCAAAAACGGTGTAATTGGTACCTGTATTAGGAAGAATTGTGACCTGACTAAGTGTTGGAGTGCTTGTTAAGCCATTCGGTGGTGCCCACGAATAGCTCATTGCTCCTGTTGCCGCCAAAGTAATGGTATTTCCTCTACAAACGGCAAGGTTACTTGCTGTAATTTTCATGTCAGGTGACTTTACAGTATGGATGTAGATGGAAGCAGAACCGGTACAGACCCCATTATATCCATCAACTGTATAAGTTGTGTTTTCAATTGGGTTGGCAACAACCGAAGGACCAGCATTCATGTTTAAACTGAAGGCGGGTTTCCATAGATATGACAGGGCCCCGCTAGCAATAAGTTGTGTTTCTCTTCCACTACAAATGGTGTGGTCTGAAGCAGTAAGTGAAACTACTGGTACGGTGATTACTGATATCGTGACCACAGCAGCATTTGTACAAGAATTGAGTGTACCTGTTACCGTGTATTGCGTTGTAATGGGTGGAATGGCAATAACGGTTGGCACATTGGCAGCTGCTAACGATGTGTTTGGTTGCCATGAATAAGTATTTGCGCTTCCGAATGCAGTTAGTACAACATGTTTGCCAGCACAAACGGTTGGACTTGATGCGGCCACAGAAACTTCTGGCAAAGGAAGCACAAGTAAAACCGCATTTTGCACATCACTATAACAACCATTAAATAAACCACGTACACTATAAAAAGAGGTTTTTGTAGGGTTGGCGATAACCGATGTCGGTGTAGAGATAACCAATGTTGGGTCTGGTAACCAAGAGTAGCTTGAAGCACCAGTGACTGAGAACATTTTCATTTGACCAGGACAAACGCTAGCGCTTGCAGGGAAAATTGTAATCGATGGGTTTTGCATGATACTATAATTGTAGTTGGCAGTAACAGTGCAAACCGATTGAGCTCCGAGAACTTGGATACTAACTGGGGAAAAACCAGGTAAAAAGGTGCCTGAAGGCACAATAACAGGAACAGGTCCATTTTGATTCAAGACATTTACCCCATTACCAATAACAGTAAAGGAACTAGGGCCATTTACAGTTAATGAAATGCTATTAATAGATCCATTGTGATTAAAGGCACACATTGAGGGACTATTGGCTGAGACTGAGATAACAGGAGGATTGGCAATATTGATAGTGGCCGTGCTGACATTAGTGCAAGTGTTCAATGTTCCGATAACAGTATAAATCTGCGTGGTAGGAGTATTTGCAGTCACCTGCGTGCCAAATGTGTGGTTTAAGGTTGCGGTGGGAATCCATGCATATTGTGTCGCATTTCCTTGCACGCTCATGGTCACAGAGGTTCCCAAACACACCAAGGTATTTCCTGGTACCACTGTTAGTGAGGGAATAGGTAAAATAACCAATGTGGCTGTAGCGATAGCGGCTTTGCAGCCATTGCTTTCACCACTTACAGAGTAGACACTTGTAGCTGATGGGGTTTGTACAATGATTTGGGCATTTTGAGAATTGATAGGAGCAAGCCACTGGTAGTTTTGAGCACCAGAAGCCGAGAATTGCTGGATTTGATAGGGGCAGATGCTAGCCGTGGGAGGGGTTACTGTAATCGTTGGATTGGGAAGGATTGCCAGGGTTGCAGTTGTAGCAGCGGTGCAAGTAACATTGGCGCCAATTAAGGTGATGGTCTTTACCGTAAGTGTAGGCGAATATGGCGAAATGGATACGATTGTTTGTAGGGTGGAAAATGGCGCCGTAGATTGTAAAGAAGATCCTGTGTATAAAGTATATTGTTGTGCACCAGTTGTGCTGATGGTGACTGTGTTTGGTGATCCATTGGTATTGAATGCACATAAGGTTGGCGAACTTAGCGCAATAGCGGGATTTGGGTTTTGAATAAAGTTGACAACACTAGAGGCAGTACATCCCGAGACGGGGTCGGTTACAAGAACAGAATAAGACCCGGCTGCTGAAATGTATACGCTCTGAGTATTAGAGCCATTGATACCAGTACCCGACCAACTAATTAAGTCGCTTGTATTATTGTGCGCAACAACCAATTGCTGAAAAATACCATTGGTAATACAAATATTTCCACTTGGAGTGATGCTTGCAGCTACATTGCCATTATTAAGCGGAACTGTTGTGGATAATACAGCAGAACTAGGAGGACAGCCATTCGCACTGAGTGTCACAGTGTAAACACCGGGTTGATTAACGGTAATGACATTTGTGGTTGTGCTGCCAACAATTCCAGGTCCACTCCAAGCAATACCAATAGCACCAGAGCCCGAGTAGGTTACACTAAGATTAGCTGTAGGATTATAACAGGAAAGAGATGCAGCGGAAATGGAGGCGCCAGTAAGCGTGCCACTGCTGTTACAAACGGGACATGAGGCAAAATCTCCAGGAGAAGCACTGAACCCTGAAACTTGAGTAAAAGTGACTTGAGCTCCTGAAATTGTGCCAATAAAAAAGCCATTACTGAGGTTGTTTTTTACGTATATTGAATTTCCGATAATTGCAAAACCTCCCCCAGCTGATGCTGCAGGCATATTATTCAGTGAATAAGTGCACAATACCGAACCAGTTGGACTATACATTGTAAGTACCTGAGGAGTCGTTGTTTTTAGTGCGTAGAAATTGCAGTTGCAATCGGTTACTAGATCATAAGGTCCCCCACCGCTAAAATTCTGAAGTGTTGTTAATAATGTTCCAGTTGAGGAGCCATTGTATACATATACTTGTCCTGTACCTCCTACCAAATTGTAGATATAGTTATTACAGCCAGCGATATTAACTGCTGCGGAGTTTCCGGTACCGTGCCCCGTATTTACCCAGGAAGAACCATTCCAATAATAATAATTACCACCAGAAACGGTGTAAAAAGTGGGATTTGGGGTTCCACCATTAATGTTCGGCATTAAGGTCAATCCACTACCAAAGGTAGGGACATTGATGGTGCCTGGATTCGTTGCAGAAAGAGGTTGAGAAGGGTCGTAAAATTTGATAAGACTTCCACCATCCATATAGACATAAGGACTTGGGCATGTTGGCATTTGAGCGTTTAGCACACCCAAACCAAGAAGGCAGCAGAGGTAATATATCCACCCGTGGCGACTCATTGACCTAAATATAAACCTAAATACATGAAAATCAAAAGTTTTGAGGCAAAATATAGATTGAAGTTAGTGAATCAAGGTTAACAGTGAGTGAAACGAACTACTAATTTTTAAAAACTATACCGCTTTTTAATCATGAAAATGTAGA
>CANGWA010000240.1 GCA_947457335.1 Sphingobacteriaceae bacterium
ACAAATTTCAGTACTTTAGTTCATAATTTTTTATTTATAAAATCTATTTTGACTATAATATTTATTTATGAACTACACCCTTCATCAGCTGCATGTTTTTACTAAGGTGGTGGAGACGAGAAGCATTACAAAGGCGGCCGAAGAACTATTTATGACCCAGCCAGCCGTCTCTATTCAGCTTAAAAAGCTGCAGGAACAATTCGATATTCCGCTCACAGAGGTGGTCCGAAAACGGATGCGTATTACGGAGTTTGGTATGGAGATATACCGCATGGCCGAAAGGGTGCTCAATGAAGTGCATGCGATTAATTATAAAACACAAGCATTCAAGGGCTTGTTAACGGGACGGTTATCAATCAGTGTGGTTTCGACAGGGAAGTATGTAATGCCTTATTTCCTTGCTGATTTTATGAAAAGCCATCCTGGTCTTGAATTAAGTATGGATGTGACCAATAAATCAAAGGTAATTGGCAGTTTGACAAGCGGCGAAATCGATTTTGCTCTAGTCTCCGTTTTGCCTGAAAAACTCAATATTTATGAAGAGGCCCTGCTTGATAATGAACTATATTTCGTTGGCAATAAAAACCACAGCCTGCCCAAATCAAAACTATCAAAAAGTGAACTTGAAAATGAATCGTTAATTTTCAGAGAAGAGGGTTCTGCAACACGAAAAATAATGGAGGATTTCTTTGAACAAAAAAGCCTTCGTGTCCGGAAAAAATTTGAGCTAACAAGTAATGAAGCCGTTAAACAAGCGGTATTAGCGGGACTTGGAATTTCTATGATGCCTATTATTGGTATCAGAGAAGAATTACTGCATAAACGGATGAAAATAATTCCTGTTACTGGTATGCCTATAAAAACAAAATGGCGACTCATATGGTTGAGCGAAAAACCGCTGAGTCCTGTTGCAAAGGCTTACCTCGAATTTTTAAAACTAAAGAAGATGGACAGTATTAAGGAGTATTTCAATTTTGAACGCATTAAACCTTATTAGGGATTTAAACAAAGTACTTCTACGCTAAATTTTTTCAGGAGAAGGTTGTCTATATTAATGCAACGTGTTTCTATTTTCTTATATTCGTGTTAAACTAATCACATGAAAAAACGCTCTACCATCCTCCTGTTAATTGGCTTGCTAGTTTCTGGCGTTGCTCTTGCGCAATGTCCCCTTCCAACTGCCGTTTCAGACGTAACCCTCAATTGCTCTGGCGGATCTTCCACCCGAACGGGAGTCGCGTTTAACCCAAATCAAAATTTGTATTACTCTGTAAATGCAGGCACAACGACATACCCCATTGAAACGTTTTCAGTTATTGGGGGAAACGCCCTCTCTTCAACGTCTCAGGGTGCCGATTACCGTGGTTTGTGGTGGAACAGCGCAACAGGTGCTGTTGAAGGGAATACCTTCAACTCGGGCGGTTTGTTCCAACATAATCTTGCTTCAGGTACTTTTTATGCCGCTGGCACTGTCACGAATATTGCTACTTCCAATATGCCCAATTCGCAGTCCATGGGTCATGCCAATGTGGCTGGGAATATCGTTGTTTATTACAACGCTGGCACCCTCTATCGTTACAACCGAGCAACAGGTGCATTTATTTCGTCTATTGGCATCAGTGGACTGCCAGTTGCAACTTCCAACCTCAATAGTTATGCTGTTGCATATGTTGGCGTACCCAACGGAGAAGCCTTGGTTTATGATTACGTGAACAAACGGGTTTACTTCATCAATCTCACAACAGGTGTCTACTTAACGACTTGCCAATTGCCTAGCACGGCTCCAGCGGCTTCATCCTACCAATTTGGTTTTGCAAACGAGCGGGTTTTCCTTTATAACTCTTCTTCTAGTCAATGGTACGGCTACAAAGTAGTTAGCAATTCTGCTGTGAACCCTGTATCAACGCCTGCAGTTATTTGCGTTGGAGGCACTGCGGTCCTTACCAACACGGCTTCTGCAACCTATACATGGGTCGGTGGGCCGACGAATAACAGCCTTGCTGTTAGTCCAAGTGTCACTACCACCTATTCCATCATTGGTACCAATACCGCAGGTTGTACAGCTTCCGCAGTTATCACAGTAACCGTGAATAATACTGTTCCTTCTTTGACCATTGCGCCAAGCACGACTGCGGCTTGCCTGGGACAAACGGTCATGTTGACTGCTTCTGGAGCGAATACGTATACATGGAACAACAATGTAATCAATGCTACTGCTTTCTCGCCAAGTGTAACAAGTAATTATGTGGTGAATGGGCAAAATGCGTGTGGTACCGTTACTGCTAATATCGCCATCCCGGTTGCTCCCTTGCCTGTGCAAGTTGGGGCTTCCTCTTCGGTTGTTTGCGCTGGATATGCAACCCAGTTGACCACCACTGCTGCTGCAACCAACTATACTTGGCTGCCTGGTAATTTAAGTGGCTCAATGATTTCAGTCGCACCAACTTCAGCTACTGCTTATACGGTAATTGCTTCAAATGGACAGTGTTTGGGTACGGCAACCATCGCCATGGCTGTTAATCCAGTTCCTACTTTAGCGATTGCAGCGACGGGGACAAATATCTGTGCGGGTGAGTCCTCCACTATTTCTGTTTCTGGCGCAAATTCCTATACTTGGCTAACTGGTGGTAATAACACCACCATCGTGGTGACGCCTACAAATAATACCCTCTATTCTGTGAGTGGTACCAATAGTTTAGGATGTGTCTCCTTGGCTAGCATTCCTGTTGTGACAAAACCACTACCAACTCTTGGAGTAAGCGCTACTCAAACTTTAATTTGCTCAGGAACATCCGCTACACTCTCTGCAACTGGTACTAGCACCGCTTATAATTGGAGTAGCGGCGGAACAGCTGCAACGGAAGTCGTTGCACCATTGGCTAACCAAACTTATACTTGTACTGGCATTGCAGCAAATGGTTGTACCGCACAGATAACCATTCCAATTGGTGTGTTCTCACCATCAGTCAGCATTACCGGCAATACCGCGGTTTGTTCGGGACAATCGACTACACTTGTTGCAACTGGCGCCGATAGCTACGATTGGTTGGGCTTTGGACCTTTTCAATCCATTACCATCACACCCACTGTTGCATCAAGTTACACCCTCAGTGCTACCACTGTATCTGATAATGTGACTTGTTCGAAGGATTTTATTGTGAGTGTGATCATCAACCCACTACCTACACCTTCCATTGCTGCCACCCGAACTGTGATGTGTTCTAAAGAATCCATTACACTCACCGCCAGCGGAGCAAGCACTTATGTGTGGAACAACACCACAACACTTAGCACCAATGTATTTACTTCAAATGTGGCAGGTACCTATTCCGTTTCAGTGAAGGGAACAGATGCCAATGGTTGCATGAGCAGTACTACCGTTACCATCAAGGTAAATTCCTGCACATCCCTTGAGGAGACTATGCAAACTGAAGTTAACGTTTACCCAGTACCCTCTAAGGGAGTTGTGAACATCGTTGCTGAACGAAACATGACCCTTCAATTAATTGATCAGGCAGGTCGATTGATGGCAAATTACCAACTGAATGAAACCAATAGACGCATGGTTAATCTCGAGGGATTAGCTCCTGGCATCTACTTTATCACTTCACCAGGGCTTTCACAAAGCAAGAAAATTGTGATACTGGATTAATTTGTTGGGATTTCTTAAAAAGGTGGCTTAATGGAAAATGAGGCCACCTTTTTTATTTGTTAACGGTGAATAGACCTTGCTATTTTGGCTATGCATTCACCCACAGACCGCAAAACCGTTACCTGAAAGTTAGGCCAATCTGCCTTGATAAAACTGCTTGGTCTTTTTACGATATTTTGCATAACACTGAAAGCTTCTCTTCTAAGTTGGTTAAGGGGCACTATCCAATCCTAGATTCGCTCATAGGAATTGATAAATGGGTTCGCCAAAAACCTTCATATAGCGATAAAGCGCATCTTATCAAAATCGAAAAGGGTTTAGGTGCTTAGAGCGGGGGAGGAGTAAGTAAAGAAAATCAGAGGAAAGTGTTGCTACCGCCGCCACTCTCACTCTGATTGTGTACCTCGGGCGGGACTTGAACCCGCACGGACGTGAGTCCAAGGGATTTTAAGTCCCTCGTGTATACCATTTCACCACCGAGGCAAAATTAAAAAAGCCCGAAGTCCGGGCTTCTTGAGCGGAAAACGGGTCTCGAACCCGCGACCTTAACCTTGGCAAGGTTACGCTCTACCAACTGAGCTACTTCCGCTTATCTGCTCGCGCAGGGAGTGCAAATGTAGGTATTTTTTTACCCCCAACAAAATAGTAGTATCCGAAATCCAACAAATCTTCTGAAAATCAGGCCGTTTTTTTTGGAAACCCCACCTTCTGTCTACCCAAA
>CANGWA010000241.1 GCA_947457335.1 Sphingobacteriaceae bacterium
GAAAAGGTCTATCTCTCGGGCAATACCTCAGGGATTAGTTCAGAATCTTGGAACACCATCATCCGTAATAAGGTGTTTCTGAAGGCACCGATCACTACCCCGCAGGGAGGTGGTTACAAAAGTTTGAACGTAACAACACGAAAGATGCTGGGACTTTATGCAAATGTGCGTCCCTGCAAGAGCTTCCATCCATACATTTCAACCAAACATAAGGACATGGATATTGTCATCATTCGTGAAAACGAAGAAGACTTGTATGCTGGCATTGAACACCAGCAGACCGATGAAGTGGTGCAATGTTTGAAACTCATCAGCCGACCGGGTTGCGAAAAAATCATCCGTTACGCTTTCGAGTATGCGAAACAAAATGGTAGAAAAAAAGTGACCTGTTTCACCAAGGACAATATCATGAAACAGACCGATGGTCTTTTCCATCAAGTGTTTGACGAAATTGGTGTGGAGTACCCTGAACTTGAAAAGGAGCACTGGATCATTGACATCGGTGCCGCTAAAATGGCAGATACCCCAGAGGTTTTCGATGTTATTGTTACACTCAATCTTTATGGTGATGTATTATCAGATGTAGCCGCACAAATTGCTGGCTCGGTAGGTCTTGCTGGTTCTGCGAATATCGGAGAAACGTGTAGTATGTTTGAGGCCATACATGGTTCAGCTCCAAGAAGAGCGGGTCAAAATGTTGCCAATCCATCAGGACTATTACAAGGTGCCATCATGATGCTCATTCATCTTGGAGAAATTGCTGCTGCCGAAAAAATTCAGAATGCATGGTTAAAAACCATCGAAGATGGAATACACACCTACGACATCTACAAAGAAGGAGTTAGTAAGCAGAAGGTGGGTACCAATGAATTTGCTGATGCCATCATTGAACGCTTGGGGCAAAAACCAACACAGCTCAAAGCTGTGAAACTAGAGAATAAACCAATCACGCTGAAACCTTACCAGCGGAAGGCTGCTGCTAAAAAAGAGCTCATGGGTGTTGATTTGTTCATCCATTGGTCCGGCACCGACGCCACTGAAATCGGACACCGCATGAACGGTATCGCCTCCAGTAATCTCAAACTCAACATGATTAGCAACCGGGGAATTAAGGTATTTCCTGACGGCATCAAAGAAACCTTTTGTACCGACCACTGGCGTTGCCGCTACAAGGCAGAGAATGGAAAAATGATTGATCCTAAAGAGATCATCGAACTACTCAACAAGACCATTGATTCAAAACTTGAAGTTATTAAAACCGAAAACCTATACAACATCAATGATAAACCAGCCTACTCACTTGGACAAGGACAGTAAACGCGGTGTAAAGAACTACACCGTTCATCTGTTAAAAGGCACGTTTGAAAAAGAAGATGCCATCAACTTGTTAACGAAAATGATTGATGCTAAAATAAAGTATCATGAAGAAAAAATCTTCAAGACCGACAATGAAGAAGATATCAAAATGCGTGAACAACGCATCCGCCAGCTTCAAAGAGAACTTTACGAAGCCAGGGTCTTCATTGAGAAGAAGGGGAAGATGATTGAAATCAATGCTGACATTTGTTTATGAAAAAGCCAGTCGAGGAACCTTTGATAAAGGGCTCTTTTGAAGCAGAGCGAGCGATAGAGATTCTATCCACGTTGTTTACAAGTAAAATTCAACTGCACAACGTAAAAACCTTCAACAGTTTTATTCGTACAGGGACAGAATCGATTGAAGACAACAGCCGTAAAGTAGAATTGAAAAACTCTTTGGCCCGGCTTCAATCAGAAATTGCATCCATCAACGAAGACGAGTTCCTCATTCATCTGGATTGTCAGGTAAAACTAACCGCCATCAAAAAAACGACGCAAGGTGAATCCATTCAAAGGACGGAAACTGTGCATCGCGACCATGCATGAAAAAGAAGGCGTTATCGGTCCCGTGCTTGAAAACGCTTTGAATGTTACTTACACAACCGCTAAAAGCCTGAATACAGATGTCTTCGGCACGTTTACCGGTGAAACCGAAAGGACAAATAGTCCTTTAGAAACAGCCAGACAGAAATGTCTGGCTGCTTTCAATTTAACAGGTATTGACTTAGTACTAGCCAGCGAAGGAAGTTTTGGTACACATCCCCATTATGGTTTTGTGCCCTGTGATGAAGAAATACTTCTTCTGAAAGATTTTAAACATGACTTGGAAATCTACACGTATCATTTAAGCACCGCTACCAACTTTAGTTCTGCTGAAGTGAAAACATTAGCTTCCGCCAAAGAATTCCTTTCACAGATAGGCTTTCCAGAACATGCTGTGATCTTAAAAGTCCCTTCCACTTCCATCGTACACAAAGGGTTGATTGACATGACTATCTTTGAATCCGTTTTCTTATCACTCATCGAACTGCATCCTTTTCTGATTTTAGAAACGGACATGCGTGCTCACCTGAACCCAACACGAAGAAGTGTTATTCGTGAAGCAACGCATGGCTTGTTAAAAAAAATTCAATCCAATTGTCCTCAATGCAACACCCCAGGCTATTGTATAACTAAAGTGGTAGCTGGACTGCCCTGCGGGGCCTGTCACTTCCCTACCCGTTCAATACTGAAACAAGTTTATCAATGTCAGAAATGCGCGTATGGTGAGGAAAAAATGTACCCCCGAGGAATAATGGTGGAAGACCCGATGTACTGTGATGCTTGTAATCCTTAAGAATTTGGTGCAAAGACTTAATCGACACGAATTAGCGCCTCGTAACGATTACCACTCGATTTTTTAGGATTAACAAGTGGCGTTTCTACTGTGACTAAACGTTCCCCTAAAAACACCTCTGCACTTTTGGTACTCACTGCTAAAAAATAATACCTTCCAGCTGCGAGATCGGTGAAAACTGCCTGCCCAATGGCATTGGTTGTGACCGTAGCGTCATAAGTAGCAAAATTCAGTGCTGTATCGTTGGTGATATTGCCCTTCATGTATACAGTAGCATTAGGGACGAGAGAATCCCGGTATTTCACGTTAACCAATACCGTTCCATTAAGGGACTGTTTTTTGCTACAGCCAGCGGCGATGACCAAAAGTAAAAGGGTCGTCCCCAGAATCACTCTACTCATAAAAAGGGTAAATATCCTTTAAAAATAGCAACTTTCCTTCAATATTCGACTAAAAATTGACAGGAGTAATGAAAAACGGTCTGTTCATAGTCCATTATTCTCCAGACACATGTGCTAAAGTGAATTTATCCAATTCCTAAATTGCCTCAATTAAATTAAACCATTAATAGAACAACTAATAGATCGCTTCATTATTTACCCATTAATGTACGCCCATTTGCGCCACTAAATAAACCAAGCTATAGCTGATAGTACACCCATAGGTTCTCGAAAGGCCGTCCTTTGCCTCCTCCTCCCTAATAAAACTAGCCCCCCCTTAAATGCGTTATCTTTACTAGATGAAAGGTAACGTTCTGAATATAAAAAACATGGCTTGTCCGCGATGCATAGCCTCAGTGCAATCCACCCTAAATCAGCTTAACATTCATTACGGGAAAGTTGACTTGGGGGAAATTTTTATCCACCAACCCTTAACCAACGAACAATGGCTTACTTTACAAAAAGCACTTTTAGTAAGTGGTTTTGAGCTAATTGAGAACAAAGAACAAAAAATCATTGAGACGATTAAACAATTAGTGAGAGATTATCTGATGCACGAAAAACAATCCGCCCAAAAACTATCCGTCTTTATCACACACCACATCCCTCATAATTATAGCTATCTCAGTGATTTGTTTTCCTCAGTGGAAGGCATCACTATCGAAAAATTCATGATTCGTGAGCGCATACAAAAAGTAAAGGAGTTAATACGATATGACGATCTAAGCATTGGAGAAATTGCCCATCGCTTAAATTTTAGTTCGAGTCAGCACCTCTCCCTTCAATTTAAGAAGGAGACGGGACAGACGCCTTCTCAATTTAAAGCGAAACGAATGGCGAATCATCAGGGACAAAAATTATATACAAAGAAATAAGGATTGTGTACCTACAACCGCTGGTGAAAGCCCTAACTTTGATACATCAAAAGAAAAGTTATGAAAACAACATCAGAAAACAGCAAATGCAGCCGTAAATGCAAATGCGGATCAACTTCTACCTGTGGTGGCAGTTGTTGAGGCGCTGGATGCACCTGCGGTTGCAACGCCTAATACCGCACTTTAAAAGGAGTTCTTAGGAACTCCTTTTTTTATCCCTACTGTTCTCATCATGTAGGTACCACTACGTTAGTCCTTTAAAATTCAACAACTTAGAGTTTTAATAGGCGAATGTAAAGAAAAGGTTAAGTCCGAATTTAACATTACTTTTGAATCCAATAACAGCCCAGGGTCAATGAAA
>CANGWA010000242.1 GCA_947457335.1 Sphingobacteriaceae bacterium
GAGCTTATGCTCACCATCTGAACCGTGACCAGGGTTACTATTAAAATATTTCTCATAAAATTATCTCCCTCAATTTTACCGAATTTAGCCAGCACAAAGCACTAGCCAGACAAACATCCACCCATTTCACAGTTTCCCCTGAAAATGGAGCGCACTTAATAACTGTATAAGTTTTTGGGTGGAATTAAAGTAAAATTTCATACAAAGCACCGAAGCACAACAAAGTGCCCTTGCTTTGAAGCACTAAAACCTTTGGGAATTTAGGGAATTTGAATGGTGCCGGTTGGGGGACTCGAACTCCCGACCTACTGATTACAAATCAGTTGCTCTACCAACTGAGCTAAACCGGCAAATGATGATCGATACTTAGCAGATTATGTGGTAAGTTGCCAAGTAAGAATTTACTAAAGATGGTTTTTTTATGTCAAGCACACATGGGCGCGTTGCAATTATTGGTGGAGGACCCGCGGGATATACGGCGGCAATCTATGCTGCACGGGCGAATTTAGCACCCCTGCAATTCCTGGGAATGCAACCGGGCGGCCAGTTAATGGTCACAACGGACGTTGAAAACTTTCCCGGATTCCGCCGCGCTGTCCAAGGTCCATGGCTTATGGAAGAAATGCGTGCCCAGGCTGAGCATGTAGGAACGATTATGATCGAAGAGCAAATCGAAACTGTCGACCTGTCCAAACGCCCCTTCACCCTTGTCACTGACTTTGGTAAAACCTTTACCTGCGACAGTCTTATCATTTGTACAGGGGCACAGGCGAAGTGGCTCGGTATCCCCAGTGAAGAAAAATTCCGAGGTTTTGGTGTATCCGGGTGTGCAACCTGTGACGGATTTTTCTTTAAAGAAAAACGCATTGCCGTTGTAGGAGGTGGTAACACAGCCGTTGAGGAAGCCCTTTATCTAACTAATTTCGCATCCCATGTAACCCTTATTCACAGACGCGACAGTCTCCGTGCAGATAAAATGAATCAAGAGCGACTTTTTAATCACCCTAAAGTCTCCATAATATGGAATCATAGTGTTAAAGAAGTTTTAGGTGACGATGAACCGCGTAACATGACTGGACTTGTTCTTGAAAATACACAAGATGGCTCTACACAAACGTTGGACGCTGACGGTCTTTTCGTAGCCATTGGACATACACCCATGAGTGATTTTGTCAAAGGCCAGCTAGAGCTCGATGATATGGGATATATCGTCACCAAAGCGGGAACGACATTCACAAATATTGAGGGCGTATTTGCGGCAGGGGATGTACAGGATCACGTTTATCGTCAAGCAGTCACTGCGGCTGGACAAGGGTGTATGGCTGCACTCGATGCCGAACGATTCTTGAGTCATTCATAAAACAAGGAATAAAGGTCTTGGATAACATAGAGGATAAAACTAATGGATTGGGATAAGCTTCGTATTTTTCATGTGGTTGCCCAGGCAGGGAGCTTCACCCACGCCGGAGAACGCCTTAACCTTAGTCAATCGGCCATCAGCCGACAGATTAGCACCCTTGAGCAAAGTCTAGGCCTCCAGCTTTTCACCCGCCACGCACGGGGACTTATCCTAACGGCAGAGGGGGAAACACTTAATAAAACGGCGATCAGCGTGTTTGCGCAAATTGCAAACACCCATAGTAAAATCCTCGAAAGCCATGATAGCGCAAAAGGAGAGCTCAAAATTGCATGCTCCATAGCTGTGGGCACCATTTGGCTTACTAAACGTCTTCCTGTTTTTTCTGAAAAATATCCCAACATCCGCCTTACGATTTCACTGACAGATAGTGAGATTGACTTTTCCATGCGTGATGCAGACGTTGCCATCGGCTATGGAAATTTCAAGCAACCCGGACTGATCAGCGAAGAAATCTCCCACGATGTGTTAAGGCTTTATGCAAGCGAAGAGTACCTCGCCGATTATGGCAGGCCCTCTAAAGCCCAAGACCTCGACCTGCATAAATTAATTGTGTTTGGCACCCACAAGCAACCTCCCTATGAGGGCGTTAACTTTGCCTTGAAAGTCGGCGCCGAGACAGGACACGTGAGGGAACATTATATTGCGGTAAATAATGCCTTTGCCATTTTACAATGTATTAAGCACGGCCTTGGCATTGGCGCGCTGCCCAATTTCATCGCCAAAGACAATCCTGACATTGTCCCCGTGCTTGAAGACATTACCGGCACTGAATTCGATTTTTGTTTGCAATACCCTGAACAATCCCAAGATTCTAAAAAAATCCAAGCCTTCCGAGAGTTTATTTTTTCTGAGATGAATCAAAAAATTTAATTTTTTATTAGAATTTTATGTTTTTTCTATTGAAAAGATGATTTTTTAGCCTATCTCCTCTTACGAAGATATTTTAATCGGCTGACATTTTTACGAATGGAGGAGAAGATGGCAAAAAATAATAACAAGGCTCATGAACAAGGTAAGGGCTCTGAAAAAGTTGCTCAACCAGTAACTTACAATTATAACCTGACCCTTGGGGACCTTAGCAAATGGCCTGCGATTACTCTTAAAGGTCAAACGGTTAGCAATATCAATGTGAAACCTATGCTTGATGCAGCATCACAATCAGCACTTTCATTGAATCCTTATGGTGTGGGAATAAAATCAGTCACGGCAACACCCGCGCCAAATTCCATACAAACTGCTGAACTAGGGTTTGCCCCCGATGGAAAGGGGGGCGGCGTTTCTGAGAAGCTCACCATGAAATTTAAAGAGCCCTCCACAAATATAACTATTGGGCTTGGTAACTTTGCAGCGGGAGAAAATGGCGTTGGTGAGGTGGGTCAATACAGACTCACTTACGCCGATGGAACAAAAGGCGCCCTTCAAAAATTCTCAGCAACTGATGGAAACATTCTTAACATTAGCGCATCCGCCAAACATGGTGGCGTTGTAAGCATTCAATTTAGCGCTCTTCCCTTCTCAAACCAAGGAAAATTCACAGGGGATAGCAGTGACTATACCATCAAATCGGTTTCTTTCACGACCATCCCTAAGCAAAAAGATGATCATAAACCTCAACCAAAACCAAACATATATAATGGCACCGCAGACGATGATGTCATGAACATCAAGACCTTAAATAACACAGCCCATGGAAAAGACGGCCATGACTTTATCCGTGTTGATAACGCCAAATCGATAAACAAGCTCTTTGGCCAACAAGGAAATGACATTATCTTCTCCAACGGCAAAAAGACAACCTTTGATGGAGGTGTCGGTGATGACATTATGAAATCATGGAAAGGTACTGACGGCAAAAATAACGAAAATGGCATTAACACGTTTATGGGGGGCGATACCCGTCTTTACGATGCAAAAAATGCCTACTCCAACGCACCAGCTCTTTTATCAAAGGCATCCTCTGCCAAAGGAGCTTTTCTGGAAGGGGGACATGATGTTGTTCACGGACGCCCTGACGCTAATGGAAAGACTCAAGATATCCTCGAACTCAAGGGATATGGATGGAGTTTGAAGCTTATTACTGATACAGGAAGCATGATTACCATTAACAGCACTAACGCATCCAATTATGTTAAAACCGATGGAACCATTGACCTTAATTCATTAAACGTGTCAAAAGGGCTTGCCGTTGCTGATATAAAAGGGTCCATTAACACAGGTGACCTGACGGCTAATGGATATGTGAATGAAAACGGACTTTCTACCATAAGCTTTGATACCATTGCAAAAATTAAGTTTGTAAATGGAGGTATTGGAAGTTCCAATCTTGCCCACGGCCTTAAGGATTCAACTCTTACTGTAGTTGAAAAAACCGTTACACTTGGCTCAAATCAAGGCACAAGTATTAACCTTATCGCCGATCAAAACTCTCTTGTATCTGGATCAAAGTTTTCAACTGATAACATTATTTTTGGCCAAAATGATAACAAAACCATTGATTTGCGACTCGCACCCAGCGATCCCAATCACCCCTCCCATGATCTTATCTATACGGGGAATGGCAACAAAACGGTTATTACCGACAATGGAACGGATATGGTCATTGGTGGCAAGGGCAATATAAACGTCAATTTAAATGGCTATGGATACAAAAGCTTTGTTGCCATGGACGATGCCATGCACGCGGGGTCCTACTATGATGTGAAGGGCGGCGCAGGGTTCAGCCGTATTGATGTGGGAAGCTTTAAGGGGGATTGGACACTGACCGTTGGCTCAAAAACCACCCATTACAACAGCCTCACCGACGGCGGAAACATCGTCCTTGGAACAAATGTATCAGGCACCATTAAATATGCGGGCGGTACCATTGATTTCCAGGCCATTGACCATGTGACCTACTAAGAATCGGAAAAGCTCTTGGCCATATTTTTAAGAATAGC
>CANGWA010000243.1 GCA_947457335.1 Sphingobacteriaceae bacterium
GACTAGTGAGTCGGTGCGAGTTTGAAAGCAGGATGAAAGAGGTTGTAAAGGAAGGGAAAACAAGAAAAGTACTCGTTGGTCCTAGGGTTGCTGCTAGAAGTAATCCTTTGGCCCAGGTTTGTAAAATCTGGGAGGCAATTAATACGGTCACTTTTGAGACGCCAGGTTCTACTGTAAAAGTTGAGCCAACTCTTGAACAAAAAAGATTGATGTTCGATTTTTTGCAAAACAATGAAAAGATTTCAAAGGCTAAGATGCTTGAAATCATGGGGGACAAAAAATTAAGAACAAATGCTCAAGTGGAGAAGGCTGGATTAAGAGGTAATGAAACACTGGCGAGGATAAAAGCTGCCTTATTGAAGTCGGGACTCAATCATGATGCTGTTGCGCATTTAACAGCATTTCACTTGGCCTCAGAAGACCTAATTCTTTCCCCAAAAATTTCGAAATCTCTTGAAGAATATCAGACCAAGTCAAAAAAGAAAAAATTTACGCTGAACAATGAACAAATTGTTGACACAACTACTGGTGAGATAGTTCAACTCAAACAATTCAGGTCGGATATAGAAAATCAGCCCTTGTATAAAATCTGGCATTGTTTGCACAGTATCGATAATAAAAAGGAATTAAAGCATGCACTTTTGGAGCAAAAGTCGCTTATGGATTCTGGGTTGACGGAAGCAGCAGCTGAAGAATTATGCAAGGTGGTCTTCAGGAATGATGATTACGCAAGTAAAAGTTGTAAGGCAATCAGAAAAATTTTGCCTTACCTAGAAATGGGTTATAACTATTCAGATGCTTGTGCTTTAGCTGGGTATAACCATAGTGGTAGTTTGACTAATGAACAAAACTTGAAGAGGACATTGTTCGACCAACTTCCCTTACTCAAGAAGGGCGCTCTAAGGCAACCAGTTGTTGAAAAGGTGCTCAACCAATTAATAAATTTAGTGAACGCCATCCTACTTGCCCCAGATTTAGGAAGGCCCGATGAAATTCGGATTGAACTTGCACGGGATTTACAGAAAAATGCAGAGCAGCGTAACAAGGCTTACTCGGAACTTAATAAACGGACAAAAGAAAATGATGAAATTGCCGCGGAGTTGCAAAGCAGGTATGGCTTAACGCCTACAGCGCACCGCATAAAAAAGTGGAGGGTTTGGCATGAGACAGGCGGGCAATCTTTATACACCGGAAAAAAAATTGGGTTAGCAGAGTTTCTCAATGCGAATTCGGTGGATATAGAGCACATTATTCCCCAATCAGTTCTTTTTGATAACAGCACAAACAATTGGACCATTTGTGAAAGGGAGGAGAATATCAAAAAAGGAGCCAGTACAGCGCTTGAATGGATGGAGACAAAAGGAAGGGATGCATTGGAAGAGTATGTAAAACGTGTAAATTATTTTTACGAAGAGTACATCCGTAAAGACAATAAAGAAAAGGCCATTTATAGGCCAGGGATAAACAAGCGTAAAAGGGACTATTTGCTAATGAAGTTGGATGAAATTCCTCAAGACTTTGTAACCAGGCAATTAAATGAGACCCGATATATTACCAAAAAGGCCAAGGCATTACTTGAGACCGTGTGCTATAAAGTACAGGTTACATCAGGTGTTATTACCGATTATTTGAGGCACCATTGGGGGTATGATAATGTATTGCACGATATCAATTTGGAACGGTACCGTGACGCTGGATTGGTAAGAATAAATGAAAGCGGTAATGAGCGGATTATTGACTGGTCGAAACGATTCGATCACAGACATCATGCCATTGATGCATTAATTGTAGCCGTTACGCAGCCTGCAATCATACAATTGTTGAATAATTTAAATCAAAGGAAGAACAATATTCAATTAAAGGAGTTCAACGAGGAGGGTTTGAAGAAAAAGATACAGAACTATAAACACTTTGATACAAATGATGTACGCCAAAAAGTAGAGCGAATCATTGTATCAATTAAACAAGGCAAAAAGTTAGTAACGCGTAAGAAAAACAAACACGGTAACGTGACGCTTGTACCACGAGGCCCATTACACGATGAAAGTGTTTACGGTATAGTGAGAAGGATTGCCAAGAAGGCTGTAAAAGTGAACGCGAAATTAGATTTGGAAACAATTCAACAAATTGTTAATCCTAGTTATCAATCACTATTAAAAGCAAGGTTAGAACAAGCTAATGGAGATGCAAAAAAGGCCTTCGGGGATATCAAAAAGAACTCTATTTGGTTGGATGAAAACGAGAAAATAGCCTTGGAGGAGGTAAAGGTTTTTGAGTTTGCAACAGTAAAGAAGTATACCTTAAATGAGCAATTCAAGGAAAAGGATTGTGAGTTTATTGTTGATGGTGCAATAAAAGAACTCGTTAAAAACAGGTTTATAAGCGATGGCAATGCTGCGATGAAAGGTTTGAAAGAGAAGCCTATTCTGTTCAATGGTAAGGCTGTAAATTCGGTAAGGTGCTATGCTGAATTAACCAAGTTTAGACCACTAAAAAAGGCACTTGAGACGGGCTTCGTGAATCCAGGGAATAACCACCATGTTACCCTATGTCGTGATGAAGATGGTAAGCCCTATGAGTTGGAAATTGTACCCTTTTGGGAGGCTTTGGAGCGGATTAAAGAGGGGAGAGCTGTGTACAGCAATCCAACTGAAAGTAATCACACCCGTTTAGTAAGTATTGAAGGGAATGAAGTGTTTGAATGCCCTGAACAGCCTCAGAGTAAGCGATTTTTTAGGGCTCAAAAAATTACTTCAGGTAATTATTGGTTTATGAATATTAATAACACAGAACGTGACGAAACTTTAATTGGTAAGAAGGCTGGTATTTCCATTCTATGTAGCCCTTCAAGTTTCAATTTAAAAAAGGTCAGGGTGGATATATTGGGTCGCATAAAGCCATGATTAAGAGGACCCTTTATTTTGGTAACCCGGCTTATTTGAGTTTAAAGGATAACCAGTTGGTGATTCGTTTGCCTGATGATGAGCAAAAGGGGCAGGGGCGGACTATTCCTGTGGAAGATATTGGCGTCATTGTTCTGGACAATCAGCAGGTCACTATTACACAAGGAGTGATGAGTGCAATGCTAGGGAACAATGTGGCTATTATTACCTGCGATGCGGCACATATGCCATGTGGAATGATGATGAATCTCGATGGAAATGTGTTACAGAACCTGCGTTTCAGGCATCAACTGGATGCCAGTGAGCCCTTGAAGAAGCAGCTTTGGGCTCAAGTAGTGGCACAGAAAATTCGTAATCAGGCCAGTATTTTAGAGAAGGTAGGATCTAGTACCGGACCATTAAATTTTCTGGCTAGGGATGTAAAGAGCGGTGATACAGATAACCGAGAAGCAACAGCAGCAGCGTATTATTGGTCGCAGGTCTTTTCAAAAGTGAAGCCAAATTTTAAACGGGAGCGCAATGGTATAAGCCCAAATAATCTGCTCAATTATGCCTATGCGATTGTAAGGGCTACCATGGCAAGGAGTTTGGTATCTGCTGGCCTCCTGCCAACCTTGGGGATTTTTCATGCCAATAAATACAACGCTTATTGTTTGGCCGATGACATGATGGAACCTTACCGACCTTTAGCCGATTTAGTGGTTATAAAGTTGATTACAGAGCACGGTTTAATAGAGGAAATGGGTACCCCCCATAAGGCAGAGATTTTGAAGTTACCGGTATTGGATGTGCTCATAAACAACGAAATGAGCCCAATGATGACAGCCTCCTATAAAACTGCACAAAGTTTAGCCAAATGCTTTAGTGGAGAGGCGCGAAAATTAGCCCTGCCCGAAATAGTAAACTAATGGATAATCAAGGAAGATTTAGTGCCTACCGCATCATGTGGACCATAGTATTTTATGATTTACCTACAGAAACCAAGGCAGAAAGGCGTGTTGCCCAATTGTTTAGGAAAAGCTTAATGAAGGATGGGTTTACCATGTTTCAATTTAGTATGTATTTAAGGCATAGCCCCACAGCTGAAAACGCTGAGGTGCACAAAAAGAGGGTAATGAAGCATTTACCAGAATTAGGAAAGGTGGGAATTCTTCAAATAACCGATAAACAGTTTGAAAGAATGGAGATTTTCTACGGTACAAAGAAAGCGAATCTTCCATCTCCAGAACAGCAATTGGAGCTGTTTTAGAATAAAAAAAAGCCTGAATTTATTCAGGCTTTTTTCTGTTTACTTTGATTTTTTTGCTCGCCATCAAGCCTGAAGTGCTTGATAACAAGGGCTTTTTGACTTATCTGTTGTAGGCAATAAGTCAAAGATACATTCTGAAAGCCATTTACAACTACTTTAGTGAAGGTCATTAACGGGGCGTTGTTGTA
>CANGWA010000244.1 GCA_947457335.1 Sphingobacteriaceae bacterium
CCCACTAAGCACGCTTTTTTATCACGCCACTCTGAGGGATGCACGCTATCAAGAAAAGACTTTAATATACCTGGAAAACTTCCGTTGTATTCTGGCACTATAAAGATGATTTTCTGAAAAGGCCGAACATAGGATTGTACAAGTGCCTCAAATTGAGGCGTGCGTTTTCCAAAGGTCTCTGAAAAAGCCAATGATTCAGGAAGTTCTTTAAAATCAAGAATTTCGGCCAAAACTCCCTCTTTGTTAAGTAGTTTTTGATAGGCCATACTGACTTTCAACGTATTACTACCCAAACGGTTCGTACAACTGTATATAACAAACTTATCCATTTTTATTTTTCAACACTCTATTAGTGCGGTCACTGTTAGTAAATAGAAAGGTTCCGCGAAGGGGGTTTCTTTAAATTTACAGACAGCAATTTTAGTAATTGTTTCGCTTTTATGGACATTTCATATTTGGGTCATTCCTGCTTTAGCATCACAATAAATGGTAAAATATTACTATTTGATCCATTTATTACCCCAAATCCGCTGGCCAAAGCCATCAAATTAGAAAAAATACAGGCAGATTATATTTTGATTAGTCATGGTCATTATGACCATATCGCAGATGCCATTAACATCGCTCAACAAACCAATGCCAAAATTATCAGCAATCATGAAATCTGTGTTTGGTTGGAGAAACAAGGGCTGAGTCAACTAATACCCATGAACATTGGTGGTAAAATCAAACTTGAATTTGGAAGTGTCAAATGCGTGGTGGCGATTCATAGCAGTTCGCTTCCAGATGGCACATATGGTGGAAATCCTATGGGATTTGTGATTGAGTCTCCCGAAGGAAATTTTTACTATGCTGGTGACACTGCATTAACTTACGATATGAAACTCATCGGCGAATACCGAAAAATTGATTTCGCCTTCTTACCGATTGGAGACAACTACACAATGAGTGCTGACAATGCTATAATTGCCAGTGAATTCATAGACTGCGATTACATCATTGGCATGCATTTCAATACCTTTCCACCGATTACAATTGACACAAAAGCTGCTCAACAACGCTTTGAAATCTCAGGAAAAAAATTGCTAATTATGGAAATCGGTGAATCAATTTCCTTAAAATAATTACAGACTTTTTACAACAATGGGCAAAATAATCGCAATAGCAAATCAAAAAGGTGGTGTAGGAAAAACAACCACAGCCATTAATTTAGCTGCAAGCCTCGCCGTGCTTGAATTCAAAACGCTTTTGGTTGACGCCGATCCACAATCGAATGCCACCTCTGGTGTCGGCATCGATCCTGCATCTGTAAAGGCCGGTCTATATGAATGTATTATCGATAGCGTGAACCCCCAGGATGTCATCTTAAAAACGGAAACACCCAATCTATCCATTCTACCAACAAACGCCGATCTGGTAGGAATTGAACTGGAGTTAGTTAACCTAACAAATAGAGAATACATGATGAAAAAAGCACTTGATAAAATCAAGGATAAATATGATTTCATTATTGTAGACTGCTGTCCTTCATTAGGGTTAACGGTGATAAATTGCCTCTCTGCTGCTGACAGCGTCATCATACCTGTTCAGTGTGAGTATTTTGCTCTTGAAGGCATGGGCAAACTGTTGCAAACCATTAAAATTGTTCAAGCTCACTTGAACACCGCTCTTGATATTGAAGGCGTGCTGCTAACCATGTACGATGGCCGTCTCCGTCTCGCCAATCAAGTAGTTGAAGAAGTTAAAACGCATTTCCAAGACATGGTTTTCGATACACTCATTCAGAGGAACACCAAACTCGCTGAAGCACCAAGTTTCGGAAAAACAATTATTATGCACGACGCTGCCGGTAAGGGATCCACCAGCTACCTAAACCTAGCAAGAGAAATCCTCCAAAGAAATGGACTTACCAAAATCAGTGATAGTAACCGTACCATCAGATTGCGTGAAGAAGAAGAACTTAGTGAAGACATCTGATTTTTTTAAAATGAACAAAAAACCTGCGCTTGGTAGGGGTTTAAGCGCCCTACTAGAAAATGCCAAAACAGATATTACCACAAAGGTCGCCGGAGAAAATGCACCTGTGGTCAATTCCGTTTCTGTTATCCAAATTAGCCATATCGAAACCAATCCGTTTCAACCTAGGACCAATTTCGAAGATGATGCCCTCAAGGAACTAAGTGATAGCATCAAACAACATGGAATTATTCAACCTGTTACCGTTCGCAAGAAAGGTTACGACCGCTACCAACTTATATCGGGTGAAAGGCGCTTCAGAGCCTCACAATTAGCAGGATTAAAAGAAATTCCTGCCTATATCCGGGTGGCCGACGATCAGGAAATGCTCGAAATGGCACTGGTCGAAAACATTCAACGCGAAGACTTAGACCCAATGGAGGTAGCCTTGTCTTACCGACGTCTTATCGATGAGTGCAATCTGACACAAGAGCAAATGAGTGAAAAGGTTGGCAAACAAAGGAGTACAGTGACCAATTTTCTACGCCTATTGAAATTGCCAGCACCAATTCAGAAAGCACTTAGGGACCGCGATATCACAATGGGCCACGCTAGAGCGCTCATCAATATTGAAAATGAAGACAAACAATTGGCCATTTTTGCCCTGGCAATTGAACAGGATTTGTCCGTTCGCCAAATTGAAGAATTAGCCCGTGGAGAAAAACTTAATATCAAAGTAAAGGTTAAAAACACACCGAAAACCCTTGCCATCGAGGATAAAAAATTACTAGGTCAACTCAATACTTTGTTTCCAAAAGCCGTTGCCATTACAAGAAATGCAAAAGGTGGAGGCACCTTAGTCTTGAAGTTTAAGGACAATGCTGAATTAAGTAACATCATTTCACACTTCGATTTAGAGGCTTGACCAATATCCTGCTGATATCGGATACACACAGCCACTTGGACTCTAAAATTGGTTCCCATATTCAGGAGTGCGACGAAGTTTGGCATGCTGGAGACATTGGTAATGCCGACCTCTTAAACGAACTGGAAAAGCAAAAAAAAACCATCGCTGTCTATGGTAACATTGATGGCGGTGAATTACGAACGAGACTTCATAAAACGGTTGTTTTTGAAAGAGAAAACATCAAAGTTCTCATTACCCACATCGCTGGAAGCCCTGGAAAATATCCTGATTGGCTGGTTCAACTGATTAAAGCTGAAAAACCAATGATTTTGGTATGCGGACACTCCCACATACTTAAAGTGGTTAAGGATGAAAAGTTTGGACTTTTACACATTAACCCAGGCGCTTGTGGCATTCATGGTTTTCACCATGTGAAAACAGTATTAAAAATGACACTCCATGATGGTAAAATTACTGCCCTTGCAGCTGTTGAATTAGGAAAAAGAAGTTCCATAACATGAGTCAAACCTCCAATTTTTTTTCAGACATGGCCCTTGCCCGTTTCGTGGCAGCTCAAAATCGCACCGTTGAAAAAATAGTGTGCCATCTATTCATCAACTTTGTTGACCATAATAACCCACTTCAGGTTATAGAAAATGTGCAATTACAATTCAAGGATGGAAATGTACTCACCATTAGTTTGAACGACGAGGGAAATGGCTTAGACGCTGTTGAGTTTAAATTCGACGCAGAAAACCATGTCATTCCTGAAGAATTTAGAGATAAAATAAAGTTTCTTCCCGTAGATGCCTCCTTTACAACGTTATGGAAAGAGGTGATTGGCCTAGACTTACTGGCTGTTCGCTTAACCAGAGACCAAGAGCACTATAAGTCAGATGCTGTCGTATTGGACTTTGGAAAAGAAAAAAGAGAAATTACGCTAGGACCTTTGGATGGATTAATGATTGATTATTTCGAAGAATAGACCTTAACGCAATAGATCAGCTGCCTCTTGCATCGAAATAATATCCCCCTTAAAGGTTGCAATAACAAATGCATCAGAAAACCCTTCCGAATCCAATTTCTTTCTAAAACTCTCAGCCTCTTCTGCATTTCCAAAAGCACCAACCGTATAACGCACAGAACCGCTGGCTGTGACCTGTTTTTCTATATTCTCCACACCCGAAACTTTCGCATCCATCGAGGTGACTTGTGCTGGTCTTTTCAGTGGACCCAATTGAACCTTAAATACAACTAGTTTTTTATCAATGGTACTAAACACCTTCTCTTCATTTAAATCCTCTTTATAATCCTTTTCAACTGTTGCCTTTGTCGAACTCATTGGAATCCTTTTTCCTGATTTGTAGGCCGTTACAAAGGCGTCACTGTAACCTTGCATGACCAAATCTGCTCTCACCGCAGCTGCCTCCTCAATAGTTTGATAGCCCTTTGTGACGTAACGATATAGAC
>CANGWA010000245.1 GCA_947457335.1 Sphingobacteriaceae bacterium
AGAAAAGCGCAAAGTAGCAACAACACAAGTGTGAGTCGATTCAACTTAAGTATGTTTAAATCGGGAATAATGGCTTCTTTAGCGTTTTACCTTCGTTAGGGTTAATCTGCAAAGTTAGGAATATTCACCATTTTGGATGGACAATTCACGAACTCATGTCCACAATTTACCAATGTTTAGCGGTGAATAGTGGTAATAAACAGTTAATTTAATCGTTTAATTGGTTATGTTAAGGTATATATTCGTGTTGGTCGGTTGGAGCGCTCTGTTATCGGCTCAAATCCAGTCACCTCAGTTGAGATGCCTTTCTATTCAACAAAATGGTGATATTGTTTTGAATTGGATTCCGCCGGCTGATCCCAACAATGCGTTTGTTGCTTACGAAATATATTACTCGTCCACACTAAATGGCACTTACTCCCTTATTACTGGTACAATCACGCCACTCTCCACTACAGCCTATACGGTGTCTAATGGTTCGCAAGGTTATTATTATGTGCGGATAAAAGAAGTGGGAGGTTTCAGCTTGGCATCAGATACACTTCGTACGATTTTCTTGAATATACTTGCTCAGTCTGGCTCTCCAGATCTGAAGTTGGTTTACAACGATAACCATAAGCCACGATTATTGACTTCAGCCACTTCCTATACACTTGTTAAAGAGTATCCTATTGGCACCTTCAATGCCCTTGCTGTGACTCCGTTAAATCAATTTTCTGACACAATAGCGGTGTGCAGTGCAAGTATCAATTATCAGGTTTTTTTGGCAGATAAGAGTGGGTGTGTCTCCTCCTCTAACCGTCAAGGGGGGTTGTACAGCGACCAGAAGCAGCCGAACAGGCCCTATATTGATTCAATTAGTGTTATGCCCAATGGGCAGATTGCAGTGGCGTGGCAACGTCCTTCTGACCCTGATGTAAAGGAGTATGAAATTCAATTAGGGACTTCCCTTCAAGGGGGGACTCCGCTGGACACCGTCCACAAGGCCTCAACCACCTTTTATATTTATACGGGCACCCTCGCTACTCAAAATGCGGTGGTTTTGGGACCAAAAGCCATAGACAGTTGCGGCAATGGCAGTGAGGTGGATTATTCTGCGCGAACAATCTACTTAAAGTCCACTTACGATAAATGCGCCTATGGCACCGCATTAGAGTGGACGCCCTATAGCCTTCGTCCAGGATTTATTGACCATTACGACATCTATTATGCTGTTAACGGTGGTAGTTTTCGAAAACTCGGAAGTACAACCCTTACCACCTATTATCATGCTACGGCAGACCCATCAAAACAACTCACTTATTTTATTCGCATGGTGTCAAGGAATAAGGGGCCCACGTCCTCCTCCAACCGGGTAACTTTCAATTCCGTTCAGGTGGAAAGCGCTACTTTTGTCTATCTTGCTTCAGCAGGTTATATAAGTGGTGCTGAAATTCAACTTCAAATTGTAACTGATACTGCCCATCGTTCGGCAGGAGCTGAGGTCCTTCGAAGTTTGGATGGTAGTCATTACAGTGCCATTGGTTTTGTGCCAATTTTCAAATCACAGCGAGAATATTTGTATTTAGATCAAGCAACATTTGGAAACGATGGGCCTTATTTTTACAAATTGATCATACGCGACAGTTGCAATAATGCGAGAGCCGTTTCGAATGTTTGCAAAACCATTCATCTAAAAATAGAATCAGATGCAGATAATTTTTTTATCCAAAAGTTAAGTTGGACCGCTTATGAGGGTTTTGAGTCGGGGGTAAAAAACTACTATATATACAGAATAGTCAATGGTGAGTTTGACGGCACACCGATAGCTGTGCTTAAGGACTTTGAATTGGCTTATCGTGATAATGTGGAGTCTGTTGCCCCCCTTGGGTCGTCAGTTTCATACCAGGTACAAGCTGTTGAATCGGCATTTAATCTCTATAAAGTAAGAGGAAAGGCGGCTTCTAATGAAGTACGCGTTTACAATGAGGCGGCAATATATGTGCCAAATGCGTTTGCACCAATGGGCGTAAATCAAACATGGAAACCAATCACTCAATTCGTGAACAACGATGATTACAAGGTAAGGGTATTTGATAAATGGGGACATGTGGTTTTTGAAACCAGTGATAAGGACGGTGCGTGGGATGGTGCTAATTGTGACGGCGGGGTATATGCCTACCAAATTGTTTATCTCAATGCGAGGGGTGAATATGCCGAATTAAGAGGGTCGGTTTTGTTGCTACGATAGTTTATAACTTTCATCATCTTTTCTATTACTTAATCCGGCTTCAGGTAATTTCGTAGAGGTGAAAAATATTTTTTTCATATTCATCGCCTTGACTTGGCAATTAGCCGCTCAAAGGCCTGCTCCCCCTAAAAAGACAACGCGGGTGCTTTTTATTTTCGATGCCAGTAAAAGCATGGTCACTAAATTCGAGGGTAAAACGAGGATGGAAGGTGCAAAGGAGTTGTTTTATAAGCTGCTAGATACGCTTACCCGCGATAAAAACACCTTGGTTGCTTTGCGGATGTATGGTCACACCGTTAGTTATCCGCCAGGCGATTGTAAAGATAGCAAGCTAGTCGTTCCGTTTGCTGCGGGTAACAAAGAACTTATCCGTCAAAAAGTGCGAGAGGCTAAACCTACTGGCATTACGCCTATAGAACACTCACTGACTGAGGCCGCCAATGATTTTAAAGATCCCAATAGTATCAACATAGTGATCATCATCACCGACGGGATTGAGGAGTGTGGCGGGGATCCATGTGCTGCACGTCAGAAATTGATGGAAAAGGGGATTGTATTTCGCCCCTTCGTTATCGGTATAGGGTTATCGCCTGCGAATATAAAGACCTTTGAATGCGTTGGTGATTTTTTTCAATTTGAGGATTCTGAAACATTTGGTAAAGTAACCCAGATCATTCAACAACAAAGAATGAATCGCACAACGGCACAAGTTAATCTTTTGGATGAACGCGGTTATCCCTCGGAAACAAATGTAGCCATGAGTTTTGACGATGTGAGTCGTAAAGCCTATAAATACAATTATGTACACACCCTGAACGAACAAGGTAATCCGGATACATTGTTTTTAGATGACTTTCCTACCTATCGGGTAACAGCCTACACCATTCCACAAAAACAAAGCGATTTGATAAAACTCGTGCCAGGTCGACATACAATCATCCCAATCAATACACCGCAGGGCAGCCTGCGCATCAATAGAAGAGAGGGACCTTTTAGTTTTAATGAAAAGGTAAAGTGCATAGTGCGGTTAGCAGACGGTAACAAAAGTACGCTACATGTACAACGATTAAATACAGGTGAAAGGTACATAACGGGGACCTATGAGTTGGAAGTACTAACCCTTCCACGGACTTATATAAATGCAGTTGACGTTCAGCAGTCTCAAGTTAGGACAATTGAAATAGCTTCGGCGGGACAACTCACAGTGCGCGTCCCTTCTCAGGGGGATGGTTGTATACTTGTAAAACGTGACAACCGGTTGGAGTGGGTAGCCAATTTGACTGCACAATCCATTCAGACATTTTATTTGCAACCAGGGAAGTACGTGGCCGTTTGGCGTTCAAGAAATCTGAAGGGTAGTATCTATACTATTGAACGTCCGTTTGAAATCGTATCCGATCAGCCCATTACCATTGGTTTTACTCAATAATTCAAATGTTTGAAAATGATAAAGATAGTCCTAATTTCACCCTTAAATTTAGGGTGTCCTAAATAAAATATTAGCCAATCAGAATAATTAATTTTAGGCAATGGATATAACTTACACCGAAGAAAACTACATAAAGGCGATATATGCCTTAAGTTCTGAGCAGGGTGGAGTGGCGAGTACGACGGATTTGTCGGAGCGTCTGAGTAACAAGGCGGGTTCGGTTACAGAAATGTTGAAGCGGCTTTCCATCAAGAAACTCATTCATTACATGCCCTATCAAGGGGTTTCATTAACAGCCTCTGGAAGGCGTGTAGCGATAGAGGTGGTGCGTAGGCATCGTTTGTGGGAAGTTTTTCTTGTACAGTCGTTAGGGTTTAAGTGGGATGAGGTACATGATTTAGCGGAGCAATTAGAACATGTGCAGAGTAAGTCGCTCACAGATCGGCTGGATTCCTTTCTCGGTTTTCCGCGTTTTGACCCGCATGGTGATCCAATACCAGATGCGCGTGGTAAATTGAATGAAAAAAGGACGCAACCTTTAACCGCTGGCGTGGCTGGGGGATGTTATGTGTTCATGGGGGTTGCGGATCAGTCAACAGCTTTTGTAAAGCATCTTACCTACTTGGGATTGTACAGTGGCGGGGTGATTGACGTGATAGCGGGGAACGAC
>CANGWA010000246.1 GCA_947457335.1 Sphingobacteriaceae bacterium
AACGTCCTATTGGCTCATTTATATTTCTTGGAACCACTGGTGTAGGCAAAACAGAATTAGCAAAAGCATTGGCTGACTTTTTGTTTAGTAATGAGAATGCCATTACGCGCATTGACATGAGTGAATATCAAGAGCGGCATGCGGTTAGCCGTTTGATAGGTTCTCCTCCCGGTTACGTTGGATATGAAGAAGGTGGGCAATTAACAGAAGCCGTGCGAAGGAAGCCTTATAGCGTTGTTTTGTTGGATGAGATTGAAAAGGCCCATCCCGATGTTTTCAATATTCTGCTACAGGTCTTGGATGACGGGCGTTTGACTGACAATAAGGGACGCACAGTGAACTTCAAAAACTCGATCATCATCATGACAAGTAATATTGGATCGCACCTTATTCAAGAGAATTTTGATTTGATGAATGAATTTAACCGTGAGGAGGTACTTGCAAAAACGAAAACAACAGTTTATGACCTCTTGAAGAAAACCATTCGACCTGAATTTCTGAACCGAATTGATGAAGTAATCATGTTCGAACCCTTGACAAGACAGGATATTACGCAGATTGTTCAGTTTCAACTTAAAAAAATATGCGATCAGTTAGTGACCCAACATTTGCACCTGCAGGTTACAGATGAAGCCATTGATTGGTTAGCTCAACTCGGTTACGACCCTCATTTTGGGGCACGGCCTGTAAAACGCGTGATACAAAAGTTAGTATTGAATGAACTATCCAAACAACTGTTGTCAGGTAACCTGAATAAGGACCAGACCATTGTTTTGGATGCAATTGATCAAAAGTTAATTTTTAGAAACTAAATGACAGGCTGCCTTGGCAGCCTGTTTTATTTAACAATAGTTCTTTTCACCACAACCAAGTCAAGTTAAATAGTAATTGTAATTTTATGGCACTTTGAAAACTCTTTACAACTACATTATAAAACACAGGCGTTACCTCATTCTTGCTTTGGTGTTAGCCGCAATCAATCAGTGTTTTTCACTAAGTGATTCCATCATCACAGGTACCTTGATAAAACGATTTGGTCAGGCTCAGCCACTCAGCATGAAGGGCCATGTATGGCATGAAGGAGACACCCTGAATGTGTTCTTAAACAACCTTGGGATGTTTTCACTTTTATCGATAGGTGCCGCCATGATGTCTCGCATTGCGAAAAATTTCCAAGATTATTTTACCAATATCATCATTCAGCGGGTTGGTGCGGAAATGTACACGGATGGTATAAGAAAGGCTTTACAATTACCTTACAAGGACTTTGAGGACCAACGTAGTGGTGAAACTTTAGGGCGGCTTCAAAAGGTACGCACCGATACTGAAAAATTCGTGACACTATTTATTTCCATGGTCTTCCAATCCCTTGTTGGGATCATATTTGTGTTTGCCTATGCCATACACATTCATCCTCTATTGGGACCAATGTATCTTGCTACAGTGCCGATTATCGCCTTTGTTTCTTCCTTTTTAGGAAAGAAAATTAAAGTCATTTCCAAGCAAATTGCCAGCGAAACAACCGCATTAGCTGGCGCTACCACAGAATCGCTGCGCAATATTGAATTGGTAAAAAGCTTAGGATTAGTTGATCAGGAAGAGCAGCGATTGAAGGGTAATACTTTAAAAATTTTAAGTCTCGAACTTAAAAAAATACGCTTTGTGCGTTCCCTTAGCTTTATACAAGGAACTACAGTACACCTAGTGAGAACGCTTCTCATCTTTACTTTGTATTGCTTTGTCTTTAAAAACATCATTGAAGTTGGCGACTTGATCACCTTACTTTTTTTCTCTTTTTTCATTTTTAATCCCCTGCAGGAATTAGGCAATGTGATTGCTGTATATAATGAAACCAAGGTGAGTATGGATAATTTTGCTAGCTTGATGAATGCCACATCAGAGCCAGACCCCTCCTACCCTTCCCCATTGGGCGAGATTAAAGAAATTGATTTTAAATCAGTATCCTTCGGTCACAATCCAACTAACGGCTATGCCGTTGACGCGATTGATTTGCATATTGAACGTGGTGAGACTATTGCATTTGTTGGACCCAGTGGTAGTGGTAAAACCACCCTCGTAAAGCTCTTATTAGGACTATACCGTCCGAATAATGGGGAGGTATTATACAACGGAATCACCTCTTCTCATGTTCAATTAGCTGAGTTACGTAAACAATTGGGGCTAGTTTCACAGGACCCTCAATTATTTAGTGGTACGATACGTGACAACTTGCGTTTTGTTAAACCAGATGCCTCAGACGAGGAAATTTATACTGTGATGCATAAGGCCGCTTGTCAGCATTTACTTACAAGAGCTGCCAGTGGACTTAACACGACAATTGGTGAAGGCGGTATGAAGCTGAGTGGCGGTGAGAAACAACGCCTCTCCATTGCTAGGGCACTATTGAGAAACCCTAGGTTGTTGATTTTTGACGAGGCGACATCTGCCTTAGACTCATTGACCGAAGAAGAAATTACCAGCACCATAAAAGAACTGGGCCAATCACAAGAGCAAATTACCATTCTTATTGCGCACCGTTTGTCCACTATTATGCATGCCGATCGTATAGTCGTTTTGGAGAAAGGACACATTATTGAAACAGGCAAGCACGAGGATTTATTGTCCCTAAAAGGATTGTACTTTGCCATGTGGCGACAACAGATTGGGGAGCGCAAAAAGTCATAAAAAAAGCCCGCATTAGCGGGCTTTTTCATTTATTGAAGATGCTTTTAAATTTGCGCATCAAGCTTACTTGCTAATATTGCTTTGGATACGGCCCCGACTTGTTTGTCAACCAATTGTCCATTTTTGAAAATCAAAAGGGTAGGAATATTTCGAATACCATAATCCATGCTGATGCGAGCATGATGATCAACGTTTACTTTTCCCACTACAGCTTTTCCCTCGTAGTCTTTAGCCAATTCTTCAACAACAGGTCCAACCATTCTACATGGTCCACACCATTCTGCCCAAAAGTCAACTAAAACAGGTTTATCGCTCTTTAAAACAAGCTCTTCAAAATTGCTTTCTGTGATTTCTAATGCCATAATTTAATTGTCAGATTATTATCATAAAATTACCTTTAAAAAGTAAGAAAACACAAAGTCAATTTGAACAAGTATAGGCATTTAACTAACAATAACTTTGTTCCTTCCATTGAGGTAAATGCCAGCAATTACTGCCAGAGCCAACAAGATTGATCCAACCAAGGCAGCTTGATTTCCAGTAGCATAGGTCACAGGTTCGAACTTGAATTCAACCTTATGTTTTCCAGCAGGTATTGGCATGCCCCTCAAAACGTAGTTCACCGCAGCATGATCAACCAGTTTTCCATCCAAATAGGCGTTCCACCCTTTTGGGTAAAAGATTTCGGAGAAGATGGCGAATTGATTTTCGGATGAATTGGATTCATAAATCAATTCATCTGGTTTGTAACTCATTAGTTTTATTTCCCCTTGAGCCGAATAATCTGATTTTGCGCCGAGGCTAGATAGTGCCTTGTCTTGAATTACTGCATACGACTTCGTGTTCAATTTTCTAAGGCCGATAATTTCCTCATCGGCATCTTTCACAGCAAACAGATGTTTGATAAACCACGCATTACCGCAAGCGGAATTATTTTTAAGCACCATAGGGTCGGCATTGTTTCCTGCAGGCAGAATGAGGTATCGTGTATTAAGCATGTTTATGACCCCAAGATTAGCCATTAGAGAATCCCTTGTGCTGCTGCTTCCAAATAACATCCCTCCATTCTTAAATAGATAGCTAATCTCTTTATCCAAGTGGAAATCTATAAGTTCTTGGTATTTTTTGAGCTTTGCTCCATGGTATCCACCTATAGATTTATGGTAGTAGGATGTGCTTGCATCATTAAATGTATTGGATTCAAGATTTAGCACCCGATAATCAGGATCAGTATCCTTTAAAATCTCTGTATCTGCTGCGGACTTACCCGCGATCATTTGCATGTTTTGTTCCTTTGTGATATAGGAACTATCGTTGAGGTAACGCATATCTACAGACCAAAGATCGATTAGTACGAATAGGCCAAGTGCGCCATAGGTAATGTTTCGGTTGATTTTGTCATTAAAGAACAAAACAAGCACCAATAAAGAAAGCGCAATAAAGATAAATGAGCGCATGGCATCCGATTTAAACACCGCTTTTCTGGCAATACCTAATTGAGGCATGAGTTCACTGACGAATGGTCGTATTTGATCTTCTGGGTAACCGCCACTCATATACCGTTGGACTAAACGGTTTTCTTCCTGTAAAGAAGTGAAGGAGTTGACCATATCTGGGAAAATGTATCCAATTAGGCAAAACCC
>CANGWA010000247.1 GCA_947457335.1 Sphingobacteriaceae bacterium
GTTTGTCCGCCACAGGAAACGAGCCCCCATCAGTTAACAAGGCTTTAACCATAACGTTATCGGGCACTTCATCGCTATACCGACCAAAACCTTTTGTATAACCTTTTTTAATTACAAGATTAACTGTTAATTGTGTTGCTGAACGTTCATAGCTCCGAATAAAAGTTATATCTGGGGAGGCAGACTTCTTTGCAGAATCACTGGCAATTGGTTCGGTTGCTGGAGCAAGGACTTCAAACTCTGCAGTGTCCATGTTGACGCTCTTTTTTTCGCTATTCTCCGTGTAAAGAAAGTAGCCTGAGATGGCTTTGGTGCCTTTCAAGGATCCGTCGGCTATAATAGTGAAACGAATTGTAATTAATTCTCCATCAGGCAATGAGCTCCACTCCCAAGTAGCTTTCCTATCGCCGAAAATGTAAGTGGCGCCTTGATCATCATGCTTCACAATGTTTATACCTTCCGGCAATTCCAATGTCAAACTCCCAAACCCACTAATAGTCGATTTTCTTACGGAAATCTCAACCTGCGCTTCTATACCAGGTTTAATTTCTCTTGGGAAAATCCCATTGATGGTAGGCCCTTCATCGGTAAACAATATTCCTGAGAAGAATAAAAGAAAAGCCAGGGTCGTGATAATGACGTATTTCAACATTGACCTAAAATTAACCTGCATTGAGCAGCGCTTTCCCGCTCCACACAAGCTTTTTGTAACAGGTCAATGTTAATTCATTAGAGACAGCTAGTCCTACCTCCATCCACCGGAACATTAATGCCGGTAATGTAGGCTGCCGCAGGAGAACAAAGGAAGGCAACTGCAGCTGCTATTTCCTGAGGCTCCGCAAAACGCTTCATCGGAATTTCATGCAACATTTCTGCCTTCACTACATCTTCCGGAAGCCCCGTTTTTATCGCTCTTCCATTAATGATTGCCCCCAATCGGCCTGTCGCTGTAGCCCCAGGCAAAACATTGTTCACGGTTATAGCGTATGGCGCTAATTCATTCGCTAGTGTTTTAGACCAATTTGCGACTGCAGCCCGAATGGTATTACTAACACCTAAATTAGGTAAAGGTTGCTTTACAGAGGTAGAAATAATGTTTACAATTCGACCATAACCACTTAGTTTCATTCCCTCTATGCACGCTTGGGCTAACAAGTGATTACATACCAAATGAGCGTTGAATGCCGCTTGAAACTCCTCCACCCTTGCTGATTGCACAGGGCCCGCTGGAGGACCTCCTGTATTGTTTACAAGAATATGCACAGGACCTGAACGTTGAATAAAATTGGACATCAACGATCTTAATTGATCTGGTTGATTAAAGTCCGCGACCATGTATGAATGCAGCTGCCCATAGTTGACAGGCAACTCAGCCTTGACCTGTTTGAGCTTCTCTTCATCCCTTGCCATTAATGTCACCGCTGCCCCCATGGCAGCTAACTCCAAAGCTACTGCCTTTCCTATTCCTTGAGTACTGCCGCATACCAATGCACGCTTATTCTTCAAATCCAAAATCATTTTCTATTGGTTTTTTTAATTGCTTCAAAATTAACTCTACTTGTTCGGGTTCAAACCCCTTCCCATAGAGCTTGTTTTTAATCCGATAATAATCACTGGCCTCCTTGCATACCTCCTTTAGTACAAGTTGCTC
The DNA here is from genome assembly GCA_947457335.1 of Sphingobacteriaceae bacterium. GTDB lineage: Bacteria > Bacteroidota > Bacteroidia > B-17B0 > Aurantibacillaceae > Aurantibacillus. The sequence goes on from CANGWA010000247.1 coordinate 1,652, forward strand.
AATCACCGACTGGTATTCATCGTCATCTATCTCTTTCAATCCAAGCGCAATCACCTTTTCAGGCACACCATTCAACCTCAATTCCTGCCTTATTTTGATCCGCCCCCAACGCTTTATCCTGAATTTACCCCTTGCAAAAGAACGCGCAAAACGCTCTTCATCCACAAAGCCTTCCCCAATTAATTCAACTAATACCGCATCAGCATCCTCTGCAAACACGCCCAAACGCGCTAAATGTTGCTTCACTTGTTGTTGAGAACGGTCTTGGTAGGCACACCATTTTTGCATTTTATCAATTACTTCACGGTAAATCATCCTGTATGCAATGAATAAGCAAAATAAGCCTTTAATTTGCGCTTGTTATGAAGCTACCTGAAGAACTTTTAAACAGTCTAACCTTAGTGAAAGGCTTTGACCGTGACGCATTTATCAAGGTTCATCAGGAAACAAATCGTGTAACCTCTATTCGACTCAACACGCATAAAAATGGAGCTTTATTCTTTGAACTAGGAAGTAAGATTCCTTGGACTGAGAATGGTTACTACCTGAATGAACGCCCCTATTTCACTCACGATCCCCTGTTTCATGCTGGCTGCTACTATGTCCAAGAACCTGGAAGCATGATTCTCGAGAAATACCTTGATTTGGGATTATCCAAGATAAAGGAGCCAAAAGTCCTTGATTTATGTGCTGCTCCTGGCGGAAAATCAACTCTGATTAGCAATTATTTAGGAAATAAGGGGATATTGGTGGCAAATGAATTTGTTAAATCACGATCGGGTATTTTAGCCAGAAATCTATCCAAGTGGGGTATGCATAATACTGTTGTCACAAACAATACACCTGCCATTTTTGAAGGGTTGCATGATTACTTCGATTTAGTGGTGACTGATGTTCCCTGTAGCGGCAGTGGACTGTTCAGAAAACAACCAGAGGCGATTCATGAGTGGAGTTTAGAAGCTGTTAGAACCTGCAGTATTCGACAAAAGGAAATCATGAATAGTGCGTTTAAAGCCTTAAAAGTCAACGGGATGCTAATCTATAGCACCTGCTCCTATTCCACCGAGGAAAATGAAAACATGGTCAAATGGCTGCTTCAAAATTATCCTCTTGAAATTATTGAAATACCAGTTGATGAAAACTGGGGTTTGATTTCTTCAGAAGGCGGATTGCGTTTCTATCCCTACCTTGCCGGTAGCGAAGGTTTCTTCATTGCCGCCTTTGTGAAGAGGGATGGCGAGCAATGCCATTACCGGCCAAGAAAAAAATTGAAAACACGAATCGACTTTGGTAATTGGATAGATGAGCAAAACGGATGTACAGTTGACCTTTTTGGTAAAATACACTACTGCAGTAATCTGGTAATTAAGTTTTTAGAAGAAGACCACGCGTCTCTTTTTTACAGAAAAGCGGGGGTTTTAATGGGAGAATGGAAGGGAAAGGATTTTGTGCCTGATCAAGAATTAAGCTACCTTCCCCGGCACGGTGGCGCCATACAAAAAGTTGAGCTAAACAAGGAACAAGCGATACAATTTTTGAAGAAACTGCCTTTTACACTTGGTCCAGATATTGCCAATGGCTTATACCTAGCCAGTTTTCAAGGGTATGGATTAGGTTGGTTCAAAAAATTGCCTAATCGAATCAATAATTATTTACCACAGGACTTGATGGTGCTTCATTAGTTCTGAAAGGCAGGTACTTAAAAAAAAACATCTATTTTTTTATTGTTTTTTTTGATATAAAGAAAAAGTATTACTACCTTTGCCATCCCTTTTAAAGGGGGATGTTCTTTCAAATAAAAAAAGCCGGAGTAGCTCAGCTGGTAGAGCAGCTGATTTGTAATCAGCTGGTCGGGGGTTCGAGTCCCTTCTTCGGCTCTTTTTTTCAATTGAATTAGGCGGGGATATTCCAGAGTGGCCAAATGGGACAGACTGTAAATCTGTTGCTTCTAGCTTCGGAGGTTCGAATCCTCCTGTCCCCACCAAGGTCGCTAGTAAACAGGTGACCATGTTAGTCTGGTATCTGAAAGGGTGCTAGCGTCTTTCAAAAAATTTGATTGACAACTAGCGGAAGTAGCTCAATTGGTAGAGCTCCAGCCTTCCAAGCTGGAGGTTGCGGGTTCGAGACCCGTCTTCCGCTCGACAGATAAAACTGTCAGTTTAGAGGTAGCCGGTCTCTAAACGTAAATACGCTAACCATTGGTCTTCGATGGAATAGCGACAAAGATGCAAGAGCTGTTTTACGGCTCTGAAATTTTTGAAGGTCCCCCGGAGGGACTTTTGGCATGTGGAGACAAACGTTCTTTTCTAATAAATGCAGGATTTACCAATAAAATGCTTATAATCAGCAGTTTGTTGTAAGTCACAGCAAGTATTACATCAAGCTGTTGTAGCTCAGTGGTAGAGCACTTCCTTGGTAAGGAAGAGGTCGGCAGTTCAATCCTGCTCAACAGCTCAATTAGTGGAAACTAATTTTAAAAACAAGATAAAAAAATAAACTATGGCAAAAGAAAAATTTGACCGTTCCAAACCACACGTAAACATTGGAACAATTGGTCACGTGGATCACGGAAAGACCACACTTACTGCTGCAATCACTACTGTACTTGCAGATAAAGGACTTGCAGAAGTTCGTGACTTCTCTTCAATCGACAATGCTCCTGAAGA
>CANGWA010000248.1 GCA_947457335.1 Sphingobacteriaceae bacterium
CCCCGCTGAAAGTCATCCTGAAGGCGCATTGGGTAATTTGGTTCGGCGCCTGAAGGAGCCGCCTCCCGCATTTTCTGCGGGAAGTAGTGTATTGACCATAAAGCTTATGTTCTGAGCGGGGTTGAAAATTGAGTTGAGAGTTGAGAGTTGAGAGTTGAAAGTTGAAAGTTGAGAGTTGAGAATGGAGAGTTGAGAGTTGAAAGTTGAGAGTTGAAAGTTGAGAGTTGAAAGTTGAGAGTTGAAAGTTGAGAGTTGAAAGTTGAGAGCAATTGAAATTTGAGAATGGAGAGTTGAGAGTTGAGAGTTGAGAATGGAAAGTTGAGAATTGAAAATTGAGAGTTGAAAGTTGAGAGCAATTGAAAATTGAGAATGGAGAGTTGAGAATTGAAGCGTTGACTCTACCCTCCACCCCCTACCCTCTACCCCATTTTGAAAACTGAGTGTTCCGTATTGAGCATTTGGGCGAGTCCCCCGTAGCGAAAGGATTTTTTGTATGTATAAAGTGAGTCCTTTCTGCTACGGGGGTCGGGCTTTCCGCTGCAATACCATTTGTCCTTTGCCAAAGTAGTAGGCCTGTGGGGTCCCTCGCCATAAATGGACTCGGGCCTCCTCGTCCAACTACTTTTTGGCAAAGTCCTTCATGGTATTTCCGCTGCAATCCCTCTCGCGCGTTATCTATTATCGAACTCTTCATCTTTCTTTAATACGGTTCTCAACTTTCTTTGTGACTGCACAAATTTTTAAAAATAGATCTGAGCGGTTATGCGTTGACATCATCTCGAATCGCCCAATATTTACGCTTTTTCTTTTGACTCTTAAATATATTTTCCCTTCTTTTTTCTTGACAAAAAAGAAGCAAAAAGTCAAGACTGCCGAAAAATACCTTGAAAACTACGGAACGGTTTTTCGCCGCTGCGAAAGGTCGGCAGTTACCGACAAATGGTGTAGTTGGTTTAGCGACTGCCCGCAGCTAGAGGCACCTCAAAACCGTTCCTTGTTTTCTACGTTATTTTTCGAAGGTCGCTCTGACCACCAATACCTGTAATAGATTTACGCAAATCGTTTGAGAACCATTACATTATTATATTGTAGCGCCTTTTTCTGAATCGTAAGAAATAATTAAATATTCTTAATTGTAACTTCGCCTAACGATTTAATAACCTTTGCACTAAAGAAAATGCTGGCAGCAGGCTTGTTCTTGTCCTACGTAGTAAAAATTGCCAACCTTCTACATTTATAGTCTGTTGAAAATTTGATGAGCTTAACCCCAATTCAGAATTTCTCCTAACACACAAGGGTTGATTACTCCCCTACAAACCTGATTTGGTTATTCACCGCATTCTTTTATCTTTACCTTTCGTACCAACATTACCATAGACCGTATTTTATGAAAAAAGCATATGTATTTCCCGGTCAGGGTTCTCAGTTCCCGGGCATGGGCAAGGACCTTTACGATAACAATCCCTTGGCGAAGGGGCTTTTTGAAAAAGCCAACGACCTACTCGGCTTTCGTATCACCGATGTAATGTTTAGTGGTACAGAAGAAGAGTTAAAGCAGACCCGCATTACACAACCGGCTATCTTTTTGCATTCGGTTATTCTTGCCGCAACATTGGGCGAAAGCTTTCAGCCAGACATGGTGGCGGGCCACTCTCTAGGTGAATTTTCAGCCTTGGTGGCGAACAAGTGCCTTTCATTTGAAGACGGATTAAAACTCGTTTACCAACGCGCTACGGCCATGCAACACGCTTGCGAAACCAATCCTGGCACCATGGCGGCTATTCTTAATCTCGACGATAAAGTGGTAGAGGAAGTATGTGCCGAAATTACAGCAAGTGGCCATACTGTCGTAGCGGCGAATTATAACTGTCCCGGACAGCTCGTTATTTCCGGCTCAATAGACGGCATCACCATCGCTTGTGAGAAACTAAAAGCAGCTGGCGCCAAGCGTGCCTTGGTATTGCCTGTAGGCGGTGCCTTTCACTCACCACTGATGGAACCCGCGCGTGCTAATTTAGCAACAGCCTTGGCCAATACCCATTTCAATACCCCTGTTTGTCCCGTTTACCAAAACGTCACCGCTACCGCCGTATCCGATCCCGAAGCCATTCGCGCCAACCTCATTGCACAGTTAACGGCTCCAGTAAAATGGACTCAAAGTGTGCAACAAATGGCCGCTGATGGTGCTACCCATTTTGTAGAAGCGGGACCTGGCAAAGTTTTACAAGGCCTCGTTAAAAAAATTGCTCCTGTTGAAGCAGTGAGCGCATAATCTATGAAAAAACTACCCCTATTCCTTTTGTTATTGAGTTTGAGTTTAGGTGCTCAAATCAAGTACCGTGGTTTTGGCGTGTTCGGATCACTCACACAGTCTGCACACCGCTATGTGAACCTCGACACCGATAAAAAAGCAACCGACTCGCTTTACAAATATTACTACGCACAAAGTCACATCTCCAAAGAATTTTTCAATTGGGGAGCAGGTGCCTTTTTAGAATTAGGGGGCTCCACTGCCCGTTGGCAAACCGAAGTGGAGTATGCTAACAAGGGGGCCAAGGAAATGGGGCTTACCAATGCTTATACTGGTGACAGAACGGGCTCGTATGCCACCAACAAGTACACCTACATTCAATGGAACAATTATTATAAAGGGTATTATGCAGCAGGATTAGCTCACTGGTATTTTCTATTAGGCGCACGCCTTGAATACCTGTTCAAGTATTCGGCCCCCGTATTCCCCGGCTTCAGCGATGCCTTTCCTAAATTTTGGTTCAGTGGTGATGTCGCCCTAGGATTTGAAATGCCCATCGCCAAAAAATTTCATGCCTTTGTAGAATACCATTATAACCCCGATGTTCTTCGTCACACCCACGACAATGTCAAAATAGGCAACCGCACCCTAGAACTCCGTGCCGGTATTGTGATGCGCCCCCGCAAGCGCAGCATTGATGATTGTAATGCCCCTGTATACCGCGGACCGAACTATTAAAAACACTGTCACATGGTCATGAATAAGGACGTTTTGTTCTCCCTCACAAAAGGCGGATTTGCGCCGCAAGAGGAGATGTTGGAAGTTGCCCGTAAAAAAGGAAAACTGTTTATTGGCATTCCTAAAGAAATTGCCTTTCAAGAAACACGTGTACCGTTGGTGCCGGATGCCGTGGCACTTTTAGTGGCCCGCGGCCACCACATTGTTATTGAATCCAATGCCGGTAAAGCGGCGAATTTTGAGGACTCTGATTACAGCGAAGCTGGTGCAGAAATAGTGTATTCAGCAGCCGATGTTTATAAGGCCGATGTTATTTTTAAAATTGCACCGCCCACATTGGAAGAAATAGAATTGATGCAGCACAAACAAACCTTGTTTAGTGCGTTGCAATTGCCGGTGCAACCGCAAGATTTTCTCAAAAAACTCATTTCAAAAAAACTCAACACCGTTGCGTTTGACCTTATCCTCGATGAAGCTGGAATTTTTCCCGTGATTCGCGCAATGGGCGAAATTGCTGGTGGTGCCAGCATATTAATTGCAGCCGAATTATTGAGCAATGTTAACAACGGCGTTGGCTCTATTCTAGGTGGCATCAGTGGTATTTCTCCAACAGAAGTGGTCATTATTGGCGCTGGAACAGTAGGTGAATTTGCTGCACGCGCAGCGATTGGCTTGGGGGCCACAGTTAAAATATTTGACAATTCCACTTCCCGCTTACGTCGGTTACAAAGCCAATTGGGCACACGCGTCTTCACTTCCGTGATTGTCCCCAAAGTTTTAGAAAAGCACCTAAAAACGGCCGATGTAGCCATTGGTGCCTTAAAAGCCTCGAAGGGCCGATCGCCTTGCGTGGTCACCGAGAACATGGTCAGTGAAATGAAAACCGGCTCGGTCATCATTGATGTGAGTATCGATCAGGGCGGCGTGTTTGAAACCTCTGAAATCACCAACCACACCCATCCAGTATTTAGAAAACACGGTGTGATCCATTACTGTGTACCGAATATCAACAGCCGCGTAGCGCGCACCGCATCGTATGCGTTGAGCAATATCTTCTCACAAGTTATTGTGAACATGGGCGACGAAGGAGGCTTTGATGGTATCATCAGAAAAGACGCAGGTATTCGTAACGGCGTGTACATCTACAATGGCATTCTCACCAATGAATTTTTAGGCGAGAAATTTAATTTGCCTTTCAAGGATATTAATTTGCTGATGGCGGCGATTTAGGTTTTTGTATACACTGCTCCACCGACACTACTTGCCTGTGC
>CANGWA010000249.1 GCA_947457335.1 Sphingobacteriaceae bacterium
AATGTATTTAAAGGATTTAGTTATTGATAAAAAATGGACCCTGTTTTTAGACAGGGATGGCGTGATTAATACGCGCTTGGTGGATGACTATGTTAAAAACTGGATTGAATTCGAATTCATAGAAGGAGCCATAACAGCTATTCGTGATCTGACTAAAAAATTTGGTAGGACAGTAGTAGTAACCAATCAACAAGGCATTGGCAAGGGAATTTATACACGTGAAGATCTCGAGCTTATCCATAAAAACATGCTATACGAATTAGCCTATCACGGAGGAGTCATCGACAAAGTTTACTATTCACCCTATCTAGCTGGAGACAAACATCCGAGTCGAAAACCTAGCAATGGTATGGCCATGCAAGCAAAGAGCGACTTTCCAGAAATAGAATTTTCTAAAAGCCTTATGGTTGGAGATAGCTCCAGTGATATTGCTTTTGGAAAATCACTTGGAATGGTAACGGTATTTATTGGCGAAATCAATTCAACGCAGGCTGATTTTTGTTTCCCGTCTTTAAGACTATTTGCCGATCAACTTTTATGAAAGTATCCATCATAACTGTCACCTATAATTCCGCAGAGACCATTGAGGATACGCTAAAGTCGGTTTTGAAGCAGGACTATTCGGATATTGAGTACATCATCATTGACGGGGCATCAACAGATGCAACACTTGCTATATTGGGTAAATACAAGGATAACATTTCCATCCTTATTTCTGAAAAAGATGTTGGCATTTATGACGCATTAAATAAAGGTGTTCAACATGCAACCGGAGATGTTGTTGCCATCCTTCATTCCGATGATTTTTATGCGCACAGTCAAGTGATTTCGGATTATGTAAAAGTCTTCACTGAAACACAAGCTCAGGCTGTATATGCCGACCTGCATTATGTAGATCGTGTCAATGTTTCAAAAATTGTAAGGAATTGGGTCAGTGGGGACTACAAAAAACACTCCTTTTATTGGGGATGGATGCCTCCGCATCCTACTTTTGTTGTAAAAAGGGAATTGTATTCTACACTTGGACTATTCAATTTAAAATTTAAGAGTGCCGCGGATTACGAATTGATGTTACGCTTCGTGCTTAAGGGAGCTATTTCGATTGCCTATCTCAAGGAAGTAACTGTTAAAATGAGGACAGGGGGACAAAGCAATATCACCCTTACGAACCGAATAAATGCGAATCGAGAGGACCGGATGGCTTGGAAGCAAAACGGCCTCAGGCCGGGCTTTTTCACCCTTTACCTGAAGCCGATCAGAAAATTATTTCAGTTTTTCTAATTACTCCTTCACAAATCGTGTGGTGTTAGTGAGAATGCCTTCGGAGTTGTAGAATTGAAGTATATATACCCCTTTTGCCAAATCTGCCACACTTATTTGCTTCGCTTCAGAAACCAATAATGTTGCGACAAGTCGACCAGTAGCATCAATTACATTCATGGTGCCATTCCCCAGGACTCCGGAGATTTGAATTATATCAGTTGCCGGATTCGGAAAAACCTTCAATTGACCCTGATTCGCTTCAGCCAATCCTTCGCATTCTTCGACAGCCATTACAATGGAGGTATCGTAACCAGGACAACCGCTAGTGTTGTCTGTATAAGTATATACGATATTGTAAGTCCCAGAGCTGACTGGAGCAAAAGTAGAACCATTAAAGTTGCCTCCAGTAAATACACCACCTGCTGGTGAGCCTATCATATTGACTTGGTCATCTTTACACATGGTAGATACAGGAGAAGTTGCTGTAACCACAGGTCCCTGGGTAATATTTGCATTGACCGCTACCTTGCTACTTACGCAACCTGGAACAGTGATATTCCAGTTATAGAACCAAATATAACTTCCTGCAACACTCGACCCAGTAATGTTTAGAGCGTTACCAAGAGCATAAGGGAAATTAACACCAGTGGTGGTTCTATACATGGCAGAGCTTCCGCCGTTAAGCATCATTTTATACCCCATTCCAGTGGTTAAAGCTTGATTGATAATTACCGTGTTGATACCAACATTTAGATAAGTCGTAAGGGAGTAAACAAGTGTGTTGGCACTGTTACGGATAACAATGGTTCTGTTTCCGGCAAACTGAGCATCAATGTCAATGGTATTCAATGTGCAATTTTGATTCACATCAAAACTTAACCAGTGTGTATTATTATTTAGATACCCACCGTTAACCGGCGCAAGCTCTCCACCAGCAAACTGTCCCCCGCCACCTTGACTTGCCACGTAGAAGGTTGCACTTGAACCTAACGGCGGGGTCACCCATGTTGCTCCAGTGCCTATAGCTGTAGTAGAGGTCATATTAGGGTACCAATTCATTGTTCCGCTGCCTAAGGCTGTTAATGTTGCACCATAACTACTACAACCATAATAATCGGTCACCTGAGGTGTCGTTACTGGATTGATGGCAATCTGACTAAACTTTGTTGTACTATCTACGAGGTTATTGCAGCCAGTTGCTTTTAACTTAATAGTGTAGTTACCTGGAGCAGTATAGGTTTTAACTGCATTTGTAGCTGTTGAGGTTGTTCCGTCACCAAAATCCCAAATGTAATTACTACCATTTACAGTTAAGTTACTAAATGTAACAGTAGCAGGTAATGTACAGTAATTTGTATTGCTCGGCTTATAATCCACCCCTACAGTCGAAGGATTATAGGCAGTTCCGACACCACAAGCGTACCAAGCGTTCATCGTGGCAATCATTTGCGTGCTACAGTTCCCGAATAAATCTTTCGCGGATTGAACAGTTAACAAACGTGCATTGGTGTAATTTGTAGAAGGTGTAAAGTAAACGGTCATGCCACGGAAAGCAATTTTTGCAGCATCTGTGATTCCAATGCCCGTTACAGTATAAGTATTATTAAAGTCATTCGTACCTATTCCTCCAGTTGTCAATAAATAGAACCAGAAATTGGCAACACCGCTATTGGTGTGAACTCCACCATTATCCTGGGTTCCTGCATACCAATTGGTGCCAAGGTAACAATCAGGGTCACCAAATTGATTTGGATTGGCCATATTTCTCATACCACCTGCAACCACATCTTCACCTATTTTCCAGTTCCAGTTTGATGGGCGCCCGTAGTTTTCAATGGAAACACCGAAAATATCAGACCAGCCTTCGTTCAATGCACCAGATTCGTTTTGATAAGTGAGGTTACCTGTATTGGAGGTTAAACCGTGGGTGATTTCATGTCCACAAACATCTAGTGCGGTGAATACACCATAACCACTTGACGTGCTTCCATCGCCATATGTCATCCTTTGGCCGTCCCAAAACGCATTCACATAGTTAGTACCATATCGGCAATAACTGATGAGTTTGAATCCGTTGTTATTAATACTGTTACGGTTATGAATAAACCAATAGTAATCATATGTTTTCTCTGCCCCCCAATGCGCATCGCGCCCACCTTGGGTGTTATTCACAATTGTCCAGTTTGAGACTGTGTTTGTATAACTGACAGCTGTATTGTAATTTGTGGTAGCCTGCATATTGTATGTCTCAATCCCAAGTCCACGGGCTGTCTCTTTAAACTGGTAAATCGATCCGTTAAAGTCCGCCGTTACCGTTTGGGTACCACTGTACTTTGTCACGACTGTATTTGTGACATTAGCACTACAAATAAGATTTTCTGTTTCAACCACTTGACCATTGGACGCATCAACGAACACATAGGCGCGTGACAATGGGGATTCAGCATAAATATTAAACCTCCATGTATAGAGGGATTTACCATCCTTTTCGAAAATGATTTGCTCACCCTTAGGATAATAGGTGAAGTTAGGATCCTCTAAAACTTGACGCATGTGCGCTTCTTCAGCCTTATTTTCCCACATATACCTCTCCGCTCCAACATGCTTTAATGCGTTCGAGAGAGCAACCGCTTCGCTCAAACTCAAGTTGTTAGAGGGTGTCTTAGGCTCGTACATTTCACCGTTGAGTGAAATTAATTTACCATCCTTCACGTGGGAGATAATTTGACGTCTCGCTACTTCCGTTCCATTATATTGAAGAACATAACGGGTGTGGGTATAACCAAGGTTGTCATTCTCTGATTTCAAAACAGCTACCTTGGTAGCACTGTTATTCAATACATTTTCATTAATAAATCCCGCAACCTGTGCCGCCGAAGGAGCCTTGGATGGATCCAATGTAACGAAATCAAGGGTTTGTTGACTGCTAAAATGGAAGTCAGAGGCAAAGG
>CANGWA010000250.1 GCA_947457335.1 Sphingobacteriaceae bacterium
CACTTACTCGTCCTGCACGTTGGTTCATACACTGGCTGGAAAGGTCATCGCGAAACCATTGAAATTTTTCTAAAAGCAAAAACAGGTAAAGCGACCTTGCTCATGATTGGTAACAATCACGAACATTTTGGTCGACAATACATCAAACATCCTGCATTGGCTTGGTTAAAATTTAGCAGGACCTTGTTGGGCAGAAAAAGGGTTATTTTCACCTACTTATCCCGCCCCGCCACAGTTGCAGCCTATAAACAAGCCAATCTTTTTTTGTTCTCATCCAATATTGAATGTTCTCCTATAGTGCTTTTTGAGTGTGCTGCTGCCAAATTGCCTTTTCTTTCTACTGATGTTGGCAATTCCTTGGAGATTGCGCGTTGGACGGGTGGAGGGGCAATTCTTCCGACACAAAAAGATGGCAATGGTTTCAGTCATGCACGTATTGAGGAATCAGTTAAACTGCTCAATCAGCTTATTGCCGATAAATCCAAACGTGAACAAATGGCCAAAACAGCATTTGAAAATTGGGAGAAGAAGTATTCCTGGGAGAAAATAACGGACAATTATCTCGACCTGTATAAAGCATTGCTAAAATGATTGTTGTTAAGTTAATGGGTGGTTTAGGCAACCAGATGTTTCAATTCGGAGCTGGCTTTGCTTTGGCTCAAAAACATGGTGTTCCGCTGCATTTGGACTTAGCATTCTTGGAACGCAATCCGGCAGGGGCGTGGACAAAGCGTCATTATGAACTAGGTGTATTTGGCATCCACCCAAATGCGCTTGAGCCAGCGCAATTAGCAAGGTTTGATGCAACGGCTGGACCATGGAAGCGTCTCATTAACCGCTTCAACCCTTTTCAAAAAAAGTATGTGCATGCATCGGAAAAGGGACAGTCCTTTCAGCCTTGGTTCCATGAATTACCGGCAAATGTTTATTTGGAAGGATTTTGGCAAAATGAAAAGTATTTTCATGAGGTAAAAGCAGAGCTTTTGAAAATTTTTACCCCAAAGCCCGATAAACCTTCGGCCATAATCCAATTAGAAAAAAAACTTTTTGAAGGGACCACTGTTTCATTGCATGTTCGAAGAGGGGATTACGTCGATTCAAAAGAGGCCGGTGCCTTTCATGGCCTTTGCAGTCCTGAATATTACGCTGCTGCCATCCACTATCTTGAGCAGCGAATCGGACCATTTTCTTTAATGGTTTTTTCAGATGATCCAGAATGGTGTGCTGCCCATTTTAATCATCCACACGGTCAAATAATCGTAGCACATGCTGAAAATGCTGTGTGGGATATGCACCTCATGTCCCTTTGTCACCACAACATCATTGCCAACAGCAGTTTTAGTTGGTGGGGTGCCTGGCTCAATCAGAAAACAGATGCAATAACCGTTATGCCGAGACAATGGTTTACTCACCAGGAAGCCACTGAAATTGGTATTAACGCCTCCGATTGGGTGCTTTTATGAAGATTGCCGCCCTCATATTAGTCCACCGTTATCCAGAACAAGCTTGTTTATTGGTCGACACACTGCTTGAACACCCCTCTTTTGAAGTTTTTATACATGTCGATGCCAAATCCCCAGACGTGCATAAGACATTAAAAAAGACCTATACGTCGTCGCCTCGTGTGCATATGATTGAAAAACGATTCAAAGTGTATTGGGGAAGTTATGGACAGATAAAAGCCACCATTGCATTGATGCAAGCGGCTTCTGCCATTCAACCGGATTATGCTTTTTTAATTAGCGGACAAGATTTTCCAACTCAACCATTAACCGCTTTTGAGGCTTTTTTAAAAGCCAATGAGGGAACAGAATTCATGTCCTATTTCCCACTTCCCGATCCACAATGGGCAGATGGTGGCTTGAGTCGATTACAGTATTTTCATTTTAACAGCCAGCACTTTCCTCGCATCGTTAGACGGTTAAATGGCGTGGTGCAACGTATTCAAAAAGTAACTGGTTATAAACGCGCTGTAAAAGGCAAGTATTTCGGAGGGTCAAATTGGTTTAATATTACAGGGAAATCGTTAACCGAAGTATGCAATCAATTGAAACAAAACCCCGCATTGTTGCGGCCTTATCGCTATACCCTTTGTGCCGATGAATTATTTACACAATCGCTTTTACTTAATTTGCTCAATGCCCCAAAGGCCATTGCTAATGATTTAAGAATGATCGATTGGGGCTCTGGTCCTGAATACCCCAGGATTTGGAGAAAAACAGATTTTGAAAGGCTCATCCAAGAAAAAGAACGTTTCTTTGCTCGTAAATTCGATCAACAAGTGGATAAAGACATTTTACTATTGCTAAAAGAACATGTCTCAAGTTGATTTGATATCCGTGGTGATGCCAGTTTTCAATGGCGAGAACTATTTGAAGGAGGCGATTGATAGCATCCTTAATCAATCGTACACACATTTTGAATTCATCATCATCAACGATGGTTCAACCGATAAGACAGCCTCCATTCTCAAACAGATTAAAGACGACCGCTTAAAAATCATTCATTTTGAGAACAACCAGGGTTTAATTCCCGCTCTCAACCGTGGATTTCAAGAAGCAAAGGGGGCGTTTATTGCGCGCATGGATGCCGATGACGTGGCACTTCCTCAAAGGTTGAAATTGCAAGTAGCCGCAATGCAGCAACATCCAGAATGGATAGCCTGTGATTCAGATTACTACTTATTCGATCGAAAATCAAAGACGCGCTCAACTTCAAATTTTAGTAGCGAAGAGCTTAAATTGGTATTGGTTTTTACAACATGTTTTTGTCACCCTAGTGTGATGATTAGAAATAATCGGGTGGACAATTTGTTGCGTTATGAAAGTGATTTCAAGCATGTAGAGGATTACCGTTTATGGACCAAATTGACGGCGCAAGGCGAATTAGGGCATCTTCCTGTACCACTCCTCTTATACCGTCAGCACCCTTCCCAGGTATCCAATTTACAACGCACCCAACAATTGCAGGGAAGTAAACGTATCCGTGAAGATTACCTGGCGAGCATGGGAATTCATCTTGACGAAGCGACCTTACATTCACTGCACAAGGTTGGGAACAATGAATTCATAAGAAGTGAAGGGGATTTGATTGCGATAGAAAAGAGCCTCGTTGAACTACAGAAGACCCTACTTAACAATACCTCTCTTCCTCCAACGGCGATTCGAAAGGTAGTTCAGAAGTTCTGGTACGATAGCTGTGGTTATACCAATTTAGGATACGTAGCCTATAGTGCCTACAAAAAATCTTCTCTTTCAGAGGGGCAACGTCAACCACTGCTTATGCTGCGATTGGCATTGAAATGCCTTATTCGCTCAAGGAAGTGAGTAAGGCTGCAAAGTTTTTTTTCCAGATATCCCAATTCAAGCTTTCCAAATAAAGGGCACGTGAACTGTTTCTCAATTGAGCATAACGGTCTGGCTGCTCGATAAGTTCTTCGATACGTTGCGCATATCCTTCACCTTGGTCCTCATAGGGTAAAAGGTAACCATTCACACCGTCTTTTAAATGGCCAGCCACCCCTCCTGAATTGGCTACAAGTGCTGGCATGGCAAAAGCACTGGCTTCATTAATGACGATGGGCGTACAGTCAAAACGGGTAGGCAGCAGGAGCAAGTGGTGCGAAGCATAAATCTCCTTCATTTTTTGTTGCCCCTCGCTCTTGTTTTTATCTAAGAATGGAATGAAACTAACACCTTCCGAAACAACATCCATAGGAGGCTCGCAGCCCATGATGGTCAGCGTAACAGCTAACCCCTTGTTCTTTAAAATTTTAAAAGCCTTATAGGCAATGGCGCCCCCCTTGCTTTCCCAATACACGCCAACAAATAACAATTTAAATGGACGGACGGATTGTTCTTGTGGCATACTTGTTGGCAAGAGATCAAAGTTGGCCCCATATGGGAAAGTCTTCACTTGTTCAGCACTTTTTTGATACTGCTCTATAACCGATTGAGCAGCCCATTCAGAAGAGACCACAACATAACGGCAGTTATGTATTGCACGCCGTTCAATTTCGTTGCCCTGTCGAATGTTAAAAGCGATGAGGTTGGTAAGTACTTTATGATAATTCAAACAGCTACCAAAAGTGCCATCAGTGATGTAGATGATCGGGATGGAGGTCTTAACGAAGGCTATTTCTGCAGACGCAGCTGGGGCAACAATGATGTCGGGTTGATGCGCTGCAATTTTCTTTTGA
>CANGWA010000251.1 GCA_947457335.1 Sphingobacteriaceae bacterium
TGAGTTTCTTCTCCAAGAATCAAGTGGCAGAACTAAGCAGCCGCATTGCCACCGATATTAACGTGCTTGGCGACGCCTTCACCATCAACATCGCCGAATTCATTCGCCAATCCATCGTCGGCATTGGCGGTCTCTTTCTGCTCGTGACCCGCACCGACTGGGTTATTGCCAAATGGTTTTTAATCATCATTCCGCCGTTAACCGTTGTCGCCATTTTATTTTCACGCCGCATTCGCAAGTACTCCAAAACCTATCAAGAAAAAATTGCAGAATCCAACGTGGTGGTCGGAGAGGCCTTTACCGGTATTACCAATGTAAAAACATTTACCAACGAACAGTATGAAATTGGCCGCTACGACCGCATTACCAATGAGGTGAGAGCGTTCGGATTAAAATACGGCATCCTCAGAGGCACCTTTTTCTCCTTCGTGATGGTGTTTGTGTTTGGCTCCATTTTCTTTATCCTTTGGCAAATGCTCTTCGCCTTAAAAGTAGATCACAGCATCAAACCAGAAGCGTTTGGTACGTTTATGATGTTATCGCTTTTTGTGGCGGGCTCTCTTGGCGGTTTACCTGAGCAAATCGCCTCCATTCAGCGTGCACTGGGCGCTACCGACCGCGTGTTCGAATTAATTGATGGAGAAATTGAAGGCATTGACCTCAACGACACCACACAGCCGCATAAATCACAGGGCAATATTGCTTTCGACGCCGTTTCGTTCCGCTACCCTTCACGCCCCGATTTTGCCGTACTCAACAGCATCAGTTTTTCGGCCAATTCAGGCGAAACCATTGCCCTTGTGGGCTCCAGCGGTTCTGGCAAAACCACCATTGCGTCGCTTATTCTGCGTTTTTACGACCCCGTTTCCGGAAGCATTAAAATCGATGGAAAAGAGAGCCGCGACTATTCCCTCACCGAATTGCGCAAAAAAATTGCCCTTGTGCCGCAAGACGTTATTTTGTTCGCTGGCACCATTCGCGACAACATCGCTTACGGTCGACCCAATGCCACCGAAGCCGAAATTGAAGCCGCCGCTAAACAAGCCAATGCGTACGAATTCATTCAATCCTTTCCCGATAAATTTGAAACCAAGGTCGGAGAACGTGGCATTCAATTGTCGGGGGGACAAAGGCAGCGCATCGCCATTGCCCGCGCCGTGCTTAAAAATCCCGTCATCTTGATTCTCGATGAAGCCACCAGCAGCCTCGATAGCGAAAGTGAACGCTTGGTGCAAGAAGCCCTCGATAAATTAATGATGGGACGAACCAGCGTGGTAATCGCTCACCGCTTAGCAACAATTCGTAACGCCGACAAAATTATTGTCCTAGATAAAGGCATCGTCAAAGAATCGGGTACGCACCATGAGCTCATGCAAGTAGAAGGTGGCTTCTACCAAAAATTAAGCCGTATGCAATTTGATCACGATACTGCTAGCGGTACTTAACCGCCACCGCTGTAATATACGGCGTTAAAAAAATGTACTTGAACTCCACTTGAATCAACGCATCGTAACCTGCTTTATCGGCCTTGGCCGTTAATTTTTTAAGCAGGCGCGTGTTTGAGTGGTACGCCGAACCCATGCACTCTACATACGCCACTTCCGTGTAAGGCTTGGTAGGCGCACCGGTCACATACACTTCCACCTTTCTATCGGCCACTGGCAATTGGGTGGTGCTCACCATGGCGCAGGCGGTCAACAAGGTGCTCAACAGCACCGCAACCGCTAATCGTTGAATGAATCGCATAAATTGTTTTTTATTTAAACGGTTAAATCGTGTGCATCGTATGAAGAAAATATCTCAACTCACCAAAATACTACGCGCAACCATTTTGTCTTTTTGGGCGTGCCCCCACGCAGCAAATGGGTCCCCTCCAAAAATCACCTTCCCCCATTTGTGCGGGGGTCGGGCCACTCCAGGCTCCGCTGCGCTCCGGTTTTCTCGTCCCACGCAGCAAAAGGGCCTTAGCCGAAAAACACGAATGCCCTTTTGTGCGGGGACGAGAAGAACCAAGCCTTGCGTGTCCCTCACGCACCTTACGGCCTCCCCTTTCACTGCACATGTTCGTTAACGCTACTTTACACAACAACGACTCGCCGTTTTACAAGCAGGCAGGTAGAAATAAGTAACCACCAATCGCAGTCTCAGCCGTCAATTGGCGTAAACACATCACGTCAACGTGCGCCCCCGATTGTAGCGGCAGCCCAGCGCAAAGCGGGTAAAGGCGCCCAACAACTAATCATGAAATGCTCTGAACAACCCGTAAAGGTAAATGACTTTTAACACGGGCGTTTATGCGCCCGTCGATGCGTTACCAACACGTTCTTACTTCTTTTTGTAAAGCGGAACAGTAGAACACGGTTCACCATACATCATGCTTTTGACCACTGGCTGAAGGTGTTGCGCCAGGTACACGTAAGCACTATCGGGTACTGGTTTGTCGCCACACCCCTTTACCACCACGCGCGCAGCGTGAAAGGGTTCGAGTGAAATGGCTGCAATGGCTTGTTTGTACCATTCGTGGAGTGCCTCCTCTGCCGTACCAAATGTCAACTGCTTAACAAAAGGGGCTGCACTGGTCGCAATGAGCATGTAGGCCCACACTGGCACAATCGCATCGGCCGAACAATGCACTGCAAGAATCGTATCGCGGTACTGCGACCAATCGTGGTTTTTGACGAACTCCCGAAAATCCTTTTCACGCAACATCAGTCCCTCGTACAAGCCCGTGGCAATGTCAAGCGTTTTTACCGCGAACGGTGGGAAATACGTTTCCAAATCAATGGTGATTAAGCCGCTGGCCGCTACTTTATTGACGATTTCGCTCATGCTAATTCAAAATTACAGCTTTTGAACAAATACCCGTTGTAAAATTCCTTAAAGAAAGGGACAAAAGTCCACCCTTCATTGCAGTCATGCATATACCTTAGCACACTAAATGTTTTACCACCAATTGAGAAAGTTGAATTATTTGCTGCTAGTGCTTTTTACAAGCGTAGCCGTATTCGGACAAGATAGCCTCATCATTCATTACCAGAACCGCACACCCTATGCCTACCCTGAAAGTGCCACCGTTAGAGGCATTGAGGTAGACATCATGAATGAATACCTCTTGTGGTTGGCCACCAAGAAAAAGAAACCTGTTGGTTTTCGCTATGTGCAACACAAAGACCAAGCCTCTGTGCTGGCCGCCATGAAATCAGGCAACGCCAACTATTTTGGACTCACCTCTGTAACCCCTTCAGCCGAATTGAGCCGCGAGGTTGATTTCACTGTGCCGTACCTCAAACACGTGGCGTTTTGTGTAACCAACGGCAATGCCCCTGAAATAAAAAACAAAACAAAAGACGATGTCATGCGCGTATTGGGGGCCATGTCGGCGCTTACGGTAACCAATACCAGTCTGAACTATTACATAAACGACCTCAAAAAGACCTATCTGCAGGATTTAAAAACGGTGGCCAAACCAGACGATTACGTGATGATGTTGGAGATCAGCAAGAATGTGTTGTTGTTTGGTTATGTAGACGCAATACACTTTCAGTACTTTCTGAAAACGAATCCCACGAAGGTTTTAAAAATTCAGAAGCCACTCACGGTGAGTAAAGACCCGTTTGCCTTTGCCTTGCCTAAGAACAGCAACCACCGGTTATTGTTCAATGAATTCTTTACCGCTTTTAAAACCACGCCGGCTTACAAAGCCATACTTGAAAAACATTTGGGAGCTTACATGGCGGGGAATGTCTCGCTTTAGTTCACAGCCTATCAAAGCCTTTTATTATCTTCGCAGCAATGATTGCGATCGACAACACCTTGGTCAGCGAAGACCTCATCAAACGCAAATTTGTTTGTGACCTTAACGCCTGTAAGGGCGAATGCTGCGTAGCCGGCGAAAGCGGAGCGCCATTGGACGAAGAGGAACTGCCGGTGCTTGACGGTGTGTTGGAAAAAGTAAAACCCTACATGACCGCCAAGGGATTAAAAGCCGTTAAAAAACACGGTACCTGGGTAAAAGACAGCGATGGCGATTACACCACCACCCTTGTGGGTGAAGGTGAAGAATGCGCCTTTGTTTTTTTTGATGAAAACAAAATTGCCAAATGCGCCATTGAACAAGCTTACTTAGAAGGGAAAATCACGTGGAAAAAACCAATCAGTTGCCACCTCTATCCCGTTCGCATTACACCTTACAAA
>CANGWA010000252.1 GCA_947457335.1 Sphingobacteriaceae bacterium
AAATCAACTGATAATTCGCCGTAAGCGAACGATCGAGGGCAACCACGGGACATTGACAAGCTTTTGCTACTGGTGTTTGCATCACCAAGCACAACAGTAGGAGGTAGGAGAAAAAAACACGCATCAATACACCGATGAATCGTGAGAGGCGACAAACGCTTCCGCATCCCGCATCATCCCTGATAAATACTGATCATTTTGCATAAAAGGAACCTTCTTGCGGAAGGCGGCATGCAGTTGCTCCAAGCGGGGTGAGGACTTTAAAGGGCGGCGGAACTCCAATGCTTGTGCCGCATTGAGCAATTCAATACCCAATACCCGCGTTACGTTTTGAATCACCTTGAAACACTTCGTTGCTGCGTTGGCTCCCATACTCACATGATCTTCTTGCCCATTACTGCTCACAATACTATCTACCGACGCCGGTGTACACAATTGTTTGTTTTGACTCACAATGGAAGCGGCCGTGTATTGGGGAATCATGAAACCGGAATTCAAACCGGCTTCTGCCGTTAAAAATGGCGGCAATCCGCGTTGTCCCGCTATTAGCAAATACGTTCTGCGTTCAGAAATATTCGCCAGCTCTGCTTGTGCTATCGCAAGAAAATCAAGCACCAAGGCTAGGTGTTGTCCATGAAAATTCCCCCCACTCAACACTTCGTCCTCTTCAGGAAAAACCGTGGGATTGTCGGTCACAGCGTTTACTTCTGTTTCTACCACGCGCATCACATGCGCCAAGGTATCGCGGGAAGCCCCGTGTACCTGCGGAATACAGCGAAACGAATACGGATCCTGAACATGTGCTTTTTCACAGACAATGATTTCACTACCTTCCAGCCACCCGCGCATGCTGCGGGCTGCAGCCAATTGTCCGGGGTGGGGACGAATGGTGTGCAAGTGTTCTACAAACGGATCAGGACGCGCATCAAAACCGTCGGCGCTCATCGCCGCAATGGCTTCAGCCCATCCGGTTAATGCTTGGGCCTGAATGCAACACCATACCGCATACGCACTCATGAATTGCGTTCCATTGAGCAAGGCCAATCCCTCCTTAGAGGCTAGTTTGACCGCTGTTAATCGACAGGCACTTAGCACACTCGCTGCATCCCCTTTCTTGCCTTGGTACCACACTTCACCCATGCCCAATAGGGGTAGGCATAAATGTGCCAAGGGTGCCAAATCACCGCTAGCACCTAAAGAGCCTTGTGTGTAAACAACTGGCAAGATATTGAGATTGATAAAATCAATGAGCCGTTCAACTGTGGTAAGCTGCACAGCGCTCTTGCCGTAAGACAATGAACGCACCTTTAAGTACAACATCAACCGCACAATTTCCAAAGGCACTTCTTCTCCCATGCCGCACGCATGGCTCTTGACTAAATTCTCTTGTAGCTGTTCAATTTGCGAAGGCGGAATAATTACATTGCACAACGAACCAAAGCCAGTATTGATGCCGTATACAGGCCGATTGATGCGCTGCAGTTTATCATCGAGGTAGTTCCTACAGTCCACAATGGCCTTACGGCTTGCTGCACTCAGCTCTACCTTGGCGCCGGGGTGGTGAAGAAACGATTGCAGCTCCTGCAACGTGATGGGTTGTGTGTGATCAATAACGAATTTCATATTATTTCAAAGCATCCAGGATGCCGTTAAGCGTTAGTTTTTGTTGTTCACCAGTTTGCATGTTCTTCAAGGGATATACTGCCGATGCCATTTCATCACTGCCAACCGTCACCACATAGGGCACCTGCCGCTTATTAGCATAATCGAATTGCTTGTTGGTTTTCTTTCCCGCATCGGGATACACTTCGCAAGCAATGCCTCCAGCGCGCAATACAGCGGCTAACTGCAAACAATGGCGTTGAGCAGCCACATCAAAGTGGACAAACATCAGCGTGGTGGCCGTAGCCTTGCTTGCTGCTTCTGGAAAGAGATTCAACTCTTCCATCACATCATAAATACGGTCGATACCAAACGAAATACCCACGCCACTCATCTGTTTGAGTCCGAAAATGCCCGTCAAATCATCGTAACGCCCACCTCCGAGAATCGAGGAGGTTAGCGTACCTGCGTTCGCAGAGGCTTCGAAGATTGTACCAGTGTAGTAGTTCAGCCCCCTTGCCAAAGTAAGATCAAATTGCAATTCTGCATGTTTTACCGATGCATTCTCAAACAAATAAGTTATTTCTTCAATTCCTTTTGCACCCACCTCGTGTTTGCCAATGAGCGATCGCAACAATTCAATTTTTTCGTGCTGATTCCCCTGGAAGCGCAGCAACGGGGTGAGAAAATCGATTCCTTTAGGACTGATGCCTTTGGACGCCAATTCGTTTACAACACCCTCTACGCCAATTTTGTCGAGCTTGTCAATGGCTACAGTAATATCGGTGAGTTGATCGGCGTGACCGGCAGCAGCAGCGAGGCCGTTGAGTATTTTTCTATTGTTGAGACGAATGGTGACTGGCAGCTGCAATTCTGCAAAAGCACTATCCATCAACGCCATCAAATCCAATTCGTTCACCAGTGATTCAGAACCAATAATATCGGCATCGCATTGCCAAAACTCACGGTAGCGGCCTTTTTGTGGCTTATCGGCGCGCCATACTGGTTGAATTTGATAACGGCGAAAAGGGAAAACCAATTGGTGTTGATTCATCACCACAAACCGCGCAAAAGGCACTGTAAGATCGTAGCGAAGCGCCCGTTCGGTGAGCAGTTTAGAGCTCTTACCCGCCTCCAGCATTTCGTTAAATGCCCCTGCTACCTGGTTCTTTTCAGAACTCTCATTGAGACGGGAATTGAGGATTTTAAAGATAAGCTGATCCCCCTCGTCCCCATACTTGCCCGTAAGGGTCTCCAATTGCTCCATTGCCGGTGTTTCAATGGGTGCAAATCCATACAAACCAAAATGACGCTTGAGCACCGTGAACAGGTAATTGCGTTTTTGAACGTCGGCGGGACCAAAGTCACGCGTGCCACGTGGTAAGGATGGTTTCATGCTTGAAGGAAATAAGGCACAAAGATAGCGGAATAGGGTAATTATCGGTTACCCCAACTAGGTTTATTCTTGTCGAATCGGATACCGAAAACCACGCACTATCAAGAGACGGGAATGGGCGTTTTGGCGCGTCATTCCAATATTCAGGAACCTTAGGCTATCTATTATAAATCGCCTTTTAACACTTTTATATCAAAATTGTTGCTAATTTTCAATACAACTCGCTGGTCATTCCATTTTTACAAAAAATTTTAATTGACACAACAAAGAGAATCGCTTAGTACACCTAACACACAAAAGGTTATGCCTAAACGGATAGGGGCGAACTAGCACATACTAAAGGCGGACATAAATCGTTGTTGAGCATAAACATCCATTCCATACATTTGAAAAACCATGAACACATCCCCCCTCCTCCTCCTGGCAAGTTGTCTTTTCTTGCTCACTGCTAGTTTCGCTCAAAATGGCTATCAACTGCGCATGGGCAGTGGGTACAATTTATACTACCAACCTTATTTTGGAAAGAAATTTACACGTTTTCCCAACCAAGTGTTCACGGTAACGCAGCATGTAGAATGCCATTATTTCAAAAACACGCAGCGGAACGGACGTTTGTTTGCTGGTTTGGGATATGAAAGGTCTTCTTATGTTTATAAGAACTTTATGTCTATGCAGCTCACCGATGCGATGGCCATTGCCCCGTTTGAGGAATTGATTTCTTTTAAAAGCGTAAACCACAGCCTCTATGTCCCAGTTGCCTATCAACACTTCCTAGGCAAAAAGAAAAATTTAGTGATTGGTGCAGGCTTGGCCCAACAATTCGCTCTCTTGATCCACTCCAAAAGCACCTTTAAACAGATTAATGGTGTCGAAACACGAACAGGTCAATCGACGGAGTTTTTCTTCGACAGCCAATCGTGCTTGCAATTAGAAACTGGTTGCCGTTTCCGAATAAAAGAGCACTACGAACTAATGGCTTTAGCGTATTTGAAGGCCCAGGGAAATGTGTTTGATTTGAAATTCAGAGGTTACAACCTACAGCCTGGTTTAACAGTGGGTTTTTCTATTTTGAACAAGACTGAATAGTCACCCTCTTTCAGTCGGCACTCAAAAAAGCATTGAAACTAATACCCTTGTCGTTCCACATAGTAGTGGTTCACCAGCTTGCAGAAAATAAGACAAGAA
>CANGWA010000253.1 GCA_947457335.1 Sphingobacteriaceae bacterium
CTGGCCAGGTGCAATGTTTTGGGGAGGTAAAAGAACCTTTGAAGGCGTTCGGTATGGCTTTCAGAGAGCCAATTTGCTTGTCGACCCATTTGATTGGTTGGATAGAGGCAAGCGAAAACAAGTCACTTGGCAGGATTTCAATACATTGAACAGCAAGGATGAAGAAGTATTAAGGTACTTTATTCAAGCATCTGTATGGAACGATACGGGATTATTGTTTCTTAACAGGCGCACTTAGTGCCTTGGTAACCCGTTGCGAAATTTGTTGAGCAACTTTCGGAAAGTACTTTTCAATGATTTTTTTAGGATTGTTCAAATCCGCCTCAATCAATTCAACTACTACGCCACTGTTAATTTCAACACCCTCAGTAGTGAAAATGGTATAATGCACAACCAGTTTGCGTTTAGCCTCTCCTGGTATGATTTCTTCTTGGGAGTTAGCTGCTTTTATATCGAGCTGGTTGATAAACACAAAAACATCCGTGGCATATTTTGAATGCAAGGAGGGTAATAGTTTTGTATCACTCAGGCGCGCATCCATGAAGCGTTCTTCTGAATGGGTCTCAACCGTTAATTGTCCTTTTTGAACCTTACGCTCCTCTTTTTCCTTAGTTGGAACTTTGTAATTGTTTTGGTCTGGTATGCGCAGGTAAGCATACCCAAGATTACCATAAATGGTGTATAAATCCTTTATGTACTTGGCTGTATCAAGCAATGGGTTAATGGCCGTGTATCCAAGTGATTTGAAGCTCCTGTTAATGGCTTCTGTTAACCCCATTCTAAAACGAAAGCGAATTTCCTTTGAAGACATATTGGTTTCCTCGTTGAAACGGTGATCCACCTCGCTCATATACATGCGGGACTCAAAGGGGACAATAAAAACCTTATGCGCTGCCGCCGTTTCACGGGTTACATCTTTGTCGCTAATGGTTTTGGTTTGTGCATTAAGCACCGATACCATTAACGTTAAAACTGAAAGTAGGTAGTTAGTTGCGCGCCCAGTCAAGATTAGCATAAATCATCAATCCTAAAACAATAAATAACCCAATATTATTCGCATAATATATAACCTTGTCCGAAACTTTTTTACCGGTAATCATTTCCCACAGAATGAACATGATGTAACCTCCATCCAACATTGGAATTGGTAGAAAATTCATAAAGGCAAGGGCTAAGGATAAAAAGGCGGTAAACATCCAGAAATGCTGCCAATCCCATTCAGGATCCATTTGTTGCACCATGGTATAAAAACCACCGACTTGTTGGTGGGCATCTTTAACGGTAAAGAGCACGTAAAATTGACGTACCTGCATGTTTATCATTTCAAAACCATCTTTTGCTCCTTGAACGAATGCCTCTCCTAGGGTAAAATTCTGTTCCACCACTTTCGGAAGTTTATACGGTTTTGGTTTGAACCCAATAATACCAGCTTCACTGACTTGACAGGTGGTTTTTACAGTGTCGAGATTGCGTAATATAGTGAGATTGACCTTCTTGCCGCGGTTCAGTTTAAGTTGAGTGGTAAGCTCGTCAAAATAAGTGACAGGGGTTTCGTTAATGGCAATAATGCGGTCCTTTGCCTTCAAATCGGCGTTAGCAGCAAAACTGGTGCTATCAATACTTGCCACTTCAGGGATAAATCGGAAGGTAACAAATCCAGTGTGTTTAATGTTTTTGAGGATGTGCGCACGGTCATCATTGGTCACCGCAATATCAAACTTTTGACCATCAGCATGTACCCCTTCGATGTGCCCCACGCCATTCATGACAATGTCATAGGGGATGCGTTTGATATTGTTGACAGGGATGCCGTCCAATGAAGTAATGTAGTCCCCATTGCGAAGTCCCATTTGCATCGCAACACTGTCTACGCTGAGTCCCTCTGGGACATTGGCCATGGGCAACGTTTCCTTGCCCCAAGTGAACAGTGCTAGCCAATAAATTAAAATACCAAGTAGGAAGTTGACCAGAATGCCCCCCATCATCACCAATAAACGTTGCCAAGCGGGCTTGCTACGCAATTCCCATGGTTGGGGCTCGGTGTGGAGCAGGGACTCATCCATTTGTTCATCCACCATACCAGCAATTTGTACATATCCGCCGAAAGGAAACCAACCAATGCCATACTCGGTATCGCCAATTTTCTTTTTGAAAAGAGCGAAATTCATCATGTTGGCAAATGGAAACAAGAAATCAAAAAAGAGATAGAACTTGTCGACCCGGCATTTGAAACGTTTGGCAAACCAAAAATGACCGAATTCGTGGAGGGTGACGAGTATGGTTAAACTCAAAAAGAGCTGTGCGATTTTAATAAACATTCGATTGAATCAGTGTATAAATTTACGGTTATTTCGCCCTAATGGAGGCGATGTTTATAAACTTTAAGGTTTCATTACCACTCAGTTGCTATCTGCCTCGCAGCTTGGTCGGTAGCAATATAGTCCTCATAACTTGGCTGAGCGATAAAGGAACACTTCGTCATGGTGCTCTCAATTAACGCACTAATTTCAAGAAAGGAGATTTTGTTCTCTAGAAAGGCAGCGACAGCGACTTCGTTGGCAGCATTCATGATACAAGGCATGTTACCGCCTGTTTTCATGGCTGAATAGGCGAGTGCCAAATTCCGAAAGGTCTCTTTATCAGCCGGTTCAAAGGCAAGGGTTGGATAGTTCAAAAAGTTAAAACGGGGAAACTGGTTGGGCATCCGCTCGGGATAACCGAAAGCATATTGAATGGGTAGTTTCATGTCCGGAAGTCCCCACTGTGCCTTCATACTCCCATCCTGAAATTGAACCAAGCTGTGTACAATGCTTTGTGGATGCACGATAACATCGATTTGTTCATCCTTTAAATTAAACAACCATTTGGCTTCAATCACCTCTAGTCCTTTGTTCATCAAAGTGGCAGAATCGATAGTGATTTTTGCCCCCATGCTCCAATTGGGATGTTTCAACGCTTGTTCCCGTGTCACTTGAGCGAGCTCTTCGCGTTTCTTTCCCCGAAAGGGACCTCCGCTAGCTGTAAGGTAAATTTTCTCAATGGGATTGTTCCATTCCCCGACTAAGCATTGGAAAATGGCGGAGTGCTCTGAGTCAACGGGATATAGGTTTACACCATGTTTTTGTGCTTCACGGGTGACCAAGTCGCCGGCAACAACAAGCGTTTCTTTATTAGCCAAGGCAATCTGTTTTCCGTGTCGGATGGCATTGAGGGTGCTCGCCAATCCAGCATAGCCCACTATACTCGCAAGTACCATGTCAATGGTTTCCATTTCTACGATTTGCTGCACAGCTTTGGCACCAGCATAGACTTTAATGTCACTCCCCGATAAGGCTTGCTTAACAGTTGAATACTTGCTTTCATCTCCAATTACCACCGCGTTGGGTTCAACTTCCAGTGCCTGCCGCACCAATAATTCTGCGTTAGAATGGGCAACCAATACCTCCGCTTGCAATAAAGAAGGGTTTTCTCTGATGACCTCTAAGGCTTGTGTACCAATACTACCGGTGGAACCAATGATGGCAATTCGCTTTTTTTGCATTGCTGTAAAAGTGTGTAATATTTGTTAAGGATACCACGTATCTTGCTAAAAGTTTAAAACACGGTGCGTTTGATGCATAAAATCAAAAACATGGTAATGGCCGGAGGGTGCTGCTTGCTCTAAAATCACTTTTAAACACTCATGGGCTAACATACTTCCCATGATGCCGGGTATAGGGGGCATCACTCCGTTTTCAGCACACGAAGGCACATCTTCTTCTGCTGGTGGTTCTGGGAAAATGGAACGTAGGTTTTTTGTGTTCGCATAATTGAATACGGCAAGTTGCCCCTCATAACCAAGGATACTGGCATACACCAAGGGTTTCTTCAGGCGTACACAGGCATCGTTCACAACATAACGGGTCATGAAATTGTCACTACCGTCAACCACTACATCATATGGCTCCAATATGGCAGCCACGTTGTCGTTGTTGATCATTTCAGTATGTGAGTTGTAATTGACTTCTGGATGGAGTACCTGCAATTTTTTAGCCGCAACGTCTGTTTTCAATTGCCCAACATCGTTATTCCCGTATAAAATTTGACGGTGTAAATTGGAGATGGTCACCGTATCAAAGTCAATTAATCCCAATGTGCCAACGCCACTTGCAGCAAGGTAGAGTAATACGGGACA
>CANGWA010000254.1 GCA_947457335.1 Sphingobacteriaceae bacterium
AGAAACCGTTACAATACCTACTCCATTAGGATTTGCCAAAATTTCAGGAAATTCCGAAGGTATTCAATCCGTTTGTATTATGGAAGAAGGCGAAGCAACTGCTGAAATTCCCACAGCACTTTTGGAGGTAGTGCAACAACTTTCGGAGTATTTTGAGGGGAATCGCACCGAGTTTCAATTAAAACTGAATCCGAAAGGGACCGAATTTCAACAAAAAGTTTGGAATGCCTTACTTCAAATTCCCTATGGGAAAACCATCTCCTACCAACAATTATCGTTGCAGTTGGGCGATCCCAAAGCGATTCGTGCGGTAGCTTCGGCCAACGGGAAAAATCCGCTATGGATTATCATACCGTGTCATCGCGTGATTGGGTCGGATGGTTCGTTAACGGGTTATGCGGGAGGATTATGGCGAAAGAAATGGTTGCTGACTCATGAGCAAGGGGAATCCCAGCAAAGTTTGTTTTAAAAATGCAAAAAATAATGTACCTTCGGTTAAAATTTATAAGCCATGTTAGACAAAATTAAATTAGAACACGTGCTGTTTCTCGACATTGAAACGGTTCCCCAAGAAGAATTTTTTACTCAAATGGATCCCGAAATGCAAGCGCTTTGGGAGCAAAAAACCCAGTATCAGCGCAGGGATGAATTTTCCCCAGAAGCGTTTTATGATCGGGCAGGTATCTGGGCTGAGTTTGGTAAAATCGTGTGCATCTCGGTCGGGTATTTTCAAATCAAAGGCGACATTCGGAATTTTAGGGTGACTTCATTTTTTGGAGAAGAAAAAGAATTACTGCACGCCTTTAATAATTTGCTGAACAACCATTTTAGTGGACCGCAGTATGTATTATGTGGGCATAATAGCAAAGAATTTGACATTCCTTTTATTGCCCGTCGCATGATTATTAATGGGGTTTCGCTTTCGGGTAAACTGAATTTATTTGGAAAAAAACCCTGGGAAATTCCGCATTTGGATACCATGGAATTATGGAAGTTTGGCGATTATAAGCATTATACGTCATTAAAGTTATTGTCCAAAATTTTAGGCATTCCCACCTCCAAAGACGATATCGATGGGAGTCAGGTGGGTGAAGTTTTTTATAAAGAAAAAGACATCGATCGCATTGTCACCTACTGTGAAAAAGACGTCGTGGCAGTGGCCCAAGTCTTACTTCGTTTTCGCAATGAGGATTTACTCATTCCAGAAGAAATATTACATGTATAAAAAAAAGGATGTCTACTATTTAGACATCCTTTCTATGATCGGTTTTTTTCAAATTATCGTTTGATGACAACACGTTGTGAAGTAGTTCCTAAACTATTTTCGATACGCACCAAGTAAACGCCTTCCGCCAAATGTTGCACATTCAAGCGCGCCAATTCATCATGGGTTTCTTTTTGTCCCACTTCGCGTCCTTGTAAATCGTAGAGACGAACTTGCGTGCGTTCCACACTGTTTGGAATCAATACGTTGATTAGTTCGTTGGTCGGGTTGGGGAATACGCGAACTTGAGCTAAACTAACTTCAGGAGTAGACAATGCTGGTGAAACACGACAAAGGTCGATACTGAAATTGTTTACTGTTCCCCCATCACCATTCCATGGGTCATTAATGTTTAATACCCATTCACCGTCGGCGGGTAAGGAGTTAAGAGCGCTCAAACTGTCCAACGGAGCCACCAAACCGGTGAGTGATGGATTTCCACTACAAACAGGGTCATTTCCATCGTCATCATAGGTACAATCCATATTGTCATTATCGCCACAAGCTTCGCGCATCAATACAATATTTGGACTACCTATAGAAGCAGGACCTTGTAAGGTAAGCGTCATGTCTTGAATGTACGTATGGGTAATATTCACGTTTACATTCATGTCGCCAATGGTGTAGCCTCCTGTAATGGTTAAAGGAACACTAGCACTTGAATTGGCTACAGAGGCAATAGATGCATTGGAAAAATCAGTAGCTTCAAAGGATTGATCACAACTAATAATACCCGTATCAAAGCTGAATACAGCTGCAGTTGCCGCAACTCCAGTTCCACATCGGTTGGATGGAATAATTCGCCAAGAATAACGCGTTGATTGCTGTAAACCGGTCACCGTAAATCGGTTTAATGTGGTTGTTTCATTTACGACTAATGTGCTAAAACTGCTGTCCGTAGAAGCTTGTACGGTGTACGTTTCGGCATTGCTGTTGGCATTCCAACGCAGTACCGCTGAAGTCGATAATCCCGTTTGTCCGTTGGTAGGGCTATTTAACGTTAAGGGTTGGAAACTTGCATTAAAAATACGTAAGGTTTTAAAACGTGTTTCAGTCTCTGTTCCATTGTTTCCTGTAATTCCTACAAAGTATTCCCCTGGGGTTACATTGGCTAGGCCCGTTACGGTCATTGTAACTGATCCTGTAGCATTTCGGCTTGGGGGATTAAAAGAAGCTGATGCTCCTGCGGGTAATCCAGTAGCTGAAAATGTGGTTGTTCCTGCGCCAGATTGTGTGTAATTGAAGGTATACGTCGCATTTTGATTGGAACATAACAATTGGTCACCACTGGTTGAATTAAGAGCAAATGTTGAACTTAATCCTGTGATGATTAGTGAATATTTTTGACCTCCTGTTACCAAAGTTCCTTTGTGAGAAACGGTAATCGTATATTGTCCCGCTGCAGGATTGTCGATTCGAACCAATTCTACGTTGTCCACATTATTGTCCCCTGTTCTCACAGCAGGACTGCTCGGATCATTGGTTAGCCTCCAAGGGAAAAAAGTGGTTTCATTTCGGGTAATACGAATGTCTAAGTCATTTACTAGTGCTCTAACGAATTCATTGGGTGTTGTACTTGTATTCATGTTCCCAGGTAAATCAGTCCATGTAATTGAAGCGACCAAAGGTGTTGTTCCACTCGCGTTTACAGTCATCGAAAATGTTTGCCCTTGGTTTAGATTTTCCTCCGACACCCAAGAGGTTAATCCATTTGCATTTAAGGTTTCAACTGCGCGTCTTGCATTGAGTAATCCCCATCCAAAAACAGGATCAGGCCCCACATTTCCTGCATCATCTGCTGTGTGACAAGCCAATCCCTTTAACGTGGATGACCGCATAAAGGAGTTGTATAAATTTTTATAATGTTGTTGAAAAAGAATAAGTGTGCCTGCAACATTTGGCGACGACATTGAAGTTCCAGATAAGGTAGTTACAGAGGTGTTTCCTGTACTATTTGTAGATGTTACACTAGTGCCATTTCCTGTAATATCGGGTTTGATTCTAAAATCATCGGTTGGTCCTTGACTGCTACTTGAATTAATTGAAATGGTTCCTGTTATCGCACCGGTAGTGCCATTTATAGCAGTAACATCTTGACAATTTGCTACAACTAAATTGTTTTTACAGGTTTTATTGGTAGTTAATTTGTCAAAACCAGGGGCAAGTGGGTCTGCATTAGCATTTGAATTACCTTCATTACCGGCAGAGGCCACCTGGAGGTAGAAAGGTGAATTGTAATGTACGTCATCCCAAGCAAAGGAATCAGAAATATACGCACCCATAATCCAAGCGGGTAAAATATTCGTGCCAGATGAAATAGGTACACCATAGGAATGGTTTGATACAAGCATTCCCAATTCTACTTCCGAAAGCGACTCGGTTACATCATCGGTCCAATTGAATGTTCTCGCATTGGCTACATGCGCCATTCCTTTAATACCTGGTTGATTCGTAATGGCAGTAGCGATCATCGTTCCTGTGACGTGGGTAGCATGACCACTCAGCGTTCCATCGGGTTCATCAATAACTGTTACACGGCCACCAAAGGCATTGTGACTAGCCCGAACAGTTCCACCGTCCCAAACACGAACGGTCATATTTTCACCATTGAGATTCAAACCCATTCCGCCTCCTGAATGCAAGAAATTCGTTCGAGTTGTTCTTGCCGCGGCCACATTATCCGTACTGAAATACATCGGATATCCATCTGGCGTAAGTTTCATTAACTCCGAATACGATCCATCGGCACCTTTTATCGTTAAAGGCCAACCATTAATTTTTGCTACAGTAATCGCTTTCTCTTTTTCAGAAGCTTGAAGACGTCGGTAATATTCTTGTCGCTCTTTTAACTTATCCATGTTGTAAGTAGCTGTAATTGCAGCTACATCCTGGGGCGTTTGACC
>CANGWA010000255.1 GCA_947457335.1 Sphingobacteriaceae bacterium
GGGTATATTCAATTGCTTGCGGACATCGATGCCGTTGTTTGGCAAAAACTCATCGGCAGCTGCACCATTGGGAATCAAGCACACCTTTGTCACACCATTTTCCCGAGCAAAATTAATATCCCGATAATCATCGCTTAGATATACATTCATATCGTACCCATGAATGTAAGTCTTCATTTTCGCAAAATAGGTTTTGAACTCAGGCCAAAAAAGTCCCGAATACCCTGTTGGTACTGAAACTTTTTTAGCGCGTATTTGCTTAAGCAACGGAAGCGGTAAATCGGTAGCCCATTGTTGAGCAGCAAAAAAAACGATTACCTCAGCGTTCGATTGAAGCAGACTATCGACATACCGTTGTTCCTCTGAAGTAGAAATTTCCTTTGGATTACCTTCAATCTTAAACGCTTCAATTTTCACACCATTTATTACAACATTTTCCCGTTGCGGATGGAAGCGTGTCATGACGGTTACATCATGACCCAATTTAGCCATGCGTTCAGAAAGTTGCTTCACAACCTCCTGCATGCCACCCACGGCTGGGAAATACGACTCTACACAATGAACTATTTTCATGACTTCATTTGCATGATGATGATTCTTCTTTTTATTCTAGCGATGAATTTAGTAAGTGTTCCTATTCCAGGTGTTTGAATGACCGTATTGTAGTATGCTCTGAGAAACTGTTTCCTGATTTTTGCTGTTACAAGCTGCAAATTCTCCTTCGCAGGTTTATATTGTCTCTCAAAAGCCATAGATACATCGCGCAAAAACGTATCAAAAGCCTTGAAATCCTTTGTCAATTCAGTAAAGGGCCCTTCCCCCCTACTCTGACCGACAAATCGTTTTAAATCTTCCAAACGATAATGAGTGAGCAAGTAGGCAATGTTTTCAATACTTTGACGAATGACCTTTTGGTGGTAATTATGCGCTGTCTTAGACATGCCCGTCTCAACTTCTCTATAATCCACCAAAACTTCAGAAAGATTAGCGATTTTACCTGCACGGGACAAATGGCTCCATAGTCGGTAATCTTCGAAATAATTCACATTGGTATCGTACCCGCCAACTGCAGTGACGGCCGCCTTTCGAAACATTACACTTGAATGAACAAATGGGTTGTCAAATAGGAGTAAAAATTTTAATGTATCGGAATTGGTAGGATGCCTATGATAGCGTTCTAACGGCTTACCATTTTGATCAATAATGCGGGCAGCAGTACCCAACAAAACTATGTCAGGGTGGGTTTTCAAAAAGTTGAATTGCTGTTCAAATCGGTTAGGATAACTAATATCATCATTGTCTTGTCGCGCAATGATCTCTGCCCTTGCCATGCCGATGCCGCGGTTCAAAGTAGCCGCTAAGCCAATATTGGCCTGTACGACTGAAATAATGCGGGGATCTTTAAATGAATCAATGATGGCCTGTGACCCATCGGTTGATCCATCATTGATAATAATCAATTCAAAATTGGTGATGGATTGTTTCAGGATGGATTGAATCGACTCCTTTAAGAAGGCAGCCGCATTGAATACCGGTAATATGACACTGATTTCCGGCTGATTCATGAGTACCTCAAGCGGTGTAAATTTTTCTTAAACCCTGACAAATAACGTCTCAGTAGAACTTCATGCGCCAAATCCAGTAAATGCGTGTCTGCACCTTGAAAACCTGCATACCAACTCACAAAACTTTCATGTATAAGTGCCATTTGTTGTGCAGTTGTCAGCGAGTCCTTGCGAATACTTGTTGTTGATGCGTCGGTATAATTAACAAGTGGAAGGTCAAGGAATTTTATTTTAGCTATTGCGCTTATCCTCAGCCACAACGCATAATCTTCAAGCGCCCGAAGGGCTGGCGCCTCAGGAAATTTACCAGCTCGCATCACAACCTCTTTTTTCACCAAAACAGAACTACAAATTACCTGATTGGTGTTCACCATTTGATAGAAATTGAGCATCCTCGTTCCTGATTCTTGATGCATTTGCCCCATGGATTGGTGGTCGCGAAAAACCGTAGCATTGCTACAGATCAAATCAGCCGATGCGATTTCTGCCCATTGCTGTTGTAATTTATCAGCATGCCATGTGTCATCGTTATCCAAAAAGGCTAACCACTCCCCCTTCGCAAGCTCAATGCCTTTATTTCTTGGAACCGCAGGTCGATTGTTCTGTCCACAAGGCACAAACCTTACCTTTTCATTTTTAAATGAGGTAACAACCGCTTCAATATTTTCGGAGGAGCCATCGTCACATACTAGCACTTCCAGTGGTAGTAACGACTGACTCAAAACAGAGGCAATAGCAGCCTTTAACTGCTCAGTCCTGTTGTAATTTGGAATGATGACCGATATGTTGGCTTCAAGTACCAAATGAACGTGCAATTTGTTCGTTGTACTTATTCAACCAGACATCCAGCATGCGTTTCTCAGTGTCACTATCATCCACCAAGTAGGTCGTCAGATACCGACCAGCAGATGCGCGGCATTGGTCCACAGTGAGGTTCTTTACCTTTTGAGCAATTATCTCCACGTTAAAGGTCCGCTTGTACTCGTTGCGAATGATTTGAATTTTACCAAATCCAAAAAGCTGCGCCATGGTTTTGAGTTTATGTCCCGAATACCCCTCGTAATGCACTGCCCAACTTGCCTCTTGTGAGCCAAATATGTGTCGAAGCGCCACCCCCTCGTATTTACGGGTGGCAATACGGTTTAAGTTTTTGCGAATGGTGGTTTCAAAATCAGGTACTTCCAAATGCAGAGATCCTCCTATTTCCAGCCATGAATTCCAAGATGCCAAGTAGGCGCAGGCATTGAATCGCTCAAAATGTTCAAACACATGGTGCAATCGCACTTCTGCAATACTTCCCATAGGGTAACGCAACGAACGGATATCGTGGTATTCATCAGCAACACTTGTGTTTTGAACGGTGTGTTCTTCTGGAGGATAATCAATATTGATGTATCCCTCAAGGTATTTTTGGCCACAACCCAAATGAAGCTTTTTCTTCTCTGGCATTTTATTCAATTTTATTAATGGTAACAGACATGGGATTTAATATTAACCCACTCTGTGTATTGACAATTCGTTTGTTATTAGCGACATCACCTGCATCAGAAATATTAATTTCAGCCAGGTTATCGAGGTACTGAAAGGTGCGTTCGTTTTCTGATAAACCCACTATTAACTTATAGATACCGGGTGTTAGCATGAGGTCATCGTTTTTAAAAACAGCTTCGTATTCGCCACTACCAGTAGCATGAGCAACACTCCAAGAGGTCCGTATTGGTTGGTCGAAAGCCGAGACTATTCCTAAACCAATAATAAAATGGTCAATCGTCCGATTCACTCGGTAATTGATTCTCACTTGCCAGTTATCGCCAACTGGTACTTCGTGCATGGGTTGTCCGAGTTCATTTTCAATGGTCACCTTGTGCGCATATGCAGCCTCAGCATAGTGGGATTCTGGAACCAAGAAAACTGATTGCGAAATACCAGGGGTTTGAACGTAACTGTTTACTACCTTATCAATGGTGTCTTTTTCTATCAATTGCCCCTTTTGCAAGAGCATTCCTGTATTGCATATCTTTTGAACAGCCTGCATGCTATGACTAACAAACAATATCGTTTTGCCATGCTCACGGCTAATTTCATTCATTTTGCCAAGGCATTTCTTTTGAAAGGCCGCATCGCCAACGGCGAGAACTTCATCCACAATTAAGATTTCTGGATCAAGGTGCGCAGCCACTGAAAAAGCTAATCGCACATACATGCCAGAAGAATACCGCTTAACAGGTGTATCTAAAAATTGTTCTACTTCACTAAATGCTACAATGGCATCAAACTGGCGGTCAATATCCGCCCGACTCATACCAAGGATGGAACCATTTAGGTAAATGTTCTCTCTTCCTGAAAGGTCGCCATGAAATCCGGTTCCGACTTCCAATAGACTTGCCATGGACCCGTAGTATTCAATTCTTCCTGAAGTAGGTTTTACTATCCGGCTGAGTACTTTTAATAAAGTAGACTTTCCTGCACCATTTCTTCCAATAATGGCTAATCGTTCTCCTTTTTTAATTTCGCAACTAATATCTTTTAAAGCCCAAAACTCTTCCTTGTAGTTGTCTGAATTCTGTTTTCGTATTAATCCTTTCAA
>CANGWA010000256.1 GCA_947457335.1 Sphingobacteriaceae bacterium
CTGCTGTTTGGGGGAGTTTAGCATATGGGGGGGGGTGGGGGGAAGACAGAATCCGACCTATAGACGATTTTTGGCGATGATTCTGTGATCTGTGTCACATTTTGGAAAATAAATTTTATTTGACATTTTATGGGATCTAAATACACTAAAATATGTAGAAACAAAAGTAGAAAGTCATGTCCAGTGAAACTTTATTTGGTAATGCCTTTAGCTTATTAGAAGAGCATTTCGATGCTTACGAGTCTGCAAGTCAAGGCGGGGATACTGCTTCGGCCAATGCAAGTGCTGCTTCTCTGGCCTTAGTTATGTCTGAGTTCAGTATGGCACTGGACAATGTTGAGGCTTATGGGGATGATTTTACCACGAAACGTATTGATCCAAATTTTACGTCTCCCTTCATATCGCGCTTAGAAGAAGCTTTTGGAAAAGATGCCGTCACAAACTCAGGTGTGCGTGGGGAAATTAATCAATACATCGTTGATCGAAATCATTGGTTAAGAGACCCTCATAATACTCAAAAACCTTCTGAGATCAACTATGCCGCAAAAAAAATGGATATGCTGCGTAGAGTTATCAGAGAGTCGGCAAACATAGCAAGCCGCGCTACGCCTCTGCCAACGCAAGGACCTCTAGCCAGTGGACTTCAGGCGCAAAATGTAATAAATAGCATGGGCATATTTTCATCACGCACTACTCATGACCATGATCAAGTTGTCGGTCAATCTATTGAGTACATAACGCAATTTGGGTCCACTGTTCCAGCCAACTCTAATAACTTGGATGCTGCCGAAAAAGCGTTGCGCTCTTATGAGGAAGTTTTTGCAACCGCCTGCACAGAACAGGGAGTTAATAAAATTACTCGTCTAAGATTGGCTATTGATGCTTATAAAAACCAAACCTCCTATAATTGGGATAGAATTTTAGAAGAAACGAAACGTTCTGAAGATTTTATTGTTAATAATGTTAAAAAAGTCACAGAGTGCTATACGCCCGCGCCCCCAGAATTTGGGTGGATCAAAACAAATTGGATTCGTGAATTTGCCCTTCATTTTTATAATGCTTTTGAGCGATTTAATCCTTTGCGTCTGACAAATATTGTTGCTGTTTTTCGCGAATTTACGAATCCTGCAAAAAACGAAAATAAGGCCAATGGGGCTGATCTTTATCATGTAGTAGAGCAGCATAGAAAGGATATCGAATTTACCCAAGGGCAAGTGCGTAATGAGCTGACTGACGGACAAATTTCAGACAAAATGTTGCGGTGCGTGATTAAGCAGCATGCGGCAGATGGTGAATTAACGTTGAATCATGATAATTACTCGGTCGATCTCAGCCGAATTCCTAACATGACGGTTGATGATTGGGAAAGCAGAATAAACGAGGCTTTGGAAGTTCTACCCCCTGAACATGCTGAAAAATTCCGTGCCGATGCCAGAAGTTTTATTGTTAACGATTCAGCACTAAACGGTTTGCCTGTTATTGAGCAAAAAATTATCGAAGCAAAATTAATTAATGAAAAATTACAAAGCTCCCTTAGACAGGGCTTAAGAAAGTGCTATGAGAAAGATGCTGCCAATTTCGAAAACAAACCTAGAACAGAGATTTTATCCCTTAATTTTTTAACCAAGTACAAGGTATCTGATGAAGCGCTAGACTTAATCAGACGTAAAAATATCAAAACGGGAAAACCCATTTCATCAACCCAAAAACATAGGGTTGATTTCCAGAATATGTATTATGCTTATAACACGATTTATAAGCCATTGTTTTTAGGGGGCGCAGCACGGTGTAATAACCCAAACATTCACATATATAGGGAAAAGAGGTTGCGTCATGCGGGTCAGCTATCCATGGCTCGGATGAGTTTTCCCTCACGCTTAATTAACCGCGTCACAGGTACTTTACGTAAAATTCCTTTGGTGGGGATTATTTTTGCTCCTTTTCATAATCCCCATGGCATTACAGCATCCCTCGATGATACTTTTACTAATCACCAAAAAGCTTTACATTTGTTAACCGTTGGGATGTCTGAAACTCAAGAGCTGAGTGAGGGAACCCTTGAAAACCTTTATATGTCCCCGTCTCCGGCTTCATTTAGAGATGTAATGGCCAGACTTTCCCCAGGATTTATGCCAATCGCTGATTGGACGGGAAAACAGGATGAATATACCCTTCTTTCCCGTCAACTGGCCGATGACATTTTAAGATGTTGTGAGCGTTTCAACAAAGTTACTTTATCTACGACTAGGCTGCAGAATAATTCCTCTCGGGCCATGAATCAGGCTTTGAAAGATATGAGTATTATTACCTCCACAGCAGGGGATTACTTAGTCTATCTTAGTACACTTCTTAATAACAGTGAGGCAACCAAGTCCACATTAAGTTATACCGAACAAGCTTTTGGCAAAGGCAAATCAAAAGGCTCGGATTTGGAAGATATTTATGACGAACTGTCCAAAACTTTTAGACGTGAGGTTTACGAGCAATTTAGAAATATGGTTGCGCCAGAGGGGTTATATGATGAGAAAACCAAAACTGTAAATCCTTGGACCCTTTTGGGTTCAAATAACATGCCTGCCTTAAATTTATCGGGACCCCAAGATATTAACTCATTAATTCCAAGTAACTTATCGGGAATTGTTGCGACACCAGATGTCAGAGATGAGGCTGATAATTTATACGCTACATTACGATCCAAGGGTCATCGTTTGGTGGGATCTCAAACAAATGGCTTCGTCACTCAGGATAGCAGTGGTGGCTATTGTGTTCATATTGTAGATCCTACAAAAAAATCTATTCTTAAATCCGTCCAGGCTGATATTCGGGCGGGACGTTATGATGCCATTTCAGAATACGTAACGAATTCCAATGCTATTAGCAGCAAAATGACAAGGATGTTCACGCTGTTGTCTGAAATTTCAAAAGCGCGAAAAGATGTAAAAGAAAATCAATACCTTTTTAAAAGAGAAGCTTTGAGTTCAGAGAGAGCTGGCAATCGCATTTTGCAAACCTTAGCAAGAAGTGGAAATTTTATTTTGAGCCCGTTAAGATGGCTTCAAAAAGAAAACACAACCCGTGCTCATTCAATGGATGATAGTTATGTTCCTAGGATGAATCCTGATAGTCAGGATCCAACAAGTGATCTGATCAGTGAACTCGCCCCGAACGAAACTGCTCGTCAAATCACAATGTTTGAAATGGCCAGAGACCCCGTGTACACTCAAGCGATGCAAACTGCGGCGCGTATTACGGCCTCTAATGCTCAGGCTGCTAATCAATTACAGGCTTTTAGAAGGATGGCGGCGAATGTTAATGGGTAAATATTTCACCAAATAGGAGAATTTTATGTCTAAAAATTATTCCCGCGCCCAAAGAGCAGGAAGTGATGCCATTAAATATACTATAGTAGCTGCTTGTTGTTTGGTTACTGCGTTTACCTTAAAAGGAATGGGAGACGATCTTGAAAAAGGATCCGATACAGGAGCAAAGGAAGCGCCTTCATTAAGAGCAATAACCCAAAACGAGTCGACTGCCTTTGGTCGAGTTGTTACTTTCCAAGATGAGGCTCTCAACACGCCTCTAGCGAAAAGAAATAACACTCAGAAATGCTTTGCAACATTATCTTGGCCAGATAAAATAGGGGGGCTAAACTCTAATGCCGTCAAAGATTTAGCCTCTTGCGACCATGGCCTTTACATTGCGCTTAAAGAATTAGGCGAAAATTCTGATACCGAAGCAACTGCTCCTGAAAGAAAACTGGAATCTATGACTTCTAGTTGGGTGAACAAAGCTATGGGAACCACGGGACAAATTGTTGCTCCTGTTGTTGGAGGTGCTGGTAATTTGGCTGTAATGGGTGGCCTAGCTTGTTTGGTCATGGGTGCACTTAGTGGGATAACCTGGGGAAAAAACCGTTAACCAAGAGCCTCCACCACCAGCCCATCCCACCCCACCTCTACCCCTGCGGGGCATAGGGCGGCGAGGGTGTCGTGGTCCATGTCGGTGGACAGGTGGGTCAGAATCGCCCGTTTGGGTTTAAACAGCGCAATCCATGATAATGTGGTTTCCAGATGGGCATGGGTGGGGTGGGGGTGGCGTTGCAGGCAATCCACAATCCACAGGTCCAGACCGTGCAGGAACGGCTCGCTTTC
>CANGWA010000257.1 GCA_947457335.1 Sphingobacteriaceae bacterium
TCGTTGGGATAACAAAAAAGCACTGGTTCAGCATTGAATTCGCAAACCTCTAAATACTCTTTCAGTTTTTCTTCACGAATGGTAATGGTTTGTTCGTGCTTTTTAATAACGCCACTCAGGTAATCGTCGATGCTGGTGCAGGCAATAATGCCCAGGTATTCGTTGCCTTCCTTAATTTGACGGTAAACATAGTAAGCCGGTTTTTCATCACGGTGAAAAATCTTCTCCTTTACAAAGGACTTGAATCGGCGTTTCACCTTGGCCAGTCGCTCACTCGAGCCTGGACGTGTGCGCCGACCGTCTTCAAAATCGGGATTGATCACATGCAGGAAGGTATAAGGGTTTCCTGAAAGTTTATCTTTCAATTCAGAAGGGTTGTAGCCATCGACACTGCGAGAGGCCACCAAGTGGACTTTATCGCGGGTAGGACGAAGAGCTTTGAAAGGCAGAATAGTAGCCATGTTTACGAAAGGGCTTCAATCAATTTTTGTGCAAGTTCCGATCCAATGCGCTCTTGCGCTTCATTGGTGGCTGCGCCAATGTGTGGCGTTAACGAAATTTTGGCATGTTGTAAAATACGCACAGAGGGACGTGGTTCGTTTTCGAACACATCGAGACAAGCGTGAGCTATTTTACCACTATCGAGTCCGCGTACAAGAGCTTCTTCGTTTATAACGCCACCACGTGCGCTGTTAATGAGTACCACGCCATTTTTCATGGTGGCAATTTGTTCGTCACCAATTAGCTCACCACCCGGAACGTGGAAGGTGATGAAATCGGCTTTTTGCAACACATCGAGCATACTCGAAGTTTTAACAGGTACCATTACTGGGGCTGATAATCCAGCAATGGTGAGGTCAATGTTAGCTTCTGTTACATAAGGATCGAAGGCCACCACCTCCATGCCCAATCCTAGCGCCATGCGGGCAACAGACTGACCAATGCGGCCAAAGCCAATAATGCCCATGGATTTGCCGCGGAGTTCAACCCCCTTGGCGTATTTCTTCTTAAGGTCTTCAAATTTGCTATCGCCGTTGGCTGGCATTTGGCGGTTGCTATCGTATAAAAAACGCGCGGCACTAAAAGCGTGAGCGAGTACCAATTCTGCCACTGAATTGCTGGAGGCTGCTGGTGTGTTAATCACCTGAATGCCTTTTGAACGGGCGTAATCCACGTCAATATTGTCCATGCCAACACCACCACGTCCAATCACTTTCAAATTCGGACACGCATCAATCACGTCCTTACGTACCTTGGTAGCACTGCGCACAGTAAGAGCGGTGTAACCTTTAGCATTAATTTCGGAGGCCAGCGCTTCTTGAGCCACTTTATCGGTTACCACGGTGAAGCCTGCTTTTTCGAGCATACTTTTACCGATAGGATCAATGCCATCGTTGGCGAGAATCAGTTTTGACATAGTTAGAATTAGGAGGGGTAAATGTAAATATTAATCCGAATAATTACCCCCACTTTTTGAGATACTTTAGGACATTAAGAGGGGCTTGATTGGGTCGGAAATGCTATACTTTTTAGTTAAATTTGAGGTTTTATAGTTTTCGAAAGCGACGAACGATATGAGCAAGGTTATTACCCCAAGGGCACAAGATTATAGTAAGTGGTACAATGATATAGTGGTAGAAGCAGGCTTAGCTGACCACAGCGCCGTACGCGGTTGCATGGTGATTAAGCCGCATGGTTATGGTATCTGGGAAAAAATTCAACAGACCTTGGACAAAATGTTCAAGGATACCGGACACGTGAATGCCTACTTCCCGCTGTTCATCCCCAAAAGCTTGTTTGAAGCAGAAGAAAAGAATGCTGAAGGTTTCGCTAAGGAGTGCGCCGTTGTAACGCATTACCGTTTAAAAAACGATCCTGAGCATCCTGGTAAACTCATGGTAGACCCCAATGCGAAATTGGAAGAGGAACTGGTGGTGCGTCCAACAAGTGAAGCCATTATCTGGAACACCTACCGTAGTTGGATCAATAGTTACCGTGATTTACCGATTTTGGTCAACCAATGGGCCAACGTGGTGCGTTGGGAAATGCGCACACGCTTGTTCCTTCGTACCGCTGAGTTTTTATGGCAAGAAGGCCATACCGCCCACGCCACTAAGGAAGAAGCGATTGAAGAAACGCGCAAGATGTTAGGGGTTTATGCCGATTTTGCTGAAAACTGGTTGGCAGTGCCTGTGATTCGTGGCGTTAAAACAGAAAGTGAACGTTTTGCGGGTGCCGATGATACGTATTGCATCGAAGCCTTGATGCAAGATGGAAAAGCACTGCAGGCGGGAACTTCCCACTTCCTGGGTCAAAATTTCGCGAAGGCTTTTGACGTGAAATTCGCAGGACAAGATGGTAAACTCGATTACGTATGGGCCACTTCTTGGGGAGTGAGCACACGCTTAATGGGAGCACTCATCATGAGTCACAGCGATGACAACGGATTAGTGATTCCCCCAAAATTAGCACCGCTGCAAGTGGTCATTGTGCCGATTTACAAAGGCATGGAAGGTCTGCAAAAAGTAGCCGACGCCGTGGCGCCAATGATAGAGGCTTTGAAAAAACAAGGGGTGAGTGTGAAGTTCGACGACCGGGACAATCAACGTCCGGGTTGGAAATTTGCTGAATACGAACTGAAGGGCATTCCGATGCGCATTGCCGTTGGTGAGCGCGATCTTACTACAGGCACTGTAGAAGTAGCGCGTCGCGATACCTTGTCAAAAGAAGTGGTGAAGATGGAAGACGTTGTGGATTACGTTGTAAAAACCCTCGATGACATTCAGTCCAACTTATTCCACCGCGCGAAGGCACGCATGGAAGAAAAAACCATGAAGGTGGATACTTACGAAGACTTCAAACGGTTGTTGGACGAGCAACCCGGATTTATTCTGGCGCATTGGGACGGTACCGCTGAGACAGAAGAAAAGATTAAAGAAGAAACCAAGGCAACGATTCGTTGCATTCCGTTGGATGCAGTAGAAGAAGAAGGAAAATGTATTTATAGCGGCAAGTCAAGTGCGCGCCGTGTATTATTTGCTCGAGCTTATTAAAAATAAAATTCATGACTGAAAACGAAAAGAAACAAGACGATTTGATTTTGCAACTCTTGTCTGAGAAATCAGTCATGAAGCAAGACGTTTATTCCAACACCATTGCGGTGTTTGGACTATTAAAGGAAATTTTGAAAGAACGAGCGGATCATTTGTCCTCTTCAATAAACAAGGTCGACAAACGGGTCAATATATTTTACAAGGACGCTAGTTTACAATCCATGCAGTTAAAGGTGGCTGGTGATATGCTTGAGTTTTTGATGCACTCCAATGTGTTCGAGTTCGACCGCAGTCACCCGATGTTTAAGAGTGGTTATGTTCGCAATAATGAAATGAATTCGTATTGTGGCATTATCAATGTCTACAATTTTTTAGCGGACTCATACAAGTACCAACGTCTAAACGATGTGGGGTACTTGATTGCCCGCATTTTTATCAATCGTGAAAAGCGGTTTTTTATGGAGACCCGCACGCAATT
This sequence comes from Sphingobacteriaceae bacterium, assembly GCA_947457335.1. Lineage (GTDB taxonomy): Bacteria > Bacteroidota > Bacteroidia > B-17B0 > Aurantibacillaceae > Aurantibacillus. Next base: position 3,532 of record CANGWA010000257.1, read on the forward strand.
GGGTGTCAAGTATGCGTCATTTAGTGCCGAAGCAATAACGCGTGAACAACTGACCGATATCGTTAACGAGCTCATCATTTACGCTGTTTCCTTTGATTTGTTTACGCCACCATTTGACGCCGTACGTCAGGTCACCGTTTACGAAATGCAAGAAAAATCAAGCAGCGCAGCCCTTCGCACCGGCAAACGCCTCGGTTACGTCAGTGGCGAAGGCAACAGTGGGTTTGATGATAGTTTGAATTTGTAGATTTTTTTTCATTCTCTATTCATTAGAACGCAAAGTCCGCGAAGGAGCAAAGGGCGCGAAGTATAGATAATCGCCCTCTCAATTCTCAACTTTCAACTCTCAATTTTAATTTGAGGTTTAACGCATGCAGCGGTAACGCCATTAACCATTTTCAATTCACCATCATTGTTGTCCGGGGAAAAATAACAAATGGGCAAAAAAATAGAGGGGCTTTCGCCCCTCACATTTTGGTTATTTTTGTTTTTACGACAAAACTCATAACCATGGGCAAAAGTACAATTTTTACCGGACAGCCGCTTTTCAATCA
>CANGWA010000258.1 GCA_947457335.1 Sphingobacteriaceae bacterium
GTCAAATTATGCCCTAGTTGGACGTGGCAGTTGCTAAACAATTAGTTGAATGTATCCCTTTTTTGGCCCCTTCTGAAGGATTTAGGTTTTTTTCAGCACCTCTCTTTTTTACTTTCCACCCATGTTAATCAAGTGTTATGGATATGCAGTGCATGGCATTCATGCATCAAAGGTCACTATTGAAGTGGATATGGGCACGGGAATAAATTTTCACATGGTAGGCTTGCCCGATAATGCCGTGAAAGAAAGTCAACACCGCATTAGCGCTGCTTTACGCCAAATTAAGTACCGCATGCCGGGAAAACAGATCACCATTAACTTAGCTCCTGCTGATTTGCGCAAAGAGGGGGCAGCCTATGATTTGGCCATTGCAGCAGGTATCTTGGCGTCCAACGAGGATATCGCTGGCCACCGCTGTGCGGATTATGTGATGATGGGAGAACTTTCCCTTGATGGCGAAATTCGCCCCATACGTGGTGCTCTACCAATAACTGTTAGCGCCAGACAAGATGGATTTAAAGGGATAATTCTTCCAAAAGAAAATGCACTGGAGGCTGGTGTGGTGCAAGGTATTGAAGTGCTCGCCGCCGCTTCGCTTGAGGAAGTCATTGGTTTCCTGAACGCATCCAAAGGGCTTGAACAGGTGTGCATCGATCCCAGAGTCGATTTTGAAAAAGTGGTTAGCGCCGTGGAACATGATTTTTCTGAGGTAAGGGGACAAGAAAATATCAAGCGCTCGTTGGAAGTGGCCGCAGCTGGGGGACACAATGTGATTCTGATTGGTCCCCCTGGTGCAGGCAAAACAATGCTCAGCAAACGCCTGCCCGGTATTCTGCCGCCACTTTCGTTAGAAGAGGCCCTCGAAACAACCACCATTCACAGTGTTGCTGGCCGCACCAACCGGCGTGGTGGCGGACTACTCACGAAACGTCCTTTCCGAAGTCCACATCACACCATTAGCGACATTGCTCTCGTAGGCGGCGGCAACCACCCTCAGCCGGGAGAAATTAGTTTAGCTCACAACGGGGTGTTGTTTCTGGATGAACTTCCAGAATTTAAACGCACGGTTTTGGAGGTGATGCGTCAGCCAATGGAAGACCGGGTAGTGACCATTTCGCGGGCAAAGTTTAGTGTGGAATACCCCGCTAATTTTATGCTCATCGCGAGCATGAACCCTTGTCCCTGTGGCTTTTATAACCACCCTGAAAAGGAGTGTGTTTGCGCGCCTGGTGTGGTGCAGAAGTACTTGAACCGCATCAGTGGTCCACTGCTCGACCGTATTGATTTGCATGTGGAAGTAACCCCTGTGCCGTTTTCTGAATTGAGCAAGGAGCGTAGTCTCGAAACAAGCGCCATGATACGCACACGCGTAAAGAAGGCACGAGAATTGCAGCAAGATCGTTACATTCAGGAGCCAGGCCTTCACAGCAATGCGCAAATGCGAGCATCTCACCTCCGTAAATATTGCCAACTCGACACAACTGCACAAGCCCTTATCCGTAATGCGATGGAACGGTTGGGATTGAGCGCTCGTGCGTATGACCGGATTTTAAAGGTGGCCCGAACCATTGCTGATTTGGAAGGGTGTGAAACCATTCAGGCCGTCCACCTCGCAGAAGCCATTCAGTATAGAAGTCTAGACCGCGATAATTGGGGTGGGTGAATCACGGTGACCAAGAACGGATGTATGGATGGCACTCGTTTGATTCCCTTAATCCCCTGTCATACTTATAAGGTGAAGGGTAAGATTATTTTGCAGGCTATTCCTACAAGATGACTTGGTACAAGGTGCGAAACCAAACAGTAAACAAATGCAACCGCGTTTGCATTTAGAGGCGTGTTACAACCATAATCGTGTCGCGGGACTAGCGGTACTAGCAGCCTAACTCCCCGTTACTCTCTGGTCGTTCGATGGATCCTTGAACCTGCTTTGAAAGTGGTTTAGGCAGGCCCTTTACTGCAGAAGCTTTGGTGAGATACAAGACACCTGATTGAGAAACGCCCGTGTACTTGTGAGCATTATCGATAATAAAATCTGGATAGGTGTCACCATCCAAATCGCCAATAAACAAAACCGTTACAGCTCCATCATCAAACCAGGGTATAAAACTCAATAATGTTTCGGCGGGCGTGCCCGATTTGGTTTGACCTTTGAGGATTAATTTGTAATCAAGGTGTGTTTGCGAGCCTTCTGGTTCTACCACATAATCAGATGCTGACAGCAAGTAGTCTTGTTCCTTTGTTCTAAAATTTAAATGCTCACCTGCTTTAAAAAAATGCGGTTTCCCGATTAGATTTATACAGCCTTTTTGCTCTTGTTGCAGGTAGGTGTTGCTAAACAAAAACAAACAGGACTCGTGGTTGTTTCTAACCACCCCGCATTCAAAAGATTTGCTTCCATCATCATAAATTATACCTGTTTCTACAAAGGAGGTAATGGTTTTGCGCAAGTGATAAGACCGAGCTGTTGAGTCGTAGAACAACCCCATAAACTCAAGGTTTTTATACCGATTAACTTCCTCTTGATTAAAATAATTTTCAAGTGAAAGCATAATGGCCTCCTCATCAAATTCATTTGGCAGGTTTACTTTCTCAGGTCCGCCACCGGCCTCACTAACCACTCCCGCTTCAATTGAGGTGTCCATCGCCGACAAGCTATCAGTTATATCAGACGGTTGTTGAGGAGTTGTTGATTGGCCACAAGACATTTGGCAGGCAGCGATCAACGCCAAAAACAACGAATGGATAATTTTCATAAATAAGTTTTTTGTGAAAGGCAATTTACAATTTGATGGGGAGATATTAAAATGAAGTTTACCTGCTTAACGGTGTGCTGGTTGGGGTGTTTTGAACACATAGAATGGTTATCCTCCTATGTGCCCTTTATGCCCTATGTGGTTCCATTGTTTTAAACACATAGAACACATAGGACACATAGAACACATAAAACACATAGAATGGTTATCCTCCTATGTGCCCTTTATGCCCTATGTGGTTCCATTGTTATAAACACATAGAACACATAGAATACGCGTACCAATAGCTGTACATTTTTGCGACAGCTCTGAGGCGTAATATTCGGTAATGACTCCTGCGATAATTATTGCATTAGGGTGCCGTTTTTTAAATGAAAAAGGTTCGGTGAACGGTAGTGGTAATTGAGGTAGTTATATTAATCTTTGTAACTTATTTGGTTTTATTTCGTTTACCAGAATATGAAGAGGCATTACTTCTACTATTTCTTGTTTTTGCTCAGTTTTGGCCTACATGCACAGTCGAATGGATTTGTAAAGGCTGGAAAACCAATTGTCATCGGCAAGGGAGTGAAAATTACTAATAAAGAGGTAGCTTATGCATTGTCGGGTTTGACACGTTACAGGGGACTGGAAACTGTTTGGTTATATAAGATTCCTCTCGATCAGTTGGACACCATCCTACAGCGTGTCGATCGTGACATTCATCCCCAACGGCTGATTATTGAAAATTGTCAGTTGTCCGACTTGCCAGAATTGATAGCAACACGCTTGCATTCACTGGAAATACTTCAAGGAAATAATACAGACTTGGTTGCACTTTGTAGCAGTTTAAAAAGGGTGCCGATCAAGCAATTGACATTCTTTTCTTCTACAACTGCCATAGACACGGATAGTCTCGGCTTGTTGGATAGTTTAGAGAGTTTGAAACTGACCAATTTACCCAATGCTACTAAAGTGAATGGACGTGTTCCGTTTTACATTTCTAACAATGGAAAAACACGCAGTATTCAACTGGTTTATTGTGGAAAATTGACGGCAGATCAGGAGGAAACAACGCTACTAGAGGCTAATCAAATACGTTATAAAAGCGAATTTACTGCCATTAAACAGCCGGTGAGTAGTGTGCGCATTAACGATACAGTGGTGGTGTTTGAATCTACTCAACCAATCGCCTTTGACTACCAATCGGGTTCCAATATCCACATCACCCCTAATGCCTTTATTTATTCAGATGGTCGTCCCTATAAAGGTATAGCTATTGTGTCGTACCGGGAATTTAGAGATGAAATTGACATTGCTCTTA
>CANGWA010000259.1 GCA_947457335.1 Sphingobacteriaceae bacterium
AAGCAAATAATTTCAGGGATTATTCTTCCGCTGATGTTTCCAACGGCGATGACTCCATAGCCAGGCTTCGGGATTCTTAATAATAGAGGATTCTAGCGTTTTCATAAAGGCGTTGCTGATGGCTCCTTCTGGGGTGGACTTTGGGGTGGGGACCAATAAGCTTAGGTGGAGGTGGTACCTACCTCGTTTAATGCGTTGCATATCAAAGTAGATAACCGGTAAGTTGAACTTTCTGGCCATTTTTTCAGGCCCATTAAACACAGGCGTGTCTTGGTTCAGGAATTGCATCCAGTAGGCACTTTCAGGAGGAGGGGTTTGATCCGCAATAAGCCCCACGCCAATCATCTCTCCATTTTGAGTACGGTTGACGATATCTCTTACGATTTTTTGCATTGGGACTACAGCACAGCCAAAGCGGGTGCGTAGTTGGATCATGAACTGGTCCATGCCCCTGTTACTGAGGGGGTGATACACTGCAATCATGTGGTGTGGTAAGTAAACTTGATGGGCCGCGCCAGCCCACTCCCAATTACCTGTATGACCCATTGCGGCGATGTAGCTTTGTTTTTTGTTGTAATAATCGCTAACAAGGTCAAGGGAAGCTTGACTAATAGTGCAGTGTTTTTTGAAGAGTGTTGGGGAGATGGTATAGAGTTTAATGGTTTCGAGCAGGACATCACAAAACCATTTGTAGAATTGCTTTTCCAGCAGCTTTAATTCATGTCTTGATTTATTTGGGAAGGATTGCATTAAATTGGTTCTTACCACCGCCTTTCTATAGCCAACCAACCTGTATACGAAGAAGTACATCCCGTCACTGATTAGGTATAGCAGGGGAAAAGGCAGGTAAGCAATTAGAACCAATAGTGGCTTCACAGTAAAATTGAAAACCACTCCCTTTTTCATCAAAAATTGGGTTTGAGTAAGTATTTGCTGTAAAAGTCCACTATATGTTTTACGGCCTCATCAGCAGTGTCTACTATTTTAAAAAGATTGAGGTCGAGGGGATTGATATTGTTTTCTTTTTCTAGCATGGTGTTCTTGATCCATTCCATTAAACCTTTCCAATAGTCGGAGCCCACAAGTACAACCGGAAATTGAGCAATTTTGTTGGTTTGAACCAGCGTGATGGATTCAAATAACTCATCCATTGTACCAAATCCGCCAGGCATGGCAATAAACCCTTGGGAGTATTTTAAGAAAATGGTTTTACGGACAAAGAAGTAATCGAAATCAATGCTTTTATCGTGGTCAATATAATCGTTGTGCTTTTGTTCGAAGGGTAATTCAATATTGAGTCCCACCGATTTCCCCCCCCCTTTTCTAGCGCCTTTGTTAGCTGCTTCCATAATGCCAGGTCCGCCGCCAGTAATGATGCCATATCCCTCTTGTACTAGACGGTATGCAATTTCTTCAGCGAGCTGGTAGTAGGGATTTTCAGGTTTTGTACGGGCACTTCCAAAAATGGAGACGCAGGGACCTATCCGCGACATTTTTTCGAATCCCTCCACGAATTCGCTCATGATTTTAAAAATGTGCCAGCTGTTTTGTGCCTTTACGTCGTTCCAGTCCTTGCTGGCAAACGCATTTCTAATTCTATCTTCACTTTCGGGACTCATAATACTGCTAATAACGTAAAAAATTGGTTGTTTGTTTCAGCTTTTTGAAATCTTAACGGACTTCACAATCCGCCTTCTTTCAAACGTTCTGCATTTTCAGCAAACTGTAATTTGTCAATCATCTCTTGAATATCGCCATTCACAAAATTAGTCAGATCGTACAAAGTGTGGTTGATGCGGTGATCGGTAATGCGGTTTTGAGGGTAATTATAGGTTCTAATTTTTGCGCTTCTGTCGCCGGTGCTGACCATTGTTTTTCGTCTTCGGGTGGTTTCCTCTAATCGTTTTTGATACTCCATATCGTAAAGTTTCGAGCGCAGCATTTGCATGGCCTTTTCGCGATTGCCTAATTGATTCCGTTCGGTCTGGCACATAACAACAATTCCCGAAGGTTTGTGCGTGAGTATAACCTTGGATTCAACCTTATTTACGTTTTGTCCCCCCGCTCCACCGCTTCTTGCAGTTTGCATTTCAATATCCGCCTCTCTTACGTCCACATCAAACTCTTCAGCTTCAGGCAGCACGACAACCGATGCAGCGGAAGTGTGGACACGTCCCTGTGTCTCAGTTGCAGGTACACGTTGTACACGGTGCACACCACTTTCAAATTTCATGGTTCCATAGGCATTGTTGCCGCTGACGTTGAAGACAATTTCCTTAAAACCGCCCATGGTTCCGGTACTCGAGTCCACCACTTCAATTTTGAATCCTTTTTTCTCGCAGTAGCGGGAATACATTTCAAATAAGTTGCCTGCAAAAATGGAGGCTTCATCGCCTCCCGTTCCTGCGCGGATTTCCATTACACAATTTTTTGCATCCTCAGGGTCTTTAGGGATCAACATCATGCGGATGGTTTCTTCCAGTTCAGACACCCTTATTCGACCTTGTTCTAATTCTTCAGCAGCCATGTCCAAGAAGTCTTTATCCTTTTCAGTGGCAAGGACATTCTTAGCGCTTTCAATATCAGCAAGTGTTTTCTTGTAAATGTTTATTTGTTCAACCACATCACCAAGTTCCTTGTATTCGATGTTGAGCTTACGAAAAAGTTTCATGTCTCCAATTACAGCTGGGTCTGAAAGTTTGAGTTCTACCTCTTCGTATCGGCGTTTTATTTCTTCTAGTTTATCGAGCATAACAGGACTTCAAAGGTACTAAATCGGGGAGTAAGGTCAATGAGAATGGTTACAAATGTCATTTGATTATGTCGTTTTATTTTATATATTTGGTAGATGAGAGCAAAGTGGTTGTTTTTTCTTCTTTTCTATTGTAGCATTAATGCTGCCATTGCACAAGATTTTCAAGGGTTGCAAAGTAGCAATTACTCAGGCGTAACAGGCGTTATCTTCAACCCGGCAAATATTGCCGATAATCGTTTCAAGGTAGACGTAGCACTCACGGGATTCGATTTCAAGGTTGGAAACAACTATGCAGGAATTAGGCGCTCATCTCTCGCCTACAAGGGTAACTTATTTGCTCAACCAGATTTTTACAGTTGGAATCCCAATGTATTCAAGAATCTTGTGATCAATAACAACCGCTATGACAAAGCTGGCTACTTTTCGATGCATTGGCAATTGCCATCCCTCCTCTTAACACTTTCTAAAAAGGATGCCATCGCTTTGAATCTAAGTATACGGAGCATGTTCAATGTCAGTGGCGTTTCACAACAATTAATAGATTTCTTTTATTATGATTTTGGAAACACTGGGATGTTTAATAAAACACTTGAAAATAAACACCTGAGTCTCCAACAAATGACATGGGCAGAAACGGGTTTAACTTATGCCAGAGTGTTGAAGTTGGAGGGGCCACATTTTTTGAAAGTTGGTGTGACTCCTAAATTGCTTTTGGGCTTGGAGGCAGCCTATGCTTACATTGATAATTTGCAATACAAGGTTTCCACGAAAGATACATTTAGTTTTTTCAAGAGTGAGGTAGGTTATGGACATTCCGATAACTTTGATGCTATCGGTAATTCCAATGCAAGTCTTTTTAAACCAACAGCTTACCCTGGTTTTGGTGGCGACATTGGTGTAGTCTATGAATGGCGGCCTGCGGTAGAGAAATTTAAGTACGATATGGATGGCAAGACTGGGTTATGGCGACGGGATAAGAACAAGTACAAATTAAAGGCAGGTCTTTCCATTGTAGATATTGGCGGTATTAAGTATAAGAAAGGAGGACAATCGGGCGATTTTGTGGCCGATGTGACACGTTTTAACATCAATGATCTTGCAGCGGCTTCCACAGGAAAGCTCGACTCCTTGCTTATGTCCAAATTTAGACGGGTGGAGACCAAGCAGACTTTTTATATGATGTTACCTACTGCCGTAAATCTCCTGGTGGATTATCATTTGTGGAAACTTTTTTATGTGAGTTACTCAGCCAATTTGACCAATTTTTTTCCAAATCGAGAAAGTA
>CANGWA010000260.1 GCA_947457335.1 Sphingobacteriaceae bacterium
ATTCAACTTGTCCCAACTCAGGCTTTCCTTAAAAGGATATCCACCCTCCTTTGCCCCTTGTTCCAATCCCTTATCTTCTCAACACACTCACAATCAGTCGCCTGCAATGGAGATCAAGAACTCGCTCCTCAAAAAACCGCAATAATGTTGTAATTTTATCGTTCCTGTCCTATGCCGTTTAGCCGCCACGTCTGTTTCTCACTGTTTGTGCTGTTCATTGCTGCGCTCAATGGCCAATCGGGTCCACGTTCCTGGCGCGATCACCTCGGCATTAGTTCAAGCAATTCGGTCACTCGCCTGAACCGCATGGTTTATGCCAGTTACAAGAATGGGTTGATTCGATTTGATGAACAAAAAAAAGAAATTGAGACGCTAAACAAAACCAATGGTCTCAACGACGTGGGGGTGCGCTTACTGCGCGTCAACCCCAACAACAAAAAACTACTCATTGTTTACAATAACTGTAACATAGATGTTATCGATGCTACAGGTGCAATTACCAATTATCCCTATTTCAAAAATAAAACCATTACAGGGCGCAAGTACGTCAACGAAGTGACGTTTTATAAAAACCTGGCTTACCTGGCCTGTGGTTTTGGAATTGTGGTGTTTGACATGGACAAACTTGAGATCAGGGACACATATTATATTGGTAAACAAGGAGCGGATTTAGAAGTGTATCAAATTGCCTTGAACGACTCCGTCATTTGCGCAGCCACCGCTACTGGCCTCTACTCTGCCAATTACAAGCGCAGTTTGCTCAACAATTTCCAATCGTGGCAACACCCTTCAGAACTCCCAATTGGCCCCTACTGTGGAGTGATCTACAGTTCAAATAAATTCGTTTCTGTTTACTCCCTTTATAGTACAGACCGTAGTAAAGAAGGAAAGGATACCTTTTACGTAAACAACGGAAACAAATGGAAACTGTTCACTGAACTCAGTGGTGGTCATTCCGTTATTAAATTGGGAACATTTATGGACACCCTGTTTCATGTATATGACAAGTTTGGTGTAGCCATCCGAAAATCAAAAGATGCGGGACTCGTAAGGGTGCTCTATTCCTTAAATGAAGAAAAAACGCCATTGTCTGTGCAGGACGTTTACTACGGCAAAGATTATTCACAGAACATCAGTTACTGGGTAGCCGATGAATTATATGGCCTCTTTCAATCTTACTACAGTTACTTGCCCTCCGAACGCATAAAAGTAAATGGTACCCGCAAGAGTTACGTTTCAACGATCGATGTGTACAATGGCACTGTAGCCATTGCTCCGTCGTACCCAGAACCTTCTGGCGCGACCATTTATTTGCGTGAAGGATTAAACGTTCGAAAAAATGGCGACTGGTCCTACCTCCCCGCTACCGATTCTGCTGGCAACGACGTACTTGATTTTACTTCTGTTTTGCTCGACCGTAAAGACCGCACCGTGATGTGGGCTGCCAGTTGGTACAACGGCCTTTTTAAATATGAAAATGGTGTACTCGTCAAATCCTACACCGTTAAAAATTCTGGATTGGCAGATCTTTTCAATGGCATGACCCATTGCATTTCATTGACTTCAGATGCAGATGGCAATGTGTGGTTTGCGCAAAGTGATTCAAAAGATTTAATCGGTGTCATCAAACGCGATGGCTCCATGATTAAGTACCGCTTTGAATCGGGCAGGTTCACCCGCAAAATTTTTATCGACAAAAACAAGCAGCTCTGGGCCTTGCATGAGGCCGGAGGAGGTATAACCGTTTATAAATTCAATAACTTCAACATTGCCTCCACCCGCACCATTAGCGCAGATGCCGGTGCAGGCAACCTGGGCTCAAATGCCGTGTATTCCATCGCTGAAGATCAAGATGGACGGATTTGGGTGGGTACCGAAGCCGGCATTCGTGTGTTTTATTCGCCTGCCAACATCACCACGGTGTCGAACTACGACGCACAGCCCATTAAAATTGTACAAGACGGTAATGTTGAACTGCTCCTCGAAAAAGAAACGGTCACCTCCATCGTTGTAGATGGCGCCAACAACAAATGGGTCGGCACACGCAGCGGTGGGGTATACTGCTTTTCTCCCGATGGCATCACCCAACTCTATCATTTCACAGCAGCCAATAGTCCTCTCTACTCCAACAACATTATCGATTTAAATTACGATGCCACCACGGGTGATGTATACATTGGTACCGAAGTGGGACTGCAGTCGTTCAGAAGCACCATTCTCAATGGCAGTGATAATTTTGGGAGCATCATGGCTTTTCCAAACCCTGTTCGCCCCGATTACACCGGCACGGTATTGATTCGCGGTTTGATCAATAATTCCATTGTCAAGGTCGCCGACCCTTCGGGTAATGTTGTTTGGGAGACAAAGGCAGAAGGAGGACAAGTAGAGTGGCCCCTCACCGCCTTCTCGGGAACCAAGGTGGCACCAGGCGTTTACCTGGTTTATGCTTCTTCTGAAGATGCTGAGGCCAAGGTGGTCTCCAAAATTTTGATCATGCGCTAATGCGGATTACAGATAAAGCCCTGGTGCTCCACGCCACGCGGTATGGCGATCGAAAATACATCCTCACGCTTTATACAGAAAACCATGGTTTAATGACGGTTTCTGCCATTGCAGGCAAACAAGGGGCCAAGGTGCGCACCTCCTCCCTTCTGCCCATGACCTTCATTGAGGCAGAGTTGGATACCCGCCAAAACCGCGACATTCAAACCCTTTCTGAATCACGGGTGTTCTTGGCCCCTGAATTAAGTGGCTCCATCCATAAACTTGCCATCGCGCAATTCTTAAATGAAGTTTTTTATAAAAGCTTGCGCGAACAAGGCCCCCACCCTGAAATTTTCCAATTGCTCCTGCAGGTCATAACCCTGCTCGAAGGAAGTGAGAAAATGTATATGGACGTACACCTGTATGCCCTGTCAGAACTCGCTAAACTGCTTGGCTTTGGGCCGCAGAACGACCGAGTGCACGGCGGACCTTATTTCGATTGCCGAGAAGGGTGTTTTGGCAACTTGGCCCTCCCTTTTCCACTCGGCTTGGATGCCGCCGATTCGCTGCTTTTTTCAGAATTTTTAGAATCTGAATTTATCGACTACCAATTAGATAACGTTAAAAGAAGGCGCTTGTTAGCGATTTTTCTAGCCTATTACCAATTGCACGTTCCTGGATTTGGTGAATTGAAGAGCCTGGAAGTCCTACGCACACTCCTTAGTTAACGCCATAAAAAAACCGCTTGCCGGGGGGCAAACGGTTTAATTTCCAAAATGGAAAATATTATTTATGCGTCTTTTCGCTGCTCACAGTGAGCTTTTTGCGGCCCCTAGCGCGGCGTGCAGCAAGCACACGACGGCCGTTTGCAGAAGCCATGCGTTCGCGGAAGCCATGTTTGTTTTTCCTTTTGCGTTGCGAGGGTTGGAACGTGCGTTTCATTGTATTATCGTATTAAACGTTGTTTGTTTAAAAAATGGAGTGCAAATATAGTGATTTTTTAGTTCCTGACAAAAAAAGCGTTAATTCTTTCTCGGACCATTACACAAATATGACATTTTTCCCTCTCAAATACCCTAATTTTGTAGTCTATGGCCAAAAACAACGAGTCCACCCCCAAGAAGACGCCTGCAAAGGACGAGCTTCCAAAGGCTAAACTTTCCCTTAAAAACCTGCGGCGCTCCTCCCGTTTATTCAAGTACCTGGGGGCTGAAAAATGGAAATTTATTTTGGGACTCGTCTTCTTAGCCGCGAGTGCTGGGGTTGGACTCATTTTCCCGATGAAATCGGGCGAAATGTTAGGTTACATTGGCGATTCGTCAAGCGACACCGAAACCATTCGTCACAACTTAACCGAGGTGGGCTTCGCCCTCATGATCATTTTGCTGGCTCAAGCTGCTTTTTCATTTGGTAGGGTGTACCTCTTTGCACAAGTAACCGAAAGCATTTTAAAAGCCGTTAGAAAAGACACCTTCCAGCGCATCATTCAAATGCCCATGAG
>CANGWA010000261.1 GCA_947457335.1 Sphingobacteriaceae bacterium
ATGTGTTTCCCTTGTGTTGGAAAAAATGCGTTTGCCCCCAGCCACGTTTATTTGCTATGGTTTGGAAGGAGCTCTCCCGCCAAAGATAGCCGGCTTGCGGCGAGATGCTGTCGCGGCTTACCCGCCAAAAATAGACCGAACTGTCCTTGCCAGATAATTGAACGGGCCATTCAATGACGCCTCCTGCACTATTTAATGTGAAGGTTTTTAGGGGGGGAGAGAAATTGTCAGTTGTATCCAATTGAAATACATAGGTGGCCGACGGTGCAAAGGGATCATTGGTGCTCGCCTTCAAAGTAATGCTAGTGGTAGTGGGCACAATCGCAAATTTATAAGGGTAAATTGGTAACAGATCAGCCCCCGCAATAAAGACATCAATACTACCAATGGTGGCATTGTTGTTCTCATTCTTCTCGGCAATCAAATTGTTTGGGTCAAGTGTGACACGAAAACGGTTCAAACCGAAGCCTCTATCAAAATCAATAGGTAAGTAAAATTGCAAGCTATCCACAAACATCGCCGCCAAAGGCTTTTTGATGACTACCATTGAGTCACCATTTGGTAATTCGCGGGAAATGCGAATGAACATGGTGTCGCGAATGGATCGGGTGAGACTACTGTACTTTATTTTAATGCCGATGGAATCGGTGTAACTTTTGATATCTGTAGTTACGCCACTGTTTTTAATTTCATAGTCAGGTAATAAGTCCTTGTTAAGCCGCACCGCAGGATCACCATTCAAGACCATGTAGTGCGATAGAAATTTGATGATGTTTTGGTCCGATTTTCCGGTCTCAATGGCCGTTTGCAGCTGCATGTCCCCAATCCCATCGGTATAATGAAATCGCGAGGCTTGTCGATAAAACTCTTGACAATAATGGTTCATGGCGAAATCGGTTCCATAACCAGATGGGGCAAGAAATGCAATACTTCCTCTGTGCGGATACAAAACAAAACGCTCACTTACCGAAACGGTGTCCTGATCATACATGTCCCCCGTAAAGCAAGAAAGAGCAATAAAAAGGGGTAATTTGCTAGCGTTATTATACTTTGAAGGATCGTCAATGGACAAATCCAAGGCCTCCCTGGCTCCATGTCCAAAAACATTAATTATTCCCGCTCCGTTATTGATGGCATTTCGAATACTCTCTGAAATGTCGGTTTGAACAGGTTCAGTAGAGGTTTTATTAAATGTGATGACATCTGCTCCCCACAAGGTATCCCTGATAATACTCTTGAAATACCCCATGAACTGCGTAATGTCTCTCACTAGGTTCTGATTATCCCCACCTATAAAATGCAAGACGCGTTTGTTCCAATCGGCATGTGGACTTGTTTCAGCAATGCTTACTTTATTAAGGTAATTTAAAATGTTGTAATTGGTTAAAGCCGGGAGACGTGCGATGGGAATTTCAGGAGTATACCAATTCCCTCCGGATGATAGATTACTGGTATACAACAAATCAGAAACCGGAGCGCCCATGGCCGGTAACAAATTTTGAGCTTTGTTCGCATTGTTAATGAAATCACATCGTATGCCCTTACCAACTAGAAAAACATACTTGGGCTGTGCATTCTTTTTAAAGTAGCGAAGTGCATTACGAATGGCTAAAGGGTGCTGATTGCAACCATGGCCAAATTGCTCATAAAGATCCTTAATGTCCACCACATTACTGCTGTAATTGCCCCCTGCGACACTGCTTCTGAAATTACTGTATTGCGTGGCGCCAGATACCAACCCACTTGCGGATATAATGAGGTAATTGGTTTGGGACAATAATTGAGGCACGTTTGGCAAAATACCATTGTTACCTGCTGGTTTTAGGGCGTTAACCATTGTAATGGCATTTTCCGCTATTAGGAAACACTTTTTATTGCCACTGCCATTGGGCACTAACACCCGCAAGGTCCCATTGTCGATACGTGTGTCAATTCTTCTACCATTGGTCAAATCATAACAGTAATAGTTAGTACTATTAGAGAAATTGGAGAAGTTATAGAGGGTTTTGGAGAAATTAGGATTGTCCCCCATAAACATATATACCGATGCATCACTTCCCAATTCAGTTTTTCTGGGGTAATATATATGTGCATAATGCAACAAGCTCAACATGCTATGGGTATAGGTGGTTGGGACTTGAAATTGAACTGAAAAACCATTACCCGTGTTTTGAGCATTGATGGTGTAGTTTTTCTTGAAAGGAGTGTACCCTGAGAAATTTAATTGCTCCAAGGGGACTTGAACGTTGCTCTTGTTTAAATAATTAATATTAATGGCGTTATCAGGATTCATCGATTCATCCCGAATCATCCCAGAGAAAGCCGTCTGTATGACGAAACTCAATGGGGTAATAGTATAGGGATAGATACTGCCAAAATTAAATGTCCCGGTTTGCCCTTTTTGTACCCTCAACCCCCAACCTTCTGCTTGGGTATAAACGGGGTCACTAACAGAATTGTCTATTTCCAATTCCACGGCATTGTAAGTGCTTCTAAATGCTCTATACTGGGTTGAGTAAAAAAACGGTGCCGCAGTTAAACCCGTTGCAATGGTGTCGTTGATGTAACTCAAACGAAAAGAAGACGATGTAGGAGATTCGGTGATAAAGGCATAAACCGTATCTGTGAAGAGAGGCGTAAAACGGCCAGGGACATAACTGATGCCATCATACAAAAGTGAATCCAATGCGTAAACAGCGGGGTCAGCAAAAAACTCCAAATAATCCCCCGTATTGATCTTACCATCCGACTCTCCTTTAATATAGACCTTTTGTTCTTTTCCATTCAGAAAAACGCGGTAATTCCGTGGATCACTCGTACTGAGGTTAAAGGCAGTAGCTAGTGCTGCTGAATCCAAGCGATAAACACTTGACTTGTGAATGGGAAATTTATAGTACCGGGCCGAATAATCAATCCATTCATGCCCGAAGGTCTGTGCACGATGGGTAGAGGCAAGACCAATGAGGATCAAAAGAAGGAACAGCTTTTTCACGTTTTTTTCCGACTAAAATCTATTTTTAATGAGAAAATGTTGGAATACAAGGCCACTGAACGGTCACCAATATCGGTTATGGCGTAGTCTAAACTGAAAATTTTATACTTTATACCAACCCCAAAATTCGGCTGTGCGGTAGTCACATAATAGGTTGAACGTTCATTCAATTGTTGCTGAATATTGCCAACTCCCCCACGAATAAAAACAATTCCTTTATACCCCAACTCAAAGCCAAATGATGGCTCTAGGCTAACAAAATTACTTTTAAGTACTGTGTTGCGTTTGCCGTCAAAGGTATTGATTAGATTCACTTCAGTTAAAAAAGAAAGCCTCTTTTTCCAGAAGGTGAGGGGATAGGCAGCCCCTAATATTAAGCGCGGAGCTGTTATTTCAACAGATGAAACGGGAATAACATTGCCAGTTGCTGCAAAAACTTCTTTTTGACTCTGTGTCAAATTATAGCTCCATGCATTGAAGGTTCCTGTGATATCCCGACCAACTGCGGCAAATTTCCATTTTTTATAAGTGTATCGCGCAGCTGCGTCAATCCCAAAGCCCCAAGCCCCACCAAAAGATCCAATAGTGCGGCGAATCACCTTCACGCTTCCACCAACTTCTAATCCCTCTACTTTTCGAATAACACGGGCATAATTAAACATGCCTGCAAAGTCCACAATATTAAAGGTACTTATCTTACTATAATCAATGTTCCCATTGGCATCAATTAGGTCTATCGTATTGAGAATGTTATCGAGACCAAATCGAACCAAGGTTAAACCTACTACACTGTTGGTATCAATACGCTTAGAAATGCCCGCATAATCAAATTTCGCAATACCTGCAAAATATTCGGCATGCATTAAGGCAGCACTGAGATCGGCTTTCTGCGCAGCCAGTGCAGAAGGATTCCAATAGCCAGCATAAACCCCATCTGTACTGGCAATGTTGGCATTGGCCCTGGAAAGAGCTCTAGCA
>CANGWA010000262.1 GCA_947457335.1 Sphingobacteriaceae bacterium
GCTTCCCAGTTCAACGATCCCGGCACCAACCGCTTGTATGTGGCCTTGATGCATAAGTTGGTTGAAAAGACAGGCACCGACCTTTCATCCAATTTCCATATCACAGCCGAGATGAGTGAGAAGATTTACATCATTCCACCATCGCGCACCCGTTACCTGAGTGAAATTTCAGACACGTGTCGCTCGTACGACAAATGGGCCATTAAACAAAGTGAAATTGCCCGTCAATTGCAAGCTGTTACCGAAACCCTTCGTTTAGTTAGCGATAACCCAACGGTGACCGTGTTGGAGGAGACCCGTCAGAAAGTGAGTCGCGAAATAGATGGCAACAATTTACACTTGTTGCAAACCTGGGAAGAAAAGAAGAAGAATTACACCAACGAGTACTATGTATTCAAGGTGCGTGATAAAGAAATTAAAATTAAAACCCACTACGAAAGTTTGTCGCACACACAAGTCCCAAAAGTG
The DNA here is from genome assembly GCA_947457335.1 of Sphingobacteriaceae bacterium. Lineage (GTDB taxonomy): Bacteria > Bacteroidota > Bacteroidia > B-17B0 > Aurantibacillaceae > Aurantibacillus. Next base: position 469 of record CANGWA010000262.1, read on the forward strand.
GCCGTACCGCAGTACACCGGTTGGGGCGACATTCTGAAGTGGTCGTTGCGTGAAAACTTCCCTGGCGAATTTCCTTACACCAGCGGTATCTATCCTTTTAAACGCGAAGGAGAAGATCCAACCCGGATGTTTGCAGGAGAAGGCGGACCAGAGCGCACCAACAAACGTTTTCATTATGTGAGTTTAGGTATGCCGGCCCACCGTTTAAGCACCGCCTTCGACAGTGTGACCTTGTATGGCAACGACCCTGACCACCGTCCCGATATCTACGGTAAAATTGGCAACAGTGGCGTTAGTGTGTGTTGTTTAGACGATGCTAAAAAACTCTACAGTGGTTTCAATTTAGCTGACCCTAAAACATCAGTATCGATGACCATTAACGGTCCAGCTGCCACCATTGCTGCCTTTTTCATGAATGCTGCCATTGATCAACAGTGCGAGCTGTATATTAAACAGAACGGACTCGAAAAAGAAGTAGAAAATAAAATCAACAGCATTTATAAAAAGCGCGGCACGAAGCGTCCCGTTTACAATGCCGACAAATTGCCAGAAGGCAACAATGGTTTGGGATTAATGTTGCTTGGTGTTACCGGCGACATGGTATTGCCAACCGATGTTTACCAGAAAATAAAAGCTGAAACACTTGCACAAGTGCGCGGCACTGTTCAGGCCGACATTCTGAAAGAAGATCAAGCGCAGAATACGTGTATTTTTAGTACTGAATTTAGCTTACGGGTGATGGGGGATGTGCAACAATACTTCATCGATCAAAAAGTGCGCAACTTCTACTCCGTGTCTATCAGTGGCTATCACATTGCTGAAGCAGGCGCCAATCCGATTTCGCAATTGGCCTTTACCCTATCCAACGGCTTTACGTTTGTGGAGTACTACCTCAGCAGGGGCATGAACATCAATGATTTCGCTCCCAATCTTTCGTTCTTTTTTAGTAACGGTATAGATCCAGAGTACAGCGTAATTGGTCGCGTTGCTCGTCGTATATGGGCGAAGACGATGAAGAACAAGTATGGCGCCAACGAAAGAAGTCAGATGTTGAAATACCACATTCAAACATCGGGACGGTCGTTGCATGCCCAAGAAATTGACTTCAACGACATTCGTACCACCTTGCAAGCATTGTATGCTATCTATGATAATTGCAATTCACTACACACCAACGCTTACGATGAAGCCATTACCACGCCAACCGAAGAGTCGGTAAGGAGGGCCATGGCCATTCAGCTCATCATCAATAAAGAACTTGGTTTAGCGAAGAACGAAAATCCTTTACAAGGCTCGTTCATCATTGAAGAATTGACGGATTTGGTAGAAGAAGCCGTGTTGACTGAATTTGATCGCATCACTGAGCGAGGCGGCGTTTTAGGTGCTATGGAAACCATGTACCAGCGCAGTAAAATTCAAGAAGAAAGTCTTTACTACGAAACCTTGAAACACAATGGTGAATTTCCGATTATCGGTGTGAACACCTTCTTGAGTTCAAAAGGGTCACCAACGGTGTTACCACGTGAAGTGATTCGTTCAACCACAGAGGAAAAAGAAGCCCAGATAACTACCCGAAACAATTTATGGGCCACTTATCCTGCAGAGGCACCAGAAGCATTAAAACGATTACAAGAGGCGGCCATACAAAACAAAAACATGTTTGCCGAATTAATGGAGGCTGTGAAATATTGCTCTCTCGGGCAAATTACAAATGCCTTGTTTGAAGTTGGCGGACAGTACAGGAGGAATATGTAGGCAAATTGTTCTCCAGTTATACAATCATTTGAACGCGATGTTAATGCATTTGATTTAGCATGCTCTCATTTGATCGCCTGTGTATTCAATAACGCTGTTACATTCACTGCAAAAAGGTGCAGCCACCCAGCTTGCTGCCCTACCAACCTATTGCCAGTATAGGCAGGCGCCACAACCATGCAGAAAATAATTGGATCATTTTAAATGGTGGTAGTACCATTTTACAGCTTCCTTCAAGCCTTCTTTCAACCCATAAGCGGGAGCGTAACCTAAAAGGGCTTTGGCTTTTTCAATGGATGCGAGGGAATGGGGAATATCTCCCGCACGGTTCGGACCATGCACCACCTTTACATCCCTCACGGAGGGCTGGTACACAGCCAAATTTTCTTTCAACATTGCTAAGAGTTGATTCAAATCAAATCGGTCGCCAGTGGCCCCATTAAACACTTCACCCAGTGCGGCTTCATTCGCTGTGCCGGCTGCTAAATGATTGAGTTGAATTATGTTTTCGATATACGTAAAATCCCTCGAATGACTGCCATCACCGTTGATCACCGGCGATTCGTTGCGCAACAATTGCATCGTAAATTTAGGAATCGCTGCGGCGTAAACACCGTTTGGATCTTGTCGCCGACCAAACACATTGAAATACCGCAGTCCGATAATGGGTAGTCCATAATTCAACCGGTACACCTGCGCATACAATTCATTGACACATTTTGTAACAGCATAGGGCGATAAGGCCTTGCCTGTCTTTTCCTCCACTTTTGGTAAATCGGCACTATCGCCATACACCGAAGATGAAGAGGCATACACCACTCGCTTCACGCCAGTGTCGCGGGCTGCGGTGATAACATTTAAAAAGCCGTTTACATTCACATCGTGACTTGCCAATGGGTCGTTGATCGACCTTGGGACCGAACCCAATGCTGCCTGATGCAAAACCACATCGGCCCCATCCAACACCCGTTTGCACAAGTTGAAATCACGAATATCACCTTCTACCCAATGGAAATGCTTGTGTGTGGTAAGCGAATCAATGTTGTAGAAATGGCCCGTTGCCAAATTGTCCATACACACCACTTCGTTGTCATCCACCAAACTGTGGCACAAATTGGAGCCAATAAAGCCAGCACCACCGGTAACAACGATGCGTTTTCCTTTTATTTTTGGGTAATTCATTGGACACGAAGATAATGGAATTCTACAACTTCGATTGTTTGAAATTGGGAGTTAAACATTGGCGCAAGTTATAGTGAAAGGTTTAATGTAAATGGTTAATGCGGGACCGATAAATTAATTGTTAATGGTGAGTTGTAAATGGTGAATGGCGGGGACAAAAAATACGCCAAGATAATTGAGAGTTGAGAGTTGAGAATTGAGGCGTTGACGCCACCCGTCACCCCAGTTTAAATTGTAAATGGTGAATTGTTAATGGTAAATGCAGGGAAAAAAAACGCGTTAAATTGAAAGTTGAGAGTTGAGAATTGAGAGGGCGTTTATCTTCACTTCGCGCTCGTTCCCTGAAGCGAAAGCCACAAGCATTTTCATTCACCAATCACTTTCTGCTTGAAGGGTTGCGCCCTATTAAAATTGAAAATGGAGAGTTGAAAGTTGAGAGTGCGTTTATCTAGACTTAGCGAACTTTGCTCCTCCGCGTTGTCACCCTGAAGCGAAAGCCACAAGCATTTTCATTCACCAATCACTTTCTGCTTGAAGGGTTGCGCCC
>CANGWA010000263.1 GCA_947457335.1 Sphingobacteriaceae bacterium
AGTAGGCAAAGCCAACCAAAAAAAAGGGGGATTCATTAGAATCCCCCTTTTTTATTTTTAATAGAATCAATTTCGGACAAAATTGGTGTAAACAAAGTTGTTCGCATTTTTAACGGAATTGTTATAGATACCGTTGACATTGGTGGTTATAGACTGAAAAACACCTGCTCTTCCCGTTTTAATAGTGTTTGATGTAGAAATCGTATCCTGTGTAGTGGCATAATCTGCCACCCAGATGGTGGCGTTTTGATTAAACCCAGCAGTGCCATTTAGGACCGTGCTAACATTGAAGGAATAAACACCATTAGCATCTGTGGTTACTTCATAATACTTTGTTGCTAAGGTGTTAGGATCCTTATTAAAAGTCATATATACCTTATGATTGGCGAGAGGAATATTTGTTGAAGTCAACGAAACAAGCGTTCCAGTTTGCACTTGTTTGAATTGATTTACAGCAACTGAGCCTGTAACAATTCCAGTGCCTATTTGATAAATTGTATTTGGATTGGAGTTGATGGTACTGTTTGCCATTAGATAATCAAATTGGTTGGCTTGACCAATAATGATCTGGCGGGTTTGTTGTGTGCCAATGTAATTGGTAAACAAACCTGTGCGTGTGTTTCCATTTACTATTGTATCCATTGTACCAGTGAATCCTTCAATGGTTACTAACGCACTCACCCCATTGGCGTTCGTTTTAATATCAATATTATAGAAGCCTTTCGCGTCGGTAGTTGTACTGTACACGTCTGCTCCTGAGGCATTTGAGGCAGGATAAAGAGCATTTTTATTTACTTTTACTGTTACTTTTACATTGGCTGCAGGAACAACGGCATTGGGATTGTAGGCACCATTTCCATTCGGCATGATTGTGTTTTTGGTCACTGTACCCTTAAGAGAGCCATAACCCGTCGTGTCAGTAGGGGTTATAGTATTTGAATTTTCTTTTTTGCAAGCAACTAGGAGAGAAAGTGTTGCAAGTATGGCAATTGTATTTTTCATGGTCATTTAGTTTGGTTAAAAATGAAATATTAAGGTCAGTGCGCCCGTACCACCGTTGAGGGAGGTACTTCCATTAAGGGTATTGGACATAGAGAATATTGAACCATTATTGTTGTCTACCGTGAAACCTTTGGTCACTTCGCGTGAGTCAGAATCAACGGTTTCATTGAATACCTCTGGTCCATTTTGGCCATTATTGTATACTTGTCTCATTGTTGTTGCAGCTTTTCTAGTCACGAGACTATAGCCCCAACCATATTCAACTGCTATTGATATCTTGGCAAAAATGAAGTATTCAACCCCAACAAATGCTCTAGCGCCAATTCTTATACCGCCTCTGAAGCGCGTATCAACATCTCTTGAAGTACGGGCAGTCGTCGTCGGATTAAAGGATTCAGTGCTTCCACTTTGAAAATTGGTGTATTGAATTGCATATTGATCGGAGAAGGCATTGCCATATGTGACATATTGTCTGGCACTCGTTTGTCCAAACCCAATTTCTCCCCCGTAAAAACCCTGAAGTCTTCTATATCCTCTTCTAAACTCCAATCCAACGGAGAGTAGAAGATTGGATTTTTGGAAGGTGGCTTTATCCTCAACTCGCATTAAAGAGGCTTTAGCAATGTCATCGGGTGTTCCGAAGGAGGCATTATAAGCAGCTTTGGCATCCTGAACTTGCGCTACCATCGAGCCAGAAAGGGTATTCAAGCCAAAACGCACCCTAATGGCTGTTTTTGGAGCTAAAAAGTATTTGCCTACAATCTGGTTATTAGCGGCTTGGGTGTATTGGACAATGTTACTTGCACCTGCAAAAGGGGTGGCCCTGTTGAGCGTTCCTAAAAACATATCCAGAATAGGGATGGTGTTAAACCCAAGTCCAATATCACCTTTACAGGGTAGGATTTCATAGCCTTTCTTGTTCCTAGGGACTAGAGAGTCATTGAGCGGTTGTGCCATCGTTCCAAAGCATATCCCAAGCAGAAGGCATGTGGTAGTTAGTTTAATGTTCATCGTGTTGAGATTTTTATACTAATTTATTAATTAAACCAGTAGGGTTTGCCACATAAATAATTGATTTACACACAATGAGGGTTAATAATTGACTTTCACGGTTCTTGAACTATCGGAAACGCGATTGAATCTTTTTTTCGAATTATTTTAATAAAAAAAGCCTTAGTGTTTACTAAGGCTTTTTTGATGGATAATGAGGAGAAAATTAAACCTCTTCAGTAACTTCTTGTTTACTTGCTAATAGTCGCTCGTATTCTTCACGGCTACCGACTACCAGTTTTTCGTACTGGCGTAATCCTGTTCCGGCAGGAATCAAATGACCCACAATTACATTTTCTTTTAGACCAATCAGTCCGTCTACTTTTCCATTCACTGCAGCCTCATTGAGGACTTTTGTTGTTTCTTGGAAAGATGCAGCAGAAATCCACGAATTGGTTTGTAATGAGGCGCGAGTGATACCTTGAAGTATTGGATTAGCAGTTGCTGGAACAGCATCGCGTGCTTCAATTAACTTCTTGTCCTTGCGTTTCAAAACGGAGTTTTCATCACGCAATTTTCTCGCAGTAATAATTTGTCCACGCTTCAATTCTGCACTATCACCTGGATCAACAACAACTTTTTTACCGAAAATGTTATCATTTTCGCTCATGAAGTCCGATTTGTTCACCAATTGTTGCTCTAGGAACATGGTATCACCTGGGTCAACAATTTCAACTTTACGCATCATTTGACGCACGATAACCTCAAAGTGTTTGTCGTTAAGTTTTTGTCCCTGTAAGCGATAAACTTCCTGGATTTCATTTACTAAGTACTCTTGAACAGCGGTAGGACCTTTGATTGCGAGAATATCCCCTGGGCTAATAGCCCCATCTGATAAGGCATCACCAGCCTTTACAAAGTCATTTTCTTGAACAAGAATATACTTGCTTAGGTTGACGAGGTAACGGCGTTGTTCACCCGTTTTAGCCTCAACAATGACCTCGCGATTACCACGTTTGATTTTACCGAAAGAGATGATGCCATCGATTTCGCTCACCACGGCAGGGTTACTTGGATTCCGTGCTTCGAACAATTCGGTAACACGAGGAAGACCACCTGTGATATCACCCGTTTTACCAGTCACACGAGGAATTTTAACGAGGATTTGACCAGGTTCGATCTTTTCACCTTCGTTGATAACGATGTGAGCGCTAACAGGAATATTATAAGATTTAAGGCTTTCACCTTTTTTATCAACGATGCGTATTAGCGGTGACATGTTTTTGTCACGACTTTCGATGATTACCTTCTCACGGAAACCAGTTTGTTCGTCGCTTTCTTCACGGTAAGTGATGTTTTCTTTAATGTGCTCAAACTCAACTGTTCCACCAAATTCGGAAACGATAACAGCATTGTATGGATCCCAATCACATATTAAATCACCTTTCTTCACCTTTGCGCCTGGTTTGATGTAAAGGTTAGAGCCATATGGTACATTACCAGTAGTGAGGGTAATTCCAGTATTGACATCAATAATGCGCATTTCCGTAGAGCGACCGATTACAACATTAGCTTTACCTCCTTCAGCATTAACGCGTTCAACAGTACGGAGCTCATCAATTTCAATGATACCATCATACTTGGCGATTAAGCTTGAAGCAGCTGCAATGTTAGAAGCTGTACCACCCACGTGGAAAGTACGGAGAGTAAGCTGAGTACCAGGTTCCCCGATAGATTGAGCGGCGATAACCCCTACAGCTTCACCTAGTTGAACTAGGCGGCCATTGGCGAGGTTTCTTCCATAACACTTGGCACAAACACCTGATCGGCTCTCACAGGTTAATACTGAACGAATATCAACAGTCTCGATAGGCGATTTGTCAATCGCGGAAGCAACATCTTCAGTGATAATTTCACCACCAGAAACAATTAATTCGCCAGTTGTTGGATGGTATAC
>CANGWA010000264.1 GCA_947457335.1 Sphingobacteriaceae bacterium
TCTCTGTGTCCTTTGCTTCTTTGTGTTCTTTGCGACCCTTTTGAATTGAAAGTTGAGAGTTGAAAGTTTAGAATTGAAAGTTGAGAGTTGAAAGTTTAGAATTGAAAGTTGAGAGTTGAAAATGGAGAATGGCGTTGAGCTTCACTTCGCGGCCTTTGACCTCTACCCCGAGTGCGCCTTGGTCTTCTCTGTGTCCTTTGCTTCTTTGTGTTCTTTGCGACCCTTTTTAATTGAAAGTTGAGAGTTGAAAATCCAGAATGGAAAATTAAGCTATCTAATGCTGCGGTCTAGAAATCAAATGAAACGCCATACAGCACCTTGCCACTATTATTGTGATTCAAGAAGTAGGTATGAAACCCGACTTGGGTACTTTTATACGTGGTAAGAAAACCTAATTTGAGGCTATTATTGAGTATTCCGGGACTAAGGTGTACATAGCCCGCTTGCAATCCGATCCACTTCCACAAAGCAGCTCCTGAGCCACCACGGCTCATTAGCCAGTGCGCATTGATTGACCTTACAATTTGTATATCTGTAAAATCTTTATTGGTGTAAGTTGTGAGAAGGTTGATATTGTATGACAAGCCCACGACCCAATTTGGCTCTCCATATTTATCGGCGCGCATCAATGCCAAGCGAAATCCGATTTCTGGCGATAATTTACTCCCCAATAAACTCGCTCCAAATAGAGAGGTCAGTTCAATTTGATCTTGCGGTGCCCATTGCCGCCAGAGCACTTCCCACTTGTTATCTGTTTTCTTAATGGCAATGCCGGTACTGCGTTTTAAGCTGTATCGGTCGGCTAGAGGCAGTAAGAGTAATTCATCGAGACGCAGGTCATTGACTTCGTTCAATAATTCTGGTTGTGAAACAAAAATCTGTATCTCCACATTGGTCGTGACATCATATAAATAATAGGCTGCAGCTGGTAAATTCAAGCTCATGTGTAGTTTCTCTTTTTCAAGCTGAAAAGCAGGCTCTTGAAAATCTTCACTCTCGGCTTTAAACCTGCGTTTGCCCGATGGGTGCACGATATAATATGTTTCACGGGAATTACCACCAAAACCCTTCTCCCTAGCTTGTCTCCAATCCGTTAGGAATAGCGTTTTGATGGAATCAGCGCGTTTGTACTTTAACAAATCAGCAAGGTCCTCGCCAATAATCATCACCTGAATGTCCTTACTGGCTTGAATAATAATACTGTCCTTAAAAACCGGATTATCGGCTTTTAGAGGGGTAGACGCAAGCAGGCACGCGCCCAAGCAAACTAGGAGAATTTTAGACATCATCATTGAGGAATTAACTTTTTAAAACCGTATGCGCAGTGATTTGTTGGGTTGGGCTTCGTTGACTTCAACAGTAGTTGAAGAAAGGGTGGAACCCAGTTGGATGTGCACCCCATTGGCTAGAACGGGTGGCGGCGTGCTGAACGTTTCTGTCTCTCCAAAATCCATTTGCATAAATCGGGCCTTCATCTTTTTTTTGTTAGCGAGAGGGACTTCCTCCCCACTGGCAGGTGTTGGCGTGTTAGCGACGACTTCCTCAGGTGGTATGGTGACCACCTCAGTCATTTCAGAAGAGGTGAATGAACGCACTGGAATGGTGGTAATTATGTTCCGCTTAACGGGGGCCGCTGGCTGTGTTTGTTGGCTCACTGGAGTGGGCGGTACTGTGGGCACGGGCAAGCCGGTTGCAGTAGTTCGCGTTTCAAGTGTTGGTGCCATTGGCTGTCTTATGAGCAGCGCTAGGGCAACTATCAAGACCACACTCGCGGCGAGGCGCCACCCCCAGAACACACCCTTTTTAGAGGGCCTCTGTTGATCGAGACTTGCCTCTAACAGTTCCCATTTGCTATGGATATTGGGTGCATACCCCTCCGGCAGACCGTGAAGTTGTTCTAATTGCGAAGCAATGTAGTTATCATCCCAATTGCGTGTGTTCATTCTCTTGTTTTTCTATAAGGGTTCTTAACTTTTGGCGTGCCTTAGCCAATTGAGTGCGGCTGGTTGTTTCTGAAATTCCCAACTGTTGCGCAATTTCGCGGTGATCGTATCCATCCACCACGTACAAACAAAAAACGGTGCGGTACCCTTGCGGCAACCCCAATATCAATCGGTTCAAATCGTCTGCCGCTAATTTTTGCAGCGCACTGTTGTGTGTCGATTGTTCAGTCAACTCATCCTCTAGGTTGAGGTGGAAATTATGGCGTTGACGCAAGAACATAAGTGTTTCGTTGATTACAATGCGCCGAATCCAGAAATAAAAACTCTGCTCCGAGGTGTAATTAAACGTTTCGATGTTCACGAACGCTTTCAAAAACCCCTTCATCACGCAATCCTCCGCCTCAGACACATCGCTAACATAGCGGTTCGCGGTGCGCAACAATGGCGCAAACAACGTTTCGAACAACTGCTTTTGAGCGCTTCGGTTCTGTTGCTTGCATTGCTGTATAAATTCTTCCGTAAACGTGTTCATCTATTCACTAAATGCCGATAGCTACCAAAACGTTGCCTGACCTTCCCTTATTTTTTTCCTAGCCCCTTACTTTACCACCAAATTACACTTTCCTTCCATGATAAAGCGAACGATTAACCCTTCTAGATTTACTATCTTTGTCCTCCTGTGTCCAAAAACCTTCTTTCCTGGCTTTTATTGATTTTACTGTCACTTATTTGGGGCAGTTCCTTTATACTCATGAAAAGAGGCTTGGAAGCCTTCACTAGCGCAGAGGTGGCTGCCTTGCGCATCTCAATTGCTTTCCTAGCCCTAGCACCCTTGATGGTGAAACATTACAAGATAGATTTAAAGCAACACGCCAAAGGGCTGTTGATGATGGGTGTTTTTGGCAATCTTTTACCGGCCTTTTTATTCACAGCGGCCGAGACACGCATCAGCAGTAGCTTGGCCGGCATGCTCAACGCCCTCACTCCGCTGTTTACAATTGTTATTGCCATGGTGTGGACCGGCTTTCGTCCCACCAAGAACCAAACCATGGGTGTGTTGACTGGATTAGTGGCGGCGGTGGCGTTGATGTGGTTTGAAGGTGGAGCGAGTAGCGGCGACAATTTTATGTATGGCGGGTTGATTGTCATTGCCACCGTTTTTTATGCCATCAGTGTGAATGCCATTCGCAAATACCTGTTTGATGTAAAGCCAGTGACGGCTTCGGTGTGGTCATTTACGTTTATTGGGTCGGGTACGTTGTCATGGGTGGTGTTTGGCTCCCACGTGCAACAAACATTGACAACCAACCCTGAAGCATGGAGCGCACTCGGTTTTGTAAGTATTTTAGCAGTGGTTGGGACGGCGTCGGCTGTGGTGATGTACAATTACTTAATTCGACTCTCTGGTGCTGTGTTTGCTAGTAGTTGTACCTATTTAATACCCGTTGTTGCTGTTATGTGGGGCGTGGTTGATGGAGAAGCTGTTAATTTTTGGCAGTTAGTTGCCATTGGTGGCATTATCGGCAGCGTTTGGATGATCCATCGAAAGTAGAATCAATTGTTAATGGTGAATGGTTAATTGTAAATGGCGTTAACGCTGCATGCGCCAATACAAATTGAGAATGGAGAGTGGAAAGCTGAGTTGAAAGTTGAGAGTGGAGAATTGAAAGTTGAGAATTGAAAGTTGAGAGTTGAGAATGGAGAATTGAGGCGTTGACTTTCCTATACGCGTGAATTGTAAATGGTGAATTGTAAATTGTTAATGACGTTTCTCCACCCTCTACCCTCCAACCCCTAACCCCATTTTTGGAGAGTTGAGAATGGAGAGTGGAAGCGTTGACGTTCATTTACATATAAATTGTTAATGGTAAATCATTGTTGTCCGGGGAAAAATAACAAATGGGCAAAAAAATAGAGGGGCTTTCGCCCCTCACA
>CANGWA010000265.1 GCA_947457335.1 Sphingobacteriaceae bacterium
AAGAAGGTGATGAAGAAGCTGGAGAATAAATTTTTAGAACGTTCATAAAAAAAGAGCCACTTTTCAGTGGCTCTTTTTATTTTTAGAGTAGTGAAAAACTTCGTTGTATACCGATCTTCTGCAGGCAGTGGTAAAACATTCACGCTCGTTCGGCAATACTTGTGCCTAGCTTTACATGACCCTAAGCGAGTCGACTACGCTTATCGGCGTATCTTGGCCATTACCTTTACTAATAAAGCAGCAGCAGAGATGAAATCCCGCGTGGTATCGGCTCTTTCAAGCATTTGCGAGTACAAAGAACTCCCAGATATTGGGAAAATGTTGTTAACGGACCTTACTATTTCAGAAACAGAATTGCGCCTTCGTGCTGCGTCATTACTGGAAAGCATCCTACACAATTATTCCGATTTTAGCATCGGCACCATTGACTCCTTCACGCATAGATTGGTTCGCACCTTTGCATTTGATCTTAAACTTCCTGCAGGCTTTAACGTTGAACTGAATACAAGTGAATTCTATAGCAAAGTTATTTCAAGGTTGCTAAACAGCTTAGGAGAAGATGAAAAACTGTCAATGCTGCTTAAGGAGTATGCAATTGATAAGACGGAAGAAAATACCTCTTGGGATCCAGAATCTTCCTTGCTCGACTTTTCAAAAATGTTGAGCGCTGAAAATGCAGAAACCTATCTCGTAAAACTGAGAAAGTACAGCGATGAACAACTGGAAGAAGAACGCAAAAAACTATTGAAGGAGTGCAGAGAATATAAACAGCACATACAAACAGAAGGAAGAAAAGCAATTCATTTTATCAACCGTCTAAACATTAATGAAACAGATTTAGTGGGCAAATCCCGCAGTCCCATCAGCTTCTTTAAAAAATGTGCCCAATTCAAACTCAATGATAAACTAGAATATAAAACATTAGAAAAGACCATCGCTAATAACAAATGGGTCAGCGCTTTGCCTAATGCCGAGGAAATAAACAATCAACTAACGGCAACGGCTAATGAACTTCTCTTGTATATTCTCAAACATCATGAAGGCTATCTTCTGAATAAGATTGTCTCTAATAATATTTACCCCTTGATGTTACTTCGCCGTATCGAAACCATAACTGAAGAACTGAAGGAGGAAGAGCGTGTGGTGTTTATTAGCGAATTCAATCAGCGTATCCACGCATTAATCAAAAACGAACCAGCCCCCTTCATATACGAGCGCCTTGGGGAACGTTACCGCCATTACCTCATTGATGAATTTCAAGACACCAGTACCATGCAGTGGCAAAACATTTTGCCGCTCATTGAAAACACACTCTCCGCTGGCAATTTCAATTTAATTGTTGGAGACGGTAAACAGAGCATCTACAGGTGGAGGAACGCTAATGTTAAACAATTTGCATCCCTTCCTGAAACCGATTTAATAGAGGCTGACGATCTCTTAAAGGAACGCACTCAAGTCTTGAAACAACACTTCGAGGAAGAACCACTCAACAATAATTACAGAAGCACTAGGGATGTAATTGAATTCAACAATGCCTTTTTTAAGGCTTTAAAGGAAAGGCATTCCGAAGAAGTACAAACCATATACAAAGGGCATGAACAAGGGGTTATCAATCCCGCTCGTGGCTTCATAACACTCAATTCTGAAAATACAGCCAAGTCAGAATTCAAAATCCGCAACTGTGAACACGCACTTCTCCACATTCAAAACGCTCTAGCTGCTGGATATGCATACCGGGATATCGCTGTTATCGTCAGAAAAAACACACATGGCAATCAAATTGCCGACTACCTCACTAGCAACAACATACCGGTGGTCTCATCCGACTCCCTTCTATTAAAAAACAGCACAGAGGTCAACGTTTTAATCAATTTTCTTAAATGCCTTGAACAGGAACACCATCAAATTCCAGCGGCTGCCATCCTCAATTATGTTTTCCATCGCGAATGGCTAACCAATGAGACTTTACACGAAAAGTTACTAGAACTCTCACAAGGTTATACCCTATTTCACATTCTCAAGCAATTAGAATTGTTACCAGAGACCGAAGGCCTGAATTTATTGGATCAAGTAGCAACTCTTGCCGAAAGACTTGAATTTCCAGAAACGTCAGCGCCGTATGTTCGATTCTTTTTAGACGTAGTAAACGAGTTCATGATCACCGAAGGAGGGAGTCCGGGTTACTTTTTGGAATGGTGGGACCGCAAAAAAGAAAGAGCGTCCCTCATCATACCCGATCATGCTGACGCGGTTCGAATTATGACCATCCATGCCAGTAAAGGACTTGAATTTCCGGTGGTCATTTGTCCTTTCTTCAATTGGGAGTTTTTCCGCCCTGACTACACATGGGTTAATCTAGAAGCCAATCCCATTGGAATACCTGCCAGCATTATTAAAATAAGCAGTGGCGCCTCACAGGCCGGTTTAGAAAAAGATTTTACGCACGAACAATCCCAACAAGTACTTGATAATGTAAATCTCTTGTATGTTGCATTCACAAGGGCTGCAGAACGGTTACACATCATCACTTGTAAGTCGGAGGCCAACAAAAAACAGGAAGTGGGGCAATGGATAACCCCCTTCTTCCAAGCCAATGGTCAAATGTTAGGAGATGACTATTACTGCTTTGGGGAAGCTCAACCGAAATCCAGTAAACCACACAAACAGGTGTCCAATTCACTCTTATTGCCCGCATTCGAGGCATCCCGCATAAGACAAGCCGTTGCTGTTAGGAATTCGAAATTTGAAAGCGACAACAATGCCCGGCAAGAGGGCATCGTTTTACACTGGTTGCTATCGAAGCTCACCCCAGAAATTGAACTTCAAGACGTATTGAATTTGGCCATTCGTAAAGGAGTCATTCATCGTGAACAGGCAACTTCCATTGCCCTTCAATTAGCAACAATACAGAAAAAAATACAAGAATGGATGCATGAAGCCATCGAAACCATTCAAGAGGCTGAACTCATTACGGCTAATGGGGAAATACTTCGGCCCGATTTGGTTATTGTAAAGCCCAACAGTACCCTTTTGGTGGATTATAAATCTGGGAAAAAAGAAAAGAAGCATGTGGAGCAAATGCAGGCTTATATGGACGCGTTACATGCCATGCATTACAAAAATATCCAAGGCACCTTGTTATACCTAACCCCTTTAGAACAAGTAGACCTAAAACCCGTCTAAACAGCTCATATCAGCCGTGAGGTAAGGTTGAACCAACCATCCTGTCCCATCTCCGTTTCTCACAAAAGTTTAGGGGTGAAGCGTCCTTTTTCTATCTTCGCTGTTGATTATGAAGCATATCGTAAAAACACTTTCCTGTGGTCTACTCCTAGCGGGTGCATTACAGGCCCAAAAACCTGGAATCAATCTTTCTTTTATTGACTCCTCAGCCTCGCCAGCCAATGATTTCTATACCTACTCCAACGGTAAATGGCAAAAATCATTTCAATTGCCCGAAAGTGATGCGCGCTATGGTAGTTTTAATGAAATCAATGAAAACAACCTTAAAAAACTGAAGGTTATTTATGATGGATTGGTTGCACAAAAAAATGTCGACCCTAAATCAAATTTCGGAAAATTGCGCAATTTCTATGTAACAGCCATGGATAGCAGCAAAGCCGATCGTCTCGGATTAGCACCTATTCAAAAACAACTCGATGAAATTGCTCAAGTTTTTGATCCACGTAGCTTTTTGGAATTGAAGTCCAAGTGGGATTTTATAGGCATCGAATTATTATTTAGTAGCGGTGTTTCGGTCGATTTAAAAAACAGTAAACGCTACCTTTTCTACATGAGTCAAGGTGGATATGGGTTAGGTGACCGTGATTATTACTACTCCGACAAAAACAGCAAAATACGGGA
>CANGWA010000266.1 GCA_947457335.1 Sphingobacteriaceae bacterium
AAAGAGGGTCATCGATACCCCAATTGCTGAATTAGGTTTTGCAGGAATCGGTGTGGGTGCAGCGATGAATGGGTTACGTCCCATCATCGAATTCATGACCTTCAATTTCAGTTTAGTGGCCATTGACCAAGTCATCAACGCTGCTGCCAAAATGTATAACATGAGTGGTGGTCAATACAATGTACCTATCGTTTTCCGTGGTCCAACTGCCTCTGCAGGTATGCTGTCCTCACAACACTCGCAAGCATTTGAAAATTGGTATGCCAACTGTCCTGGTCTCAAGGTAGTTGTGCCGTCCAATCCATACGATGCAAAAGGCCTGATGAAATCCGCTATCCGCGATAATGACCCTGTTATTTTCATGGAAAGCGAACAAATGTATGGCGACAAAGGGGAAGTTCCTGAAGAGGAATATATCATCCCACTCGGCTTAGCTGATGTCAAAAAGCAAGGCACTGATGTTACGATCGTTTCTTTTGGTAAAATTTTTAAAGTGGCAATGGGTGCTGCTAAAGAATTGGCCAATGAAGGGGTTAATGCTGAAGTTATCGACTTAAGAACGGTTCGACCTATCGATTACGCAACCATTATTGAATCGGTTAAGAAAACCAATCGCTTGGTGGTGGTAGAAGAAGCCTGGCCACTCGCTTCTATCTCTTCTGAGATTGCATTTAAAGTGCAGAAAGAAGCATTTGACTACCTCGATGCTCCTGTACTGCGCGTCACAAGCGCAGATACCCCTCTGCCTTACGCCCCAACACTCATTGAAGAAAGTTTACCAGGAGTGAGCCGTGTAGTAAAAGCGGTTAAAGAGGTAATGTACGTGAACAAATAACCATGCGAATAGCCCTCGTCACCGATGGCATTTGGCCCTACGTGCTTGGCGGAATGCAAAAGCATTCTTACTACCTCTGTAAATACTTATCACAACAAGGTGTTAAGATTGATTTGTATCATTTCAATCAAAGCACTTTGGATATCCACAGCCTCTCCGTTTTTTCTGACGCTGAAAGAGCCAACATTCGCTCCATTCTTGTTCCTTTTCCCGATAGTTTAAAGTTTCCTGGCCATTACCTTTTTCGATCACTTAAACATGCTGATGCCGTTTACGCTGAAATGCTGCCGCATTTGGCAAATTATGATTTTATCTACACAAAGGGCTTCACCGGTGCAAAACTTATTCGGATGAAATCGTCTGGAAAAATAAAGTGCGCCCCAATCGGAGTGAATTTTCATGGTTATGAAATGTTTCAAGTGCCGCCCTCGCGCTATATCTGGTTGCAACAACTGTTGCTCTTAAAAAATCCTGTTAAATGGCTGTCCAAGCAGGCAGACGTGGTGTTCTCCTATGGAGGGAAAATAACGGGCATTATAGAGTCCATCGGTGTTTCAAAAAGCAATATTGAAATATTACCATCAGGGGTTGAGAAGGACTTTATTACTACAGATGTAAAACCAGTGCATCAACCCATTCGGTTTCTCTACCTGGGACGATACGAAAGAAGAAAGGGAATAGAGGAGATTAATCAAGTGATTTCTTCACTAATCCAATCCAATGCCCACGGTGCTCAATTCGCATTCATCGGCCCCCTGCCAGAATCGACTCAAATTCACCATCCCTCGGTAATCTATTATGGCGAGGTGAGAGACCGAAACCAATTGCTTTCACTCATTCGTGAGAACGATGTATTGCTTTGTCCAAGCTGGAGCGAAGGAATGCCTAATGTCATCCTCGAAGCAATGTCACAGGGATTAGCGGTGCTTGCAACCGATGTTGGAGCGGTAAGTGGACTCGTGAATACAAAAACAGGTTGGCTCTTGCCTTCGCCCTCGTTCATTGCTCTTAAACGTACCATTCTTTCCATTATCAACAAGCCCAATGAGGTGCAAGCTAAAAAACAAGCGGCGCTTAATCATCTAAGGGATCACTTTACTTGGGAAAAACTTTCGGCTGATCTTATCCAAATACTGCAAAAACGTACTGCTGACTGATGGCCATTACGCTTTATACTTCAAAACATCTTTCCGCTTTTTATAGAAAAAGAACTGGTGAAATTAGAATAGGCGAAACGGTCCATAAAGCGGATGGCGAATGGCAATCGGTTCTAAATAAATGTCCTGCGAAATTTGTTTTGTTGGGTATTCCAGAAGACATTGGAGTGCGCGCTAACTTTGGAAGAGCTGGCGCCACAACTGCTTTTAAACCGGCCCTAGAGTCGCTGTTAACGGCACAAGACAATGTGTTTTTTAATGGAGAGGATGTGTTAATTGCTGGCGAAATAACATGTGACGACTTACAACATAAGGCAGAAGCATTAGACCCTCGAAACGACCAAGAACTTGCGCAACTTAAAACCTTGGTAAGTCAACTGGATCAACGGGTCACAACTGTTATTAGCGACATTGTAGCTGCAGGAAAGATACCCATTGTAATTGGTGGGGGACATAATAATGCTTATGGCAACATCATGGGTACTGCCAAGGCAATGAACAAATCAATCAATGTCATCAACTGCGATCCACATCTTGATTTTAGAGCTGCCGAAGGAAGACACAGTGGGAATGGATTCACCTATGCCTTTCAAGAAGGTGGCTTAAGTCAATATGCGGTTGTGTGCATGCACGAATCCTATAACAACCGTCAATCGATCGAAATATTCAGAAAGGAATCGCAACGGTTGTTATTTAACACGTATGAATCGGTATTCGTAAGAAATGAACTGTCCTTTGAAGAAGCCGTCCTGCAATCGATAGCCTACCTGGGCAATGCCCCTTGTGGCATTGAATTGGATATGGATGCTATCACCAATGTGCCTAGCAGTGCTAGAACAAGCAGCGGTATTTCACCTGTTCAAGCCCGACAGTATGTGCATCTGACAGGTGCCAATATGAATGCTGTCTACTTTCACATTGCAGAGGCGGCACCTGTGCTTGCTCATCGAAAAGCGGATAACAAAACGGGAAAATTGATTGCGTACTTGATTACTGATTTCATCAAAGCAGTGAAGAAGCAATCAATCGCTTGAATTGGAGTGCTTGAGGGACAAGTCTTCAAACTTACTTAGCATTAAGGCCAAGGCCATCACTAACAAACAACCGATTAGATTTAGCCAAAGAAAGGCAGTTAGGTTGAAATACCACATTGCAACAACGCTGATTTCGGCAATGATGGCGGCATAAAATACACTTCCACCCTTTATTTTTTTGTATAGAAATGCAGTCAAAAAAATCCCTAAAATAACCCCATAAAAAAGTGAACCCAGTATGTTCACGGCTTCAATTAAATTACCAACCTTGCTGGCATAAAAGGCAATGCACATACAAAAAGCCCCCCAAGCAACGGTTAGCCAACGCGTAGTGGTCACTTTTGAGGCTTCTTTCTCGTCTGCACGGGCATGTTTCTGCACAAAATCAATCATGGTGGAGGAGGCAAGTGAATTTAAACCACTAGCAGTAGATCCCATGGCTGCCAAAAAAATAACGGCTATTAAAAGTCCAACAACTCCGCGGGGTAATTCATGTATAACAAAATAAAGGAAGACGTAATTACTATCGTTCAAGTCAGCAGTAGGGGCCTCTTTTTTTAAAAGTGATACAAATTGCTTTCTGAGAGTGTCTAATTGACGGTTATCTTCTTTTATCAGCCCTTTACAAACTTGCTCAACGTCTGAATTACCGTTACGTTGGGCCTCAATAAAGCTTTTTGTGTGCAGCTCTCTCAAGGTGTTCACTTCCTTGAATTCAGCTTGAATGAGCTGGGAGTTGATTTTTAAATGACCCGCATCCACCGTTTCTATTGCGTGTTCGTTGAAGAAAACAGGTGGAGCTGTAAA
>CANGWA010000267.1 GCA_947457335.1 Sphingobacteriaceae bacterium
ATCATGCGTTTTCGTTCGGGAGCGGAGGCCAAGGGGAGGCGGATGTCCGCACAAATGAGGAATATGCTAGTTAAACACGGCTTACCTGCACTCCTGAGGCATGGTGATCGAAACTCCATGCGGTTTTCTATTGAAAGCCGAGTTCCTTTTTTGATGCTCGATCAAGTTCAATTTGCATTATCTTTGCCTGAACACTATCTTGTTTCTCAAGAGGGCGAAACTAAACATATATTTCGTCAAGCTATGAAAGGCATCGTTCCAGATGAAATATTATTACGTAGAGATAAGGTTGGATTTGAGCCCCCGGAAAAGGAATGGCTAATTTCTATTGCACAGCAAGCACGAGAATGGTTAAGAGATGACTTGGGCATTCCCTTTGTGCGGCATGATGTTTTGCTAGCTCATTTTGAGGATGTGATCGCTGGGCGAAGACCATTCTCATGGCAAGTTTGGCGTTGGATCAATTTTTATAGATGGAAAGTGTGCGTGGCAAATTGACTTTAAAAAATAAGCACATTCTTGGTTTAAAAATACTACATCTAACCCACACGGATATAAGAGTAGATAGTCGTATTTTAAAGGAGCTAGGCGCATTTCAAGATTCCGATATTTATCGGTTGTATGCAATTGGGATAGCTGAGCATGAAAGGGGTGGAGGCATCAATATTTTTCATGGCGCAAGTGTTGAATCAATTAACTTGTGCTGCCGCTCTTTCCGTTGGATGCCTCAAATTTTTAGGCACTTTCTTGTTTACATAGAAATGGTTATTAAAGTACTCTTATCAGCACTCCATATTCGCCCCCATTTAATTCATTGCCACGATACTCCACTTCTGCCTTTAGCTGTTTTTTTGGCTCGGATCTTTCGCAGTAAATTAATTTACGATGCTCATGAATTGGAGTCCAAAAAAAATAGCCAATCAAAATTTATATCCCAAATGACTTTATTTGTTGAAAAAGTTTGTTGGGGTCGGTTGAATGGATTTATAACAGTAAGTAACTCCATTATGCTTTGGTACCAAACGCGATTCCCTAAGAAAGAATCAGTCTTGATACTTAATTCACCGGTAATTAAAGATTCGCCAAGTAAGTCTAATTTCAATTGGTATTTTCATGCTTTATATGGAATTTCTAAAGACCATCTTGTGTTTGTATATCTTGGCTTGTTTGTCCCGGGCCGTGGTGTAGAAAAATTGCTACAAGTTTTCTCCGATGAAAAACTAAGTTCACATATTGTTTTTGTTGGGCGAGGCCCTCAGCGTGAAATTATTAGAAAATATGAAAAACTAAATTCAAGAATTCATTTACATGACCCAGTTCACCATGACCAAGTGGTTACCCTGGTTGCGAATGCAGATTATGGCCTGTGCTTTATAGAAAATGTTTCATTAAGTGATTATTACTCATTGCCAAATAAGCTTTTTGAGTATGCTTTTGCTGGTTTGCCAGTATTAGCGTCAGATTTTCCTGATATGCGCGAAATAATTGAAAAGTATGAGTTGGGCGCTGTTGCTTTAAGTGATGTTAATTCAATTACTACAAGCATTGTTGCACTTCAGAAGGCTGGGCGGCGCCGACTAGAAAAAGACCTTCAGCCTTTGAGTTGGCAGACTCAAGTAGGGCAACTTAAGGAACTCTATCGTAGAGTCCTTTTGCAAAATAATTCACCTAATTTTTGATGTCGATGATATTAAGATGAGTATTGAATCTCAGCATATTGCGCACTTAACTTCAGCTCATCCACGATATGACATTCGTATATTTTTTAAAGAATGTCAAAGTCTTTTGACGAGCGGGAATGAAATATCTTTGGTGGTGGCTGATGGCTGCGGCAGTGAAACTTGTAATGGGATACTAATTTTTGATGTGGGGTGCTCAAAAGGTAGGTTTAACCGAATGTTTCAAGTGCCCCATTTAGTTTTTCTGAAGGCAATTGAGTTGGATGCTGATATATATCATCTTCATGACCCCGAGTTATTGCCTATCGGAGTAAAGCTCAAGAAGCTTGGAAAAAAAGTCATATTTGACTCTCATGAAGATGTTCCAAAGCAAATACTTGGCAAACATTATTTACATCCTTTATTGCGTAAGTTAGTATCAAAAACTTATGGATTCTACGAATATTATGCTTGCTCACGTTTTGATGGGGTTATTGCTGCAACTCCTTTTATACGAGATAAGTTTAAGTTAATAAATCAACAAACTATTGATGTAAATAATTTCCCAATTACTTCAGAATTTGTTAACACTGAAAGTTTAGAAAAATCTCACAATGAAGTTTGTTATGTTGGGACAATTGCACAAGTAAGGGGTGTAGTAGAGTTAGTCGCAGCAATGAACTTAACAAACCCAGAAGTTAGATTAAATATGGTTGGAGCTTTTGCAGAAAAAAATATTAAGGAAATAGTTGGCGCACAACCTGGTTGGGATAAAGTTAATTACCTAGGAGTGCAAGATCGTCATGGGGTCGGAATAGTTCTTGGAAAGTCGATTGCCGGCTTGGTGAACCTGCATCCGCTCATTAATTATTTGGATGCCTTGCCAATTAAGATGTGTGAGTATATGTCTGCAGGAATTCCGGTGATTGCGTCAGATTTTCCTTTATGGCGTGAAATACTTGAAGATAATGAGTGTGGTATTTGCATTAACCCATTGGATCCTCAAGATATTGCAAGTGCAATTAACTATTTGATATCGCATCCAGATGGAGCCAAAAGAATGGGTGAAAATGGTCGCCGTGCAGTTCGTGAAAAATTTAACTGGTCGATAGAAGAGAAGAAACTAATTCAATTTTATGAAGAAGTTTTAAAAGATTAATTTATTAAAGAGTAATAAATTTTATGTGTGGAATTTTTGGAATCATTTCTGCTAAGCCAGTAGATAAATCTGATCTACGCTCACTCGCTGAGCATTCTCAGCAGCGTGGCAAAGACTCGAGCGGTTTATTCATAAGCAAGTCAGAGGGCTATGAGCTTCATCGAGCCAATCAACCCATTACATCTTTGCTTAAAGAAGTCAGCTTGGATAATGCTGAATTTGCCATGGGCCACAGCCGCTTGATTACAAATGGCTTGGATGACAATCAGCCAATTTACCGTGACTCCGTTTGCGTTATTCATAATGGCATTGTTGTCAATCATGAAGAGTTGTGGCCGCTAATTGGTAAGACAAGACATCAAGTAATTGATACAGAAATTATTGCCGCTATTGCATCTGATCACCTTGAAAAAGGCGGGTATGTTGAGCATATTCCTTCTCGTGTTTTAGAGCTCTGTAAAGGGATTGTTGCTTGTGCTTTAGCTTTGCCAAGATTGGGAAAGCTCTGTTTATTTTCAAATAATGGCAGCCTCTATTATGGAATGAAAAATGGCGCGCACTATTTCGCTTCTGAGAGCTACCCGCTTAAAATTCTGGCTTGTGATTCAGTAATACAGATTCGGGCCGATGGATTGGTGATTGATATTCCCCAGTCTGACGCTGAGACTAGGATCTATGAACATAATCAGTTAATAAAAGATTTAATTCCAAGCCTGGGCATTAGTCATGCAGAAGAAAAAATGCTTGAGTACAAGCGTTATACAGGTAGACGTTGTACTCGTTGCATTCTTCCGGAAACAATGACTTACATCCGCTTTGATGAGGAGGGTGTTTGTAACTATTGTCATCATTACAAGCCTCGCAATCGGCCCCGCCCAGTCGAGGAGTTGTTTAATTTGGTGGAGCCATTTAGACGAGTGAATGGCGACGATTGCATTGTGCCTTTTTCTGGAGGCCGTGATAGTTGTTATGGGCTTCACTTGATAGCCAAAGAACTAAAAATGAA
>CANGWA010000268.1 GCA_947457335.1 Sphingobacteriaceae bacterium
CCGATGGTGATGCTATTGAGAAAGCATTTGAAATCCATCGGCCTCAGCGCGTAGTTAATTTAGCCGCTCAAGCTGGTGTTCGATATTCGATTGAGAACCCGCTAGCCTATATTAATAGCAATATTGTGGGCTTTGCCCATATCCTAGAGGGGTGCCGGCATCATCAAGTCGAACATTTGGTTTATGCCAGTAGCTCAAGTGTCTACGGAGCTAATACAGCGTTACCATTTTCAGAGCATCATCATGTGGATCACCCCTTAAGCCTATATGCCGCAAGCAAGAAGGCCAACGAATTAATGGCCCACTCTTATAGCCATTTATATAAATTGCCCACAACTGGCTTGCGATTTTTTACAGTCTATGGCCCATGGGGTCGTCCCGATATGGCACTTTTTACATTTACCAAAGCAATTTTAGCCGGAGAGCCTATCAAGGTATTTAATCACGGCAAACATTTGCGCGACTTCACTTATATCGACGACATTGTTGAGGGTGTGATACGAGTACTCGATCGCCCAGCATTTTCTGATAATAAATGGTCCGGTGATAACCCAGACCCAAGTAGCAGCGCTGATCCTTGGCGTGTTTATAACATTGGGAACAATGACCCAATCGAGCTTTTGGATTACATCTCAGCCCTAGAAGAGGCTCTTGGTAAAAAGGCTATTAAAGAATTTTTACCACTTCAGGCTGGAGATATTCCAAGTAATCAGGCTAATGTTGACAATTTAGCTGGCCAATTTGGGTATAAGCCCGTAACCAAGGTGCGAGATGGCATTGGAAACTTTGTTGATTGGTATCGAGAATACTTTAAGGTTTAATTTATGAAGAGCTCGAAAAAAATCATAGTTGGCGTGATAGGCCTTGGATATGTAGGCCTTCCGTTAGCGGTTGAGTTTGGAAAAAAGTTTCGAACAATTGGCTTTGACCTCTCGGTTAAAAAAATTGAGGCATACAAGCAGTTTATTGATCCAACAGGCGAGTTAAATACAGATAGCTTGCGTGCTGCAATTCGCCCTGGTGGCCTAGAGCCAACCTCTGATCCAAAAGCGCTAATAGATGCAGATTTTATAATTATTGCCGTTCCAACGCCAGTAGATCAGGCTCATATTCCAGATTTCACTCCATTAATTGGAGCAACTAGAATTGCCGGTCGAAATATGAAAAGTGGTGTGACAGTAATTTATGAGTCCACTGTTTATCCAGGCGCTACAGAGGAAATTTGCATCCCTATCTTGGAGCAAGAATCGGGCATGAAGTGGGGCGCATTGCTATCAAATGTAACAGTGTGTAATGAGCAGCATTTTTTTGTTGGGTATTCACCGGAGCGTATTAATCCTGGGGATAAGGAACACACTCTTACGAAAATTATTAAGGTTGTTTCCGGGGATAGCGCAGATACCCTAGAAAGAGTATCTAATTTATATGAATCCATTGTTGAGGCAGGGACCCATAAGGCTTCGAGTATTAAGGTGGCTGAAGCCGCCAAGGTTATTGAGAATACACAACGTGATTTAAATATTGCATTGATGAACGAATTGGCAATCATCTTTGATAAGGTTGGCATTAGCACTTCGGATGTTTTAGAGGCTGCTGGCACCAAGTGGAATTTTTTAAAATTTAAACCAGGGCTAGTAGGTGGCCACTGTATTGGTGTTGATCCATATTATTTAACGCACAAAGCTGAAATGTTGGGCTATCACCCCCAAGTAATTTTAGCGGGTCGACGCATTAATGATGGGATGGGAAAATTTATTGCTGAGAAAACAGTTAAGTTAATGATCAGGCAGGGCATAGACGTCTCAAAGTCTAAAGTAGCAGTGCTTGGTTTAACTTTTAAGGAGAATTGCCCTGACCTCAGAAATAGCAAAGTAATAGATGTCATTAAGGAATTAGAGGAATATGGTTGCGAAGTTTTAGTTCACGATCCAGTTGCCGATAAAAATGCAGCGCTGGTTGAATATGGGATTACGCTATTGTCTATGAAATCATTGCCCAAAGCGTTATCGGCGGTTGTAGTGGCCGTCGGGCATAGTGAGTTTAAAAATAGAGCGTTCACTACTTTTATAAATGAACTTAATGAAAACACAGTGGTTGTTGATGTTAAATCCTTTTTGAGCGATCTAAGTCCAAGGATAAGTTGGCAGTTATGAAATTAATTAGGCATTGCCGCGTCAAAATCTTAATAGTCCTAATCTCTATCAGATGCTATTACGCAAAAGATTAATTCGCGGAGTCTCGTCTTCACTATTGTCATCAGGTACAACTCAAGTAATGGGTATGCTAGCCTCAATTTTTTGCGCACGAATTTTAGATCCCGAAGGCTTCGGTGCGCTGAATATGGTTCGAACTACTGTTCTTATGTTTGGTGTTTTTGCAGGTACTGGATTAGGAATTGTTGCCGTTAAGTTTGTTGCCGAATATCGGGATGCCGATCTAAAAAAAACAGCACAACATATCAGTTTTTTACTCACAGTGAGTATTTTGGCAAGTTTTTTTGTAACAGTACTTTGTTTGCTGATTTCTAAGTTTGTAGCAATTAATATTTTAGGGGAAATTAATCTAGAGCGCCCACTCCAAATTGGGAGTTTGATGCTTTTGTTTAGCTCCCTAAGTGGGGTGCAAATCGGAATACTTAGTGGTTTTGAAAGGTACTACTCTGTAGCTTTGCTCACTATATTAGATGCCATTATTGGATTTATTGCTATAGCTTTTGGTGCTAAATTTTGGGGATTAGAAGGTGCGATTGCTGGCTCAGTAATCGCATTATTTATTACCACTCCTTTCAAGATCTATATATTGTCTGGTGTGTGCAAGAATCTTGGAATTGCATTAAATTTCCAAATATCAATAAAGGGAATACGTGAGTTAGTTATTTTTATTTTTCCGGCGATTGCTGTTGGTTTATGTGCCCAACCATTTGATTGGTTAGCAAGAATAATATTAACTAATTCTGATAATGGCTATATACAGTTAGGTTTATTTTCAATGGCAGTAACTTGGTCACAAATTGTGATATTTGTACCAGGACAAATCGCTGCGCCAACCCAAGCAATTTTGCCTAATTTAGTTGGCAACGGGGAGTGGAGAAAAGTTAGCAACGTTATTAAGCATGCGGGTCTCATTATTATTGGGACTAGCTTAGTCGTAACCATTGCCTTATGGATTTTTTCTAGCAATATAACTAAGTTATATGGAGAACAATACTCATCAGCCTCGAGCACAATTACTTTGCTATGTTTTTCTTCGGTATTCTGTGCCGCTAGTATGATTACAAAAAATTATTTGTTTGCTAAAAATAAAGTGTGGGTTGTAGTTAATTCTCACTTGCTCATGGGGGTAATCCTTTGTGGCCTCGGTTATGCATTAAAGGGTTATGGGGCAGATGGCCTGGCAATTGCTTATTTATTAGGTTGGGCCAGTCTATTTGTATTTCAAGCAGTTTTTACAAGGCAAGAACTTCGGAAAAAGTTGGTAATTTGAAGCTAATTAACTTGACGTTAAGTTTTAAGAATGGGTAATGTAATGAGTTCAAAAAATAAAGTACGTATTGGAGTAGTTGGTGCTGGCGGTGTGGCGCGAGATTGGCATTTACCGGTGCTTGGAGGAAATCCAGAATGGGAGATATCTTGGGTTTGTGATTTATCCTTAGAGACAGCCAAAAATGCAGTTGATGCCTATTCACCCAAGGCCGCACACTTCTCAAATCTGGAAGAGTGTTTTGATGTCGACGTGGTGCTACTGGCAATACCTTTAGGTTTTCGTCAAGCAGTTATAGCGACTGCCTGCAAACGTAGATGGAATA
>CANGWA010000269.1 GCA_947457335.1 Sphingobacteriaceae bacterium
AGGCCGGCTGAATAATTGAAACGAGGTTAAACAAATTCAGTTGGGCTCTCCCTAAAATAATGATACAATGAAAAGTGTTAATAAGTACCAATAATGCAATGAACCACGTCTCAACTGCAAGGCCTGGCAACATTTTTCCCGAAAGAAAAAGCAATACTGCTGCAAAAAGTGAGGCAAAAAAAACAAAGACATATCCTGAAAATATCAGTCGTCGTTGATTGACCTTAGGCAAAAAGTGCACCACAGAATAGCCAGTAAAGACTTCACTAGCCATTTGAATCAAAGAAATACCGAAAAGAAAGATTGAAATTTCACCACGGGAGTTAACACCCAAATAACGGGCACAAGCGACGAGAATGGCCACATTGATAAATGCCACAATTAGTCGCGAAACAAAACTACTAAACATGGTGGCCCCCATTTCAGGGCCAAATAAAGGTCAGTACCTGTTTGATATCAGGGTGCAGACTTTTGGCAACCGGACAGGTGTGTGCAGTATTCTCATACCGTTGTACATCCTTCGCAGAAAAGGGTCCCCCAGCAAATTTAATTTCAACATGAATTTCACCAATACGGCGTGGTTCAGAATACATCACCTTGTTAACAGCTGCAACCGTTCCATCAATTGGCGGATGTCCATCGCGTTGAGCCACAATACCAATTGTTGTCAGAATACACTGCGCTAAGGAATTCGCAGTCAAATCTGTTGGCGAAAAGGCTTCTCCCTTTCCCATATTATCGGTTGGGGCATCCGACACAACTAAAGATCCTGAAAAAACGTGGGTGGAGGTAGTACGCAGTGCTCCTTCATATTTTACAATGCTCGTGCTCATTGCTTAAATTTACACAAAAGTAAAATTCTGCGCCTATTTTAGTAACTTTGTTTGGATGTTTAAGTGGTTGGTATTTGCCCTTTTTAGCATATTGCTGTGCATGGTTACCCCTGCGCAGGACAAGCCAAATTTGGGTAATGACAATGGCTCTACCCTCAATGTACTCTACCGTAACGACATTAGTGGCATTGTTTACGCCAACTCAAGAGGCTTTGGAGCCAGCGTTCGTAGAGGCTACCATAAAACCTACAAACTTCGTTCATTTTATGAACTGGATTTGCAGTTTCTTCACCACAACAAAGAGGTCAAATCTGTTGGTGATGGTGAAGAGCGTCGCCGCTTCGTCTACGGAAAATTAAACAGTGTTATGGTGCTGAGAGGGTCTTATGGATTCCAACATACTTTGTTTGGTAAGGCGGACTTAAAAGCAGTTGAAGTGCGTTACCATTACTCCATGGGCCCCATATTAGCCATTGCTAAACCCTACTACGTTCTTGTCTACCGCAGTGTGCCCGGCTCAAATACTTCTGTATTGGTCCCAGTTGAATTCTCGACCCAAGGAGACGCGACCGATAGCAGCAAGATTGCTGGTCGTGCACAATTTTCACAAGGACTAAACAAACTTGGATTTTATCCTGGTGTGAATGCCAAGTTCAATGTAAGCTTTGAATACGCCAATTACACCAATTTAATACGTGCTATTGAAGCAGGTATTTCAATTGATTTTTATCCTCGTTCCTTGCCAATGATGTTACGCAATCCAGCCGAAAATTTCATGCTGACGCTGAATGTTGGATTAGTGTTTGGTAAAAAGTGGTATTGATTTATGGAAAGTACAGCAACTCCACCCCGATTTAAGAAGCCAGATTGGCTGAGAGTAAAACTCCCAACAGGGGCTGAATATTTGAAAGTGCGCGAGATTGTAGGCAAACACAAATTGCACACGATCTGTGAAAGTGGGAATTGTCCCAATATGGGCGAATGCTGGGGTGCTGGCACTGCTACCTTCATGATTCTCGGAAACGTCTGCACGCGCAGCTGTGGCTTTTGTGCTGTGGCTACAGGAAAACCAAAACCAGCGGATTGGGATGAACCAAAACGCGTAGCGGAATCCGTTCGTTTAATGGGCGTCAAACACTGCGTTATCACCTCAGTGGACCGAGATGATTTGAAAGATGGGGGATCGATAATATGGGCCGAAACCATCAAAGCCATTCGTGAAGTAAGCCCTTCAACAAAGTTTGAATGTTTGATACCAGATTTTGCCGGTAAATGGGAAAACTTGCAACGCATCATTGACGTACAACCCGATATCGTATCGCATAACCTAGAAACAGTGCGTCGCCTAACAGCAGAAGTACGTATTCAAGCAAAATACAACAGAAGTCTTGAAGTATTGAAGCGCTTGCATGACGCGGGACTGCGGACGAAAAGTGGGGTTATGCTTGGTCTTGGTGAAACAGAAGAAGAAATTTATCAAACCATCGACGATCTTGCAGGAGTCAATTGCGACGTCATCACACTTGGACAGTATCTACAACCAACGGTTAAACACTTGCCTGTTGCCAAGTTCGTCCACCCTGATGAATTTAAAGCCTACAAAGAGTATGCCTTATCAAAAGGTTTTCGTCATGTAGAAAGTGGACCCTTGGTGCGCTCTTCCTACCATGCCGAGAAGCATGTAGAGTAATCAAATTACTCCGATCGATTTTACAGGCACCCATCCCTCGTTGCCATTGTCCAAAGCAATGAGTGACCAATCCCCATTGGCGCGAATGACACGCACTTTTGTGCCTTCATGCAGTTTGAACTTTACAGTTCCACCTTCTTGTGGTTCATTTTGAATGGAGATTTCCGAAGAAAGAATAATGGCAAACTTATTATTATTCTTAGCACTAGCGGCAGAGTACCCCAGCAAGTAGGTAATGCCAAACGCAATTACAAACACCACTGCCATAGAAAGTGTAATTTTCTTTAAAACAATTGGCTCGGATATAAAAAAAGAAAACAAACAGATTAGCGCCAATGTAAGGAGCAGGATAGTCATCCATGCCCATTGTGTCGTTGAAAACGACTGTAGCACATTGGTCTTAACTGCATTAATAAAAAAATTCTCCCTTGTCTCAATCTTGTCAATTGTCTTACCATTGGCGATGGACAAATTAATCTTTACGTCGTCGTCGTTTGGGTTGAGCACCCTGGCCAACTCATAATAATAAATGGCCTTTCCCATACGGTTCAACTTGAAATAACTGTTTCCCGCATTGAAGTATAGTTCGGATGATTTCCAACCAGTATTGATAAGCCCTTCGTATAAATCCGCTGCCTCCTTATACTGTCTGGCATCAAAGGCCTTTTCAGCTTTTTTCAGCACCTCTCCTTGTGCAAAAGAACCAAGGTTAAGAACGATGAGTATATAGGTAATCAGTTGTCTCATTTTTTATTCAACGCTTCTTCCATTGCCGTAATTATTCTAGCAGTTTCTTCGTACACCACTTTAAGTTCTCCCGCAACGGCGCCAGGAGCATATTTCGCAAACTCACAGGTATCGAGTGTTTTCATTAGATCTTCCCTCAGCACCTCACTCAAATTTCGTTGCATCAATTGTGCTTGAATATTTTCACGGTTGATATCCGCAATGGCTATATTCAATTTATAAGACAAGTAATTGTATAGAGCTGTGAGCACACTCGTATAAAAGGCCTCCTTACTTCCTTGAATCATTAATTTATTTGCTTCTACGAGGTGCTTTGAAGCCATGCGCGAAGCCTTTCTATTTCTCACTGCAACAAGATCACTGTTCAAAATCTGATGCCGTCTCCTCAACCACATACCCGCTCCAAAACCCAAGAGAGAAAGACTAAGTAGGGAGAGATGAATGTAGGAATTAAAGAACTCGTCGTCATTTTTCGTGAGCGCAAATTCGCCTTTTTTGATGTAACGAATATCGTTTTC
>CANGWA010000270.1 GCA_947457335.1 Sphingobacteriaceae bacterium
CGACTAAAACACTTTTTGAACGTACGGCCTGCATTCGACTCATCGATACAATAAAGGACCGGTGAACCCTTATGAACCTCTCTTTTGGTAGTTTTTCCATCATGCCCTTCATCGTCATGCGGGCAACTAAGGTCTTTTGATCTTGGATATAAATTTTTAAATAATCGTCCAATGCTTCCACATACAAAATGTCGTCGAGGGCAATTTTTACCAAGCTAAAGTCCGCACGGATATAAAGGTATTTGGAATCGTTATCTGATTTTTTATTGGTTTTGAAATTCAAAAAATCAACAGCGCGTTTTACTGCTTGATTGAACCGTTCATATTGAAAAGGTTTCAGTAAATAATCTACAGCCATGAGGTTAAAGCCTTCTACCGCATATTCGGGACGAGAGGTGATGAATATAACCATAACATCTTGTTTCAATTTTTGAAATAATTCCAATCCCGATAGCTCAGGCATTTCAATGTCGAGAAAAATCAAATCCACAGGAAACTTGTTTAGGTGCTTCAGTCCTGCCTTCGGGTCGTCGAATGTTTTTTCCAATTCAATGTGCTCGAGTTCTTGGCAATAATTTTCAATAATGGCCAACGCCATTGGATCATCATCAATTGCAATTGCTTTCATGGTTGTGATTTTAAACGTGGATAATAACGAAGTCCGATTGAGAAAACCTTGTACATGTACTTATAGTCTGAAGTAAAGTGGTGCTTTTGTTCTAAACCAAGCGTAGCATTTATCCAAAGATTTTGGGTCAGCCCTCCAGCAAGTACAAGTGCTGAACGCATACGCGTGAAATCAATGGAATTGGCAACATAACCTGCAATGGACTCGGTAATATTGGGGCCATTATTGAAGAATACATTTCCATAGAGAGTAAACCGGTTGCAGGGGTAGTAACTGACAAAAGCGGACCATGCTTGGTTGATGTGGTGTCTGCCATTCACATTGTGGAGATACCCAGTAGCACCAACTACTAATTTATTGTTACGCAATGGATAGAGTTGTAAGGACAATGACCCTTGGTACTGAAAGGCGGTATCCATATCCATTATGCCCAAACCAGTATTCCAACTAAACAATCTGTACTGTTTTCCTAGATTCAGAGCACCGGCCAAGCCATAAAGCCTTTTAGGTACTTGCGTTAACGTGTACACTTGTGATGAAATGGTACCTGTTTGTGCGCCTTGGCCTGAATTGTTGGCGGATATGACAAACGTGCTTGTTACAATTGTTTTTTCGGCACTCCAAATGTCGGCTTTAGCCACCCAACCGTGAACGCCCGCTTGAAGAATAAATCCCTTTTTATGCGCTAGGGATGCTTTCAAGTAATACTGGTATTGGTCAACAGAGAACCTGTTTTCTGTTTGTTGATAGGTATTCAGGGCATGCGTGAGCAATAAACGCCTTCCCGCAAAATGGGTTAATAAGATTTCGGAATAATGAGGGTTTTGAAAGGCGGTGCTATCGGTGTGTTTAATGCCTGCGGTCATGTTCACTAAATCAACGTCGAATTTGCTTTTAACATTTAAACGTTCAAGGAGAGTGTTTGACATACTGCACGTAAGACGCCTCGCCTCTGTAAACCTTTCGCTATAAAGCAATGAATAGTACAAATACTCCAATGTAAACTCATCGGTGGGATCTTGTTGATAGGCTATTTCAAATTGCTTAGCCGCATCTCTGTATTTTTCTTGCTCGAAACAGGCAACGCCATAACGTACTCTAAGATAATAAAAGTCAACACCTGCTTTAATGGTGCTGTCGGAAAAGGTAATTAGTCGTGACCATTGTGCTGTATTATAGTATTGCCAAGATGTTTCATCAATAAACGCCAAAGCATTGGCAGACCGCACGGCGATTGAATCTTGAGCACCGACCAGCGCTGGCCATATAAAGCTGATTATATAGAGGATATTAAGCGGGCGCACAATTGTGTTTGGAGGTTAGTAAATGATTTTAGGGAACCGTTTTCAATGCATGTAGTGAATTTTTCTTCAGATTCAGCAAGTTGAATGGTAGCGTTGAAGGAGATGTTTCCCGCTTCATGAAGAGAAATTCTATTTGAGTACTTATAGGCCTTTGCAGGTTGCCAGAGGGAGATACAGTCTTTTAACCAATTTTCGTAAGCAGCAGGCGAGATCACATCTTCACAAACCAACTCCTTTTCCATGCAAAGAGGAATCGTGTGCATGGCTTTATAAAAATCGAACAATAAACAGCTCTTTGAACCAGCATAGGAACTGCTCATGATAAATTGTTCTTCTATCTGAAGATAAAAGGTTGCATCAACGGCAGTTGCATGGAGGTAATGTTGTCCATATGCATCTTTACGGCATACCCATTTTTCTGTTATGTTTTCACTGTTGCGTTCAATTTCCCAAATCCATTCTTGTCCATCATGAAAATTAAAAATACGTTTCAGCGTTTCATGGACTACTGGTCGCTTGATACGTTCTCCCTCTTTAGGTGTGTGGTATTTCTTTAATACCAAGGTGCCATTGGTATTTAATATAGCTGCATGAAAGGGATACGGTAAGGTTGTTCCATCTATTAAGTCGGATGCTTGAAGCTGAAAATGCAAATGGGGTTCGGGTGAAAGCCCTGAGTTACCACACGTTCCAAGGGTTTCACCTGCCTTTATGGTTTGGCCTAGTTGCAAATGAATGGACGTAGCTTGTAAGTGACTGTACTTGGAATACACTTCATCCGTATGTTTAATGATGACTGTATTACCCCAATTGTTGAGTAAATCATTGCCTCCGATAGGATTGTCGGGTATGTCTTTTTTAATTGTCACCACTTCACCATTGGCTACGGATAGCACAGGAAGTTCGAAACAATAATAGTCCGTAGGAACCTTTCCGTCATTTTTAAAAGTTCTTCCGAATTCGTCTGTGACAACAAAATCCAATGCGTGACGAAATGCTTTTTTGTGCGTTACTGTTCCATCGTATCCCTGTGAGACCGTCCATTCACCAAAGAAAGGTACTTTCAATGCTAGTGGTTTCCAGTGTTTGAAGCGCTCTGCCATGGTGTTAGCATTGTACAAATTAAGTTCAGGTGAATTGTATTGCACGGTGGTGAAGCGTGGCCAACTAAGTGGACCTCTTTGTTGAATGACCGCTAAAACTAAAAAGGTTGTAATGGAGAAGGAAAGGGAATAAGTGGGTAAGAGAAAGTTAGCCAGTAAGGCTCCGACACCTAAGTTCACAAGCGTAAGAAGAGGAATAGCTAAAATGGCAACAGCAAGGGATCGGCGTGATGGAAGCAAATAATGACCACTTAATGCGAGGAAAAGAAGTAGCGGAGTCATGATTAGGTTGTGCATCAAATGGTGCTGTAGATGTGGCAATAGACCATGGAGGAACTGTACAAACAAAAACCCAACAACAGTGAGCACAACAGCGATACGGGAATGTACTATTAACCCGATGAGCAATAGAAGTCCCGCTAATTCGTCATTTTGGAAATAGATGTTGGAAAGGCTTTTTAGATAATACCTGAATGGTGATAGCAGTTGTGTAAGCGGGTGAAATAGTGTTGAGTAAATGTGCTGTTGTTCCTGCCGAAACATGAATGGGGGATAGTGAAATACAGTTAGTGAAAACAAGAGCAGCCATATTGTTAAAATGAATGGAATACTGAGATAAGGCAATCCTGTCCTCAGCGAAGCGCGAATAAAATACGTACTCATGACAACGGTAAGACTTGAAATAATCATTACCAAAACGATTGTAAAGGGGAAGGGTGGAA
>CANGWA010000271.1 GCA_947457335.1 Sphingobacteriaceae bacterium
ACAATGTTTTTCTTCTTGCGCATGGCTTCGTCTTTTACCATGGCTTTAATCTTTTTTGCAAAGGCCACGTTGGCGGCGTGTCCGGGACGAGCTGCCAAAATATGCACCTTCAAAGGTTTGCCTACAAGCGCCAAATCCCCTACAATATCCAGTAATTTGTGACGGGCTGGTTCGTTGTAAAAATGCAATTTGGTATTGTTGAGTACACCCATGCCCTTCACTTCCACATCGGGTTTATTAAACACCTTGCGCAAGTAATCGAGTTTTTCTTTGGGAAGTTCACTGTCCACCAAAACAATGGCATTATCCAAGTCGCCCCCTTTAATCAGGTTGTGCTGCAACAGCATTTCCAATTCGCGTAAGAACACGAAGGTGCGGCAGGTGGCTATTTCCTTTCTGAATTCCGATAGGTTGTACATCGAAGCGTGTTGTGTGCCCAACACCTCGCTACCATAATCGACCATCACCGTGCAACGAAACTCGTCTTGCGGTACAGCCAGCATTTCTACCTTTTTCGAAGCATCTTCGTAAGTCAGGTTTTCTTTTAATTCAAAATACTCGCGGTCGGCCTCTTGCTCCACAATACCGGCTTGGTCAAGCACGAGCATAAAAGGCATGGAGCTACCGTCCATAATGGGCATTTCGGGACCCGTTACCTGAATCATACAATTGTCAATACCCGACCCTACAAGAGCGGCGAGCACGTGTTCGGTTGTATACACCCGTGCACCATTTTTTTCGAGTGTGGTGCCACGAGAAGTGTCCACCACCAAATCAGCATCGGCATCAATAATCGGCTGCCCATCTACATCCATGCGCTGAAACTTAAACCAATGGTTGACTGGTGCCGGCTGAAAAGTAAGGGTAACGGGCTGACCCGTGTGCAAACCAACTCCAGTTACTGAAACCGAATTGGCAATGGTACGTTGTTTCTGACTCATTCTTAGTAAGTTAAATACTGCGGAAGGCACGTTGCAGCGAGCTTTCTACAGCATTTAAAGATACGAAAAATTAACGAGGTATAAAAGCAGGGGGGTGAGCGGCTGAAATCAAGGATAGGAGCGGGAGGAAAGAGGGGCTGCACCCCAACCCTGACTTCTAAACACACAGGGGTATTTCCCAAAACTGTATTTATTCTAACACCACATAGGGGAGTAGTTTTTGATAGAGCGAATCGCTCCCGAGGACTTCGCGCAGACTCTGTAAAGTCAATGGTGTACTTCTTCTCAAATTACAAAGGGCCTTACAGGCTTCGAACGAGATATAGGGGTGTTTATTGATTTCTTTAAAGGTAGCTGTTTGCAAATTCAACTTTTGAAGGCGCGTAGCGTCGACCCTACAATGGGGCGCCACTTGTTCATAAACCGTTTCCTTTAACCCATATACCTCACGCAATTGATGGACTGCTGTATAGCCACCGAGGAGCGTTCTGTATTTTAGAATTCTGTGCGCAAAGGCAGGACCAATTCCCGGCAGTGATTCCAATTGAGTAGAGTCAGCCGAATTTAATTCTACCGTTTTAATTTGTTTTTTATGTGCCACCGCCTGCTGTTCCTTCTTGGTTGGCTGTTCCAATGGCAGCAGCACCAACGGTAACAACCAAGCATACAGCGTATCGGTCATGCCATGAATTCTTTTTAAATCGTCGGGGGTCCGGTACACAAACCCACCTTTGTGGAAATTGACCAAACTTCGGCTGATGCGCTCGGGCACGCCCCCCTCAACGAGAGTAGCGATGGATACCTCATTGGGATTAAACGGTTGCAAGGTTTTAGCTGGCGCTGTTGCTTCCTCATTTCCCAATACCGCTTCGGGAGCGGGATACACCAGCATGGCGGGCTCTGGCAACCAGTAAGGAAGCGATAGGCGAATAAAAAGCACAACCAATAACAGGACACACAGCACCACCATGCCGTTGCGTTGTTGTTTATTTAGGTGGAAATAATCACGGATCAGTTCGCGCATCACGTTTAGACTTGAAGTACTCAAAAACGGGGATGCCGATAGCGATGATGAGTAATCCGTAAGCAACTGACCTGGTTTTAAACACCAACAAGTCGACACAGATAGCTCCCGCTAATACGATATAAAGGGCAGGTAAAACAGGGTAACCAATGGCTTTATAGGGGCGTGGTGTGGCCGGTTCTTTCACCCTCAAAACAAATAAGCCAGCGATGGTAATAATGTAGAACAACAACGAAGCAAACGTGCAATAATCCAGTAATTGTCCGTACGAGCCACTCATGCACAAAACACCCGCCCAAACAGCTTGCATCCACATGGCTTTAGCAGGCACCTGGTTGTGATTCAATTGCGCAGCGCTTTTGAAAAACAATCCCTCGTTGGCCATGGCGCTAAAGAGCCGGGCACCGGCGAGAATGAGTCCGTTGTTGCAACCAAAGGTTGAAATCACAATTAAAGCGGCCATCACCAAAATAGAACCACTGCCCAATACGGGAAACAAGGCGGCAGAGCCAACGCGATCGTTTTCAGCAAAAGCAACGCCCCTGCCAATAATGTCTGTGGCCCCTTCGGTACCTGCTGGTAAAAGCATGAAGTACGCCATATTGGCCAATGTGTAGAGTACCGCCACAATTAAAACCCCAATGAGGAGACCCAAGAAAATATTGCGCTCTGGCCGTTTCACTTCACCGGCAATAAAGGTCACATTGTTCCAAGCATCGCTACTGAACAAAGAACCAATTAAGGCCACGCCCATAGCGGTGGCCAGGGAGAGTGCGGATGCATTGTGAGCATCACTGTTTACAGGCGAACCAGTAAAAGGTATCGCCATGTTGACCTTCCAATAACCGCTGTTGACAGCAAAGAAAAGTCCCGTTAAAATCAGCCCCAGTAAGGCTAACAATTTAGCACTGGTAAAAATGCGTTGGATGCGTTTACCGCTTTGAATGCCGCGGGTATTCATATAGGTGAGGAGTAGCACCATGGCTACAGCTACCAATTGGGTGCGGTTAATGACAAAGGCACCGAGAGAAAGCACCACCTGTTGTTCATCGATAAGGGGAAAAAAAACGGCGAGGTACCTGCCGAAGGCAACTGCAACGGCGGCGATTACACCGGTTTGAATGACGGTAAACACACTCCAACCATAGACAAAAGCGGTGCGTGCACCAAAGGCCCGTTTGAGATAGATGAACTGGCCTCCCGCCTGCGGCATCATGCCGGCCAATTCGCCATAACTCAAGGCTGCGAGTAACGTGATGAGTCCGCTTAACACCCAACACATGAGCACCCAGAACGGGGAACCCAGCACACGAGTCATATCGGCCGCTACGATAAATACACCGGAACCAATCATGGAGCCCGATACGATGGCAATGGTATCAATAAGGTTAAGACTTCTTTTATTTTCCATTTGACGCGAGCAGGCTGATTTTTATTTTTCCGGGTGAGGTTTTTTTGCCTGTGATTGCGCTAAAGATATATAAATTTGAAGCCGCAAAAACCTAAACCGTTCAGAAATGAAAATTCTTGGAGACCGTATCAGTATTCTTGAAAAAGAAGACGTGCTAAGCATCGTCATCTTGTCGACGGCGGACAAGAAAAAACTCATGGGTTTGTTTTTATGGTTACTTGCATGGAGCGTTTGTGGAGTGATTGTACTGGCCAATTATTTTACGTTGGCAGACCAAAAGGCCAAGTTGTTTGTGTTGATTTACCTTTCATTTTGGACGTATTTTGAATTCAACATTGTTAAGGTGTTTTTATGGAAGCGCAGTGGTA
>CANGWA010000272.1 GCA_947457335.1 Sphingobacteriaceae bacterium
AAAAGCCATCACCTCTTCTACGCAACATAAGTGAATTTAGTCAACGTATTTTCCCCATAAATCAAAGCCTAGGTGTTAACCGCAATATTTAGCACTTATCTCTTTAGAATTAACAGGATTTAGGAGTGGATATTAGATGTTGCAACACTTATTTGTTACATTTGTATTAGTATGGACCGTAAGGATTTCCTAAAATTAATGGCTATTGCCCCTTTATCGTTAAGTGCCATGAACCTAAAAGAATTTGAATCGTTGACTACTGGATTACCGTTACAAGGTAAAAAATTGCCGGTGCTCTTCACCTCCCATGGAAGTCCAATGGACATACCCGTATCACGCGAAAAAAGACCGTTTTGGAACGCGCTCTATCATTTAGGGAAAGAATTGCGCCACAAGCATGAAGTGAGGGCCGCGTTAGTGGTTTCAGCGCATTGGTGCACGAAGGGAACTTTTGTGAATGTCTCCTCCGAGCAAAAGCAAATTTATGATTACTACGGTTTTCCTGACGAGTACTACAAGGTGCTCTACCATGCAAAAGGCGCACCAGAAGTGGCAAAGGAGGTCACCACGCTTGTGAAACAAGCTGAAGCGACAACCGATTGGGGACTTGATCATGGTGCCTGGCCGATGTTGATGCACTTATTTCCAGAAGGAGATGTACCCGTTTTTCAGATGAGTATTGATTACTATGCCAAGCCAGAATACCACTACCAACTGGGGCAACAACTAAAAGCACTGAGGAGTAAGGGCGTTCTGATTATCGGTAGTGGGTCATTGATTCACAACTTGCAATTGGTGGGTGAAAAAATGATGAAGGGCGACATGACCCCTTTTGGATGGGAAGCGGAGTACGATCAGTGGATTAAAAAACAAATTGATACAAGAGCCATTCAAAACATTATCCATTACGAAACGAGTCACAAGTTGGGCAAGTTAGCCGCTCCAACGCCTGACCACTTCGTTCCAGTGCTTTATAGTTTAGGCTTGATGGACCCGAACGATCATATTGATTATTTCTACGAAGGGGCCGCAAACATCCCTGCTTTTAGTGAGCGCTCATTTATTATTCGGAGTTAACTCCATCAGCGTTTATCTTTTTGGGATAAACCTACATTAAAGCACTAAGGAAATGAAGATGGGTATGCCAATGAGAAGGGTTAACAAGATAACGGCACCCACAATCACCATTAGGTTTTGAAAGAACCTTCTCATCTTGGGCTTATCGCTATTGATACCCAAAACAATTCCTGAAAATACCAGAGCAAACAATAATCCGACAAATGTAAAGTTTGCGAAGAGGCTCAAGCCAGGAAGGGAAAGAAAAATTAAGCCAACAACCATCAAGAAGGTCTTAAATTTAGAGAGTTCATTTTTCTGTGGCTCTTGTTTTAGGAGTGGCGCACCGGATGGGTCCAATTGGACGGGTTGTGCGAGGAAATCCCCACGCGACTCTACAATCCCATTGTCATGAACCAGTTTATCCACTTCCGCAAGTGGCACATGCATAGTGGTAGAATCAACTAGTCGCATCATTACTGCTACATCGTTGATTTGTTTCACCTTGCCAGCATACTTTCGCCGCGTAGTGGTGTAAATGGTATCTGCATCCAGCAACGCGATGGGTGGATTGCTTGCTGAAGAAAAAGCATCCACATCGTGAACCGAAGACTGTTTTCTTTGGAAAACAGCAGGCCTCACCTCTTGCGATGACCTTTCTGAAACTTTTGGCAACTGCCTGGCCTGTGCAATAAATTTGCCCGGTCGGTACTTTCTTGTGATGAAGCTGGTTTGTTGACAGGAGGTTACCAGCACTGCTAAAACCAAAATCAAGAAAAGCCACTGTAACTTAACCCTGTTTAGCATCGTATTAAATAGGTAGGGAGCATTAGACATGATATCCTTTGGTTGATTCTTTACGAAATATGCTTATAATGTTACAGCGATAATCGAAAGAAGAAGTACTAAGATAGAAAAGGATCCAAGCAAGTAGAATAAACTGGCAACAAATCGGCATAGTGGTTTTGCCCTTCTTTTCATACCGGCCAAACCGAGAAGAAATAGGATAAATAAAAAAAGACCAAGCATTACAAATCCTTGCGTGCTTCCCAACAAGCCGCCCACAAAGGCTATTAACGCCCCCAACAAAAACCAAAAGGCGCCAATACCTCCCAACAAACGGTACAAATCAAGGTTACTATCTGGATGCACAAGCGTCTTTAACCACCCCCCTTGACTGAAATTTTCACTATCCTTCAATTCGGCTGCATACTCGACTACGTTGTTGTTGTAAACGATGTAATTCAATTTATCCATTTCAATTTGTTGCTTCTTCATGTTCCTATCATCGATGAGAACTGAAAAGGGATTGATCTGGATCACGCGCCCAACATATTTTTTGCCATTGATTGTAAATAGTGTATCGGCATCTTTTACAGCTGTTGGAAGGGATAATTGAGCATCCACTATTGTCTGTGTTATGCTATGGCTCGTTTTTGGAGTTGATTGTTCTTTAACCTGCCCCCTACTCGTCCCTATCCGCTCTGCATCCGTTGCAGGCACCGTGTTTTTCTGGCTACGCGCTATGAACATCCCCTTGGTGTATTGGCGCGTTAGAAAAGCATGCTGTTGACAAGCGCTCAAATGTAGTATCCAAACAAAAAGCCCTATCGTCTTGAACAGTTTAATCATTTCTGCTGTAGTATCGAATGATTGGACGCTTTTCGGTATTAAAATAGATGAGAAACTTTTGATCTGGTATTTCTAAATGATCGATGCGGTCGAGCTGCAAGTCATGCAGTACTCCATCTTTTTCATAGAGCACATACATGCTTCTGACTTCACGCACCGTGCATTTTATCTTCACTGTGCCATCTTTCAAATAGATTTTTGTTCGCCCCATCGACTGCCAACTGATTAATTGATTACCAATTAACAAAGCCTTACTCGAATCGGCAGCTTGTGCCTTCCCTTGTCCAAGTCCGATTGGAAACAGAAAAAACAAACACAGTAACAAACGCATCATGACCGTATCAATTACTCCACTTTTTTCTTCTTCTGAATATTAAAGCCCATCATGATACCGACAGTAGTGCCATCCTTGCGGGGAACGGCATAAATATTCACCGGAATGTTTAAATAGCCCGACCGGAAAGTTTTACCTACGGCAACAATCAGTCCAGTTGATAAGGCCACGTCACCGCGACTATCCAACCGTTCAGCAGATGGATTTGGATTATTTCCCTTTTTGGAATCCCATTCACTGGT
This sequence comes from Sphingobacteriaceae bacterium, assembly GCA_947457335.1. Lineage (GTDB taxonomy): Bacteria > Bacteroidota > Bacteroidia > B-17B0 > Aurantibacillaceae > Aurantibacillus. The sequence goes on from CANGWA010000272.1 coordinate 3,265, forward strand.
CAAATGCCACACACCATTTTCATAATAGCCTGTTGCCTTTTTCACCAATCTAAAATTGGGTCCAAATCCAAACTCGAAGCCATTGCCAAATCGGAATCCTAGCAAGGGGGCATAGGAAGGGATAAAGCGCTGGCTTTCGAGTCCACCTATCATGAAAATATTTTCAACCAACGCTTGGAAATTTCCAGCGCTGATGTATTGAAATTCCTGTTGCCATCCAAACAAAAAGTTAACAGGGTACATACCAAATTCACCCTTACTTGTATTGGTGCCAGTGAGTATCGAATAGGCTTGACCAAGAGTGGCATTGAAGCCCATACGGGGACCATTGAGTTTGAATCCGTTTTTTGGAGACTCCACCGGCAAATCATAATTCATAAGTAGCTTTTCCATATTCGGGTCAGTGGGTGCACCAACCAGTTTGCCAACAGACAAGGCTATCATTTTCTGGAGCTCTGGCAAATTGAGGTATTCTG
>CANGWA010000273.1 GCA_947457335.1 Sphingobacteriaceae bacterium
GTTCCTGTAAATAACCCTTTGTTCTGAAAGGCTCCAGTGCTTCAAGCGTTACAATCCAGGGAGAAATAGTACTAGCAAAATTTTTAGCCAGAAATGGACCCAGTGGTACATATTCCCAGGTCTGGATGTCGCGGGCGCTCCAATCATTAAAAAGCACCATCCCAAATATATAATCATCCGCATTGGCTGTAGAAACACTCTCGCCCATTTGGGTGGCTTTACCTATTATGAAGGCCGTTTCAAGTTCAATATCGAGTAACTGTGTTGGACCAAATACGGGTAATTCTGCGTCAGCAGGCTTACGTTGCCCTTTGGGTCGGTGGAAAGTCATTCCACTCACACCAATACTGCTCGCGCGACCATGGTAACCTACAGGAAGGTGCTTCCAGTTGGGCATCAAGGCATTGGCCGGGTCTCGAATCATCATGCCGATATTGGTAGCATGGTCAATACTGCTATAAAAATCGGTATAATCCCCTACTCTAACAGGCATTAGCATAGTGACGGTTTCCATGGGAACAAGCACTCGCACCCTCAGGTTTTCATCCTTACATAATGGTGAATTAGGGTTAGTTAAATGACCGATTAGATCTAAACGAACCTGCTGCGTTATTTTTTTTCCAAGAGCAATAAAATCATTTAAAACTAGTGTAGAAAGAACTTCCTCCGGCACTTGAATCAAACCAGCATTTGCTGCCTCTACTAAATCAATCACAAAATCACCGATAGCAGAACAGGCTCTGTGCTTGTATTCCTGATAACGGCATATTCCAAAAGGAATATTGTGAATTGAAAAATCAGAATTGTCTGCTATCGATAACCAACTACTTGTACTCATCTTCAAAAATTGTATCTATTTTTTAAAATAGCAACTAGATCTTCCACAAGACCAACATTGGATGTACTTGCTTCAGTAGCCACTTTCATTGCCCCATCTAAGTCTTCTTTCTTAAAAGGACCCTCACTTTCTTCTATGACAGTCAAAGCTTCCATAGCCACAGAATAATCCGGGTGACATACCAAGGCGGAAAAAAAGGTCATATAGGTACTGAAATCAACCCCACTCTCCCAACAAATGGCGACTAAACGTCCCAAGTCATCGGCGTCACCACTTTGACCCAGAATTTTTACCATTTCACTGGCAGCGTTCAAGGTTTTTAGTTTGGCAAATGCATCAAAAGTATCGATGGTTTGTTTGGAGCATTCAACAATTTCTGACATCAGGTTAGCAACCTCGTTGTCCTTATTCGTAAAGCCGTCACGGTTAACAATGACTGTACTATAATCTTTTGAATCAAAAAGCCGTTTTGGATCAAAGGCATTTTCATCTACTAATTCGTCAACTCCCATTATTACAATAATTCCTTGATAATACTTTCCACCGTGATACCTTCCGCTTCAGCTTTATAATTAAGAACAATACGGTGCCGCAAAATAGGGATTGCTATGGCCTTCACATCCTCAATATCGGGACTAAATTTTCCGTTGATTGCTGCATGGCATTTAGCACCAGTTATGAGGTATTGGGATGCCCGAGGGCCTGCACCCCATTGTAAATACTTTTTTGTAATCTCTGATGAAAATTCACTTTTCAAGCGGGTTTTCGAAACCAACTTCACCGCATACTCGATCACATTGTCCGCCACTGGCATCTTACGAATTAGTTGTTGGTAGGCTTGAATTTCTGATGCATTAAGCACCTTATTCACCTTTTGTGAAATTCCAGAAGTGGTTTGTTTCACAACTAGCAATTCTTCTTGATAAGATGGATAGTCCAACCAAACATTGAACATGAATCGGTCCAATTGTGCCTCTGGTAATGGATAGGTTCCTTCTTGTTCTATGGGATTTTGAGTCGCCAAGACAAAAAACGGTTGATCGAGTTCAAATTTTGTACCCGCTGCAGTTACTTGCCTTTCCTGCATTGCCTCTAATAATGCTGCTTGTGTTTTAGGCGGCGTCCGGTTTATTTCGTCCGCAAGAATAATATTGGCGAAAAGAGGACCTTTTACAAACTTGAAATTCCGATGTTCATCTAGAACCTCACTTCCAATAATATCACTCGGCATCAAATCCGGCGTGAACTGAATTCTATTAAAAGAAAGTCCCAAAGCATCAGCAATGGTATTTACCAACAAGGTCTTAGCCAGTCCAGGAACGCCCACTAGTAAACAGTGACCACCGCTGAACACAGCAATTAAAACATCACGGACGGTTTCTTTCTGTCCAACGATGACTTTCCCTATTTCGTTTTCTAGGGTTGAATAATGGGGAACAAACGATCTAATGCCGTCTGTATCTGATTTAAATTCCATACAGAATTACAAAGATAGCAAAAGTCGAATGGCTTCAGGGAATCAATTCCCTTCTGTGTTTTCTTCTTCAAAAAGATTGTTAAGAGCGTCCATTGCTTTTACGCGTAACGCATTCACTTTTTCTGAATTTTCTAGCTGGTCCAATTGATTCTTAAATTGAATAAGTTCATTCACTGAACGTTTTGCTTCTAAAAACTCATTCAAATCAGAATAGATATCAATTAGCCGTGCTTTATTTGCTCCGTTTTCACTGGGTGTAGAATTCATTCAACTAAAATAGATAATTTGTTCAGTATAACTACTATGTCTTAATTCTTTTAATAAGGTTTCTGCTATTTTGATAACGTATTCGAAACAGCTAATTGCCTGAAAAAGTGTCATTTACATTATAAAATGCCGAGAAAAAATAGTCAAGGTCCTTTCTAAAGTGGTGAATTAGTGGATTGCTGAAGCGGCCAAGTAGCGTTCTGCATCTAAGGCGCCCATGCAGCCGCTTCCAGCCGCTGTAACGGCTTGACGGTAATGCTTATCGGCACAATCACCAACAGCAAACACACCTGCAATATTGGTTTTAGTGGTGCCTGGCTCAACGATCAGGTAACCTTGTTCATCCATTTGCAATTGTCCCTTAAAAATGTCTGTATTAGGTTTGTGACCTATTGCCACAAAAAAGCCAGTTACGTCGATTTGACGAACTTCACCACTCTGTATGTTTTGAATTAAAGCACCTTCAACAGAATCTTTTCCAAGAATGTCTTGGGTTTCAGAATGCCAAAGAATTTCGATGTTTTCGGTGTTTTTAACACGGTGTTGCATGGCTTTGCTGGCACGCATTTCTCCTTTACGAACAATCATGTAAACTTTCTTGCAAAGCTTTGCTAAGTAAGTAGCTTCTTCTGCAGCGGTATCCCCTGCTCCAACGATAGCAACCTCTTGGCCGCGGAAAAAGAAGCCATCACAAACGGCACAAGCACTAACCCCACCAGCGTTCATACGCAAACGGTGTTCATTCTCTAATCCCAACCATTTTGCGCTCGCACCAGTAGAAACGATGACCGTATCGGCTGTAATTTCAGTCGTTTCATCGATCCAAACCCGCTTAGGAGTGGCCATTAAATCAGCCTTGGTAACCATCCCAAAACGAACGGTGGTCCCAAACCTTTCTGCTTGGGCTTTCAAATCTTCCATTAAAACGGGACCAGTTACACCTTTTGGATAACCAGGAAAATTATCGACTTCAGTAGTTTCAGTTAATTGACCACCTGGCGTCATACCGGTATAAACAACAGGTTTCAAATCTGCACGCGCAGCGTAAATAGCGGCAGTGTAACCTGCGGGTCCTGAGCCAATGATCAGGCATGTTATATGTTCTGGAGTATTCATAGAAGTTTTAGTCGCACAAAGGTAATCGGAGGAAA
>CANGWA010000274.1 GCA_947457335.1 Sphingobacteriaceae bacterium
GAGGCGGACATTGTACCGTTGAAAGAAATGGCCTTGGAAGACCCATGGCTCGACTTCCTAGACCCGACCTTTAAGCGCAAGACTAATAATACATCCATCACAGAGAACATACTATTTGAAAGCAATAGTGCTAATTTAAACCAACAAGCAAGAACCGTTCTTGACAAAGTGATTCTCGTTTTGAAATCAAACAACAAATTAAAGATACAGATAGGAGCGCACACTGATAGCCGGGGGTTCGATGCCGCAAACTTGAAATTAAGTCAACAACGCGCAGCTAGTGTCTCCGCCTACATGGTGGCAGCAGGTATTGAGCAAAAAAGGATTACAGCAATTGGTTATGGGGAGAGTAAACTTCTAAACAATTGCACAGACGATGCTGGCTGTTCAGAAATTGAACATGCGGTAAATAGAAGGATTGAGTTTAAAATAATAGGTGACTAAGCGATGAAGACAAGTGATATTAATTTCAAGGTAACCCTCGACGAGAATCATTTACCGGAAAAATTAAATTGGAATGCCTCAGATGGGGGCGGTGCTGGCGAATGCAAGAGCATGATGGTAGCATTATGGGACAGTAAAGAAAACAACACCTTACGAATTGATTTGTGGACGAAGGACATGTCTGTTGATGAAATGAAAAAGTTCTATCATCAAAACATCATGACCTTAACCGACACTTATTTACGCGCTACTGGCGACACATTGGTGGCGGACAAGGTTAAAAAGTTTTTCCTTGAAATTGGCAAGGAGAATGGCGTTTTGATTTAGGCCTCAGCCTTACTTTACAATCTGTATCTTATTGACATGTAAAAATTAAATGGATCGGCAGGAATAATGCCGGGTCCCGGATACCCTTCTGCCCTTCTGGTAAAGTACCTGTTATTAAGCAAGTTATTTATTCCAGTACCACACTCCCACTGCTTATATTTATATAAAGCTGAAAGATCAATCACCGTGTAGGCTGGGATTTCGCCGTAAATACCTGAAGCAGCATATACCGCATTGGTCGCATCACTATATTGGGCAGAAGTGTATGCCATTTGAATGGTCGCGGCAAATTTTTTATGACCATAGGTTATGCCAGTTCGGAGCATTATATCTGGGACATATTCTACCTTATTACCCGAAAGGACCGTATTGCCCGTATACCGAGCATCGATTAGTGCCACATTCACAAAGGAACTGAGTTTATGTGAGTTAGTTCTGTTTTTAAGTTTCATCCAATCCAGTTCACTAAAAAATTCAAAGCCAAAATTACGACTGTTACCAACATTGGTGCGGTAACGGACAATTTGCAGTGTGACGGTATCTTCCTTGAGTGTCGTGCCGATTCGTTGATTGTATCCAATATAAAAAACGCTCGCATCCAAATATAAAAGATCCTTTATGGTCGAGCGTAATCCAGCATCAACGGTAAATCCTCTTTCATCGTGTAGTTTAGGATCCACTTGAAAACTTGGATTCACTACACGCATGTCGTTGAAATTAACAGATCGGTAATTTTGACTCCCATTGGCATAGATCTCTATTTGATTAGTGAATTTGTATTGCATCCCAATACCACCAATGAGAAACTTACGTTGACTCTCTTGTTGATCCTCGATTTTTTTATCCAGCAGTACTCCACCAGCAAGGTTTCGATTAATCAGTCGGTAGTAACCATCTGAAGCGGTTTGTATATACTCGGCACGAATTCCTGGAGTGATATTAAGGCGTTTACTTAACTGCCAAGTGTTTTCCGAAAACACTGCCAGATTTAAGGAAGGGAAAGTATAGGCTGAATTCTCTAAATTATTTGGGTTTATAAATCGGAAGTCCGCCTCACTTCCCTTTGAAGCGTCACCCTGCCGGCGATTGGTATGGCCATTGTAAACTCTTGTCCCAATTAATAAATGGCAATAATGTTCCTTATAAACATAACGTTTTAGAACGCGTGCCTCTGCACCAATATTGTTGTACACATCAGAAAGAAGATTGCGGTTTTGAGAAGAATCATCCATTCGATCGGGACGCCCCAAGTAGCCCAATGCATCGCGTCTTGCGATTAATTTGAATACCTGAGCAGAAAAACGCATAGTTTCTGAAATTTGATATTCTGTTTGAAGAGCAGCCAAGTTCCATTGCACGAAAAACCAATTTCTTGGACGGGTAACTTGAAAAGGGTTATCAAGAAATTGTTTATCCGTTAATCCTCCTGGCTGTTCTGCTAATAGGCGCATGTATGAATATTCGGCCCTAATTTTAAAGTGTTGATTGGGCTGATACTGAAGGAGTGCAAAACCATTATGGGCATTGCTAGCAGAGTGATTTCGCCAACCCATGTAATGTTTGTATTGGTATGCAACCATCCACATGCACTTTCCAAAACGCCCTCCCAATTGGTTGTAGCTGGTGTAAAAACCAAACGCGCCAATCGTTTGTGCGAACTTCCCAGATATCTTTTTCTTTTCCTCAGGCTCAACAAATTTATAATTAATCATTCCCCCGAATTGCGTTCCATATTGCAACCCCGCTGCACCCCTCAAAATCTCAATACGCCGGATTGCCTCTGCAGGTGGGGTGTAATAACTTTCAGGGTATCCCAAAGCATCGGCGGAAATATCGTAACCATTCTGACGTGTATTAAAGCTTGAAATGCGATTGGGATTCAATCCCCTTCCCCCTATTCCTACATTGGTACCTGAGCCATCGTTTTCAAAAACGTTCATTCCTGGCACCTTTGCAAACATTTGTCTTCCATTGTTAGCAGACAAATTCGTTGATAGGTCTTGAAGATAAACTGCTTCTGTTTTTTTTCCAGCGTATATTGCAGTTCCCTCGATATTATTCAACCGCGCGATTCCGAAGCTATTGTCCTTTCCACTTTCAACAGTTACCTCATCGAGTGTTTGTCCGAATGGACTCATGAGTACCTGAATAAAAGTATCGCGCTGTAAATTGAGTTCAAGGTTAACTTTTTGCAAGCCTTTTGCAACCAATTCAACGTTGTGTAAACCAGAACTTAATTGCAAGTTGAAATAACCAGAGGCAGTGCCTTTTACCACTTGTCCCCTGCATGTAACGGTCAGGTCTACAAGCGAATCCCCCATAGCGGTGAAGGCCAAACCCTTAAGGAAAACCTCTTGGGCTTGACCAAGCACCAGCAAACACACAAACATTAAGCTACAGGTAAGGCGTACCATCAGTAACTATACACCCAGGTTTTAGCACACAGCGAACGTCTATCAACTGCAGCAAGATTAATTGTTGGATCGACAAACCGTTTCGACCCACTTCCGTTGACCGTAACAAAAACATCTGCCTTTACAATCGGATTTGAATAGCCTTTATTTTGAAATACCTTTGCTAGGTAATGCGCGTAATCCACGAGCATATCGGGTTGGGTGCTCATCATTTTTTCTTGCATATACGTAAGGTGTTCGGTATTACAGATGATGGATTTTTTCGATGAGCCTTTATCTTCAACTGTAAACAAAGCTGTTCCAGCCTTTTCCATGAGCATAACCCGCCAGGAGAAACGGTAACCTTGTTCTGTCCAAAATAATTTACCCGGATACAAGGCATATCGAAAGGGGATCAAATATTGGATCAAAAAGAAAGTTGCTACTCCAAAGGAAATTGTACTTGTCCATAAGGGTTTAGCAACAATGCCGTTTGCAATAAAATCCATCTTAGGCAATCTGTTTAATAAACGGCGATGAAATGGTGCCGGAAAAAAAATGGTGGTGA
>CANGWA010000275.1 GCA_947457335.1 Sphingobacteriaceae bacterium
AAAAGTACATGTCTGATTTTTTAAAACTTAATTTGTCCACCGTTTTTGATCAATACTTACGCACAACTCAGATACCCGAACTACAGGTCCGTTACAAAAAGGGGCACTTACAGTACAAGTGGAGTAATACGGTCAAAAAATTTCAAATGCCAGTTAAAGTTTTCGCCGGCGAACAGTACCTCTTGTTAATGCCAACTGAGAAATGGCAATCGTTAAAAACAGAGCATAACAACTGGCAGTTGGTGCCAGATTATTATGTGAATTTTCGGGTGTTATGAGAAGCGCGTTAATCGATTACACCTTCTGCGTTTTCAATGGTGAAGTCAGTGTGCAAGCTGTCTTGCTCGATGCGGTAGGCTAATTCTTTCAATTCTGCGCCATGAAAACCCTTTCCTTTTTTCGTTAGAAGCGCTTCAAGACCTTTTGTGTTCGTCAATACGTTCATCCATGCTTTTGCACAAAGTCCATCCATCGTGATTTTAATAAGTAATTGGGGCTTACCGTTTTTCTCACGATAATCCTCCAAAAAATACTGAATACTTCTGCTGCTATCAGCTCGGACCACCTTCGCTAATTCTTGTTTGTACAGTAAATCCTCACAATTCAATTGCTCAAAATTGGCATTTCTATTCACACAAGGGCGCTCAGTACACGCTGTCACGATAAGCACCATCAAAAACAAACGCTTCATAGAGTGACAACGGTTAAGAAATGGTTTTGTTGCGTAGAACCTGCTGGCTTTTTACTAATTAGTTGTTTGATTAACAAGAGGTTAGGACTCGATACCCAATTTGCGGTATTGTTTAAAATGATTCTAAATAAGAATTTTGAAGCATGAAAAACCAAGTACTTCTTTTCTTATTCGTAGGTCTTGTGACCTTTAGTGCGTGCAAAAAAACGGCGACTGAAACAACAAATGATTCAGCCGATAACACTACACCAACTTATACGGTCCCTGACACGTATGTTTTTGGAAGCAATATGAATTACACCTTGGCCACAGCACATATCAATATGGCCAAAGAATTAATCGGATATATTCGCTCGACGCATTCTGTCACTGCTTCCATTGTACTCGATGCTAACAAGCTCAAGGGGATGTTTTTAAATACGGCAGGTTCGTTTACTGACGTGTCCTTATCCAATGCGGCACAGTCTCTCAATGCCAAAATGAACGATGCTTATGGATTAAAAAGTGGTTTTGAAACACTTTTAAATGAAATAGCTAGTGTAAGTGCTGGCACCACTGCTGCACAAAATGGGACTCCTGGCAAACTAATCGGGACAAATTCATCTGGTACACAATCGGCCTGGTTACTCGACAAGAATGGATTCGAGTACAAAGAGTTAGTTGAGAAAGGAGTTATGGGTGCCGTGTTTTATTCTGAAGCCATGTTGCTGCTTAAAAACATTGAATCCTACGATAATTCAACGGTTGTTGCGGGTGAAGGAACGGCTATGGAACATGCATGGGACTTGGCTTTTGGCTACTTTGGTGCACCTGCAGCGTTTCCTTCCACAACCACAGGTTTAAGTTATTGGGGAAGTTATTGTAACTCGGTGAATGCAGCTATCAATTCGAATGCCACCATGATGAATGCATTTCTTAAAGGTCGAGCTGCCATCAGCGGAAAGGACCTTGGCGTCATGCTTGAGGCCAGAAACACATTGGTAGTTACTTGGGAAAAATTTGCAGCAGCTAAACTTGTCAATTATTTAAAAGGGGCCAAGTCAAATCTAGCTTTGGACGGCCAGCGCAGCCATAACCTGTCGGAAGCCATTGGTTTTGTGCGCGCTTTCCGATACAACAGTGCAAAAATCATTACTGATGTTCAAATTGATCAGCAATTGCAATTGCTTGGAAACAATTTCTACAACATCACTTCAACCGCTATTGATCAACTTATTTCTAATCTCTGCAGCATATACAGTTTAGATGCAAGTAAACTTTAAAATAGTTCTTTTCCTTAGCCTAACAAGCTTTCTTTTTGCTTGTAAAAAGGAAAAGCCAACGGACACGACTGAGGATAATCCTTTCGACAAAAGTGCACTGTTAGCAAACATGGCCGATGCCTTGGTAACGCCAACCTACTCAGCTATGGTCCAAAATTGCGATTCACTGTTAATTCAAGTAAACTCCTTTACCACCGCGCCAACTGAATCTGGTCTAATAACATTACGTGGACTGTTTGATCGCACCTATCTGCAGTACCAGTCAACCTCTATTTATGGTTTTGGACCAGCAGAAGATCTTAATGTTAGGACCAATTGCAACGTCTTTCCCACAGATACGTTAAAAATTAACACCAATATTGCGCAAGGATCATGGAAACTCGATGCGGCTACAAATACGGCTGCTAAGGGTTTTCCGGCAATTGAATTTTTGTTGTATGGATACAAGAGAAGTAATTCTGCATTGGTTGCTGATTTTAGTAATACCAATCGCTGTGCTTACCTAGTTGAGCTTGTCAACGCCATTCAACAGATTTTTGTTCAAGTGCGGGCAACTTGGAACAATAGTTACCGCACAGCTTTTGTTTCACAATTGGGTACCGATATTGGAAGCCCAATCGGTTACTTGGTTAATCAGTTAAATTATGAGTTGGATTATTTGAAGAATGCCAAAATAGCAAACCCAGTAGGACTTCGCAGCGATGGCATCCCACATCCCGATAATTGCGAAGGTTTTTATGGAGGGAAATCCTTATCCTACGCGCGTGCTACACTCGATGCGGTAGAGCAAGTCTATAGCGGTGGAAAGGGTCTTGGTTTTGATGACTACCTCGATCACCTCGGTGTTACCAATGGTAGCGACAAGTTGACCTATCTTATAGCCAGCCAAATCGCTAAGTGTAGAGAAAAATTGAAAGCAGTGCCTGACCCTTTGTCCACTCATGTCGTGTCTGATAAGGTCCTACTTGAGGCAGCTTATAAAGAGCTTGTAAAATTGTTGGTCTACCTAAAAACAGATTTGCCTTCTGCATTAGGCGTTGTTATTACTTATCAAGATGGCGACGGTGATTAATCGTATTCAAAATATTTTACAAAGGGACACAGATCCAGCTCCATTAGCCGTGTTTCGCATAGCATTTGGCTTGCTCATGTTCGTGTCTACTCTGCGCTTCATGCTCAAGGGATGGGTTGACACAATGTACATTCAACCGAAAGTTTTTTTTCCTTTTTTCGGATGGGATTGGATACAGCCGCTACCAGGTCATAATATGTACCTGGTGTTTGCGCTACTAATGCTGACTTCTCTTTTCATTGCTACTGGAACATTATACCGCTTTTCTTCAATTGTGTTTTTTCTTTTATTCAGTTATGTTGAATTAATCGACAAAACCAATTATCTGAATCATTACTACTTTATCTCCCTTGTAGCATTTCTGCTCATCTTTTTACCGGCAGGTAAAATATATGCGGTAGATAATTGGTTCTTTAAACGTAAGTCAATACATACAATAAGCTTTGGTTACATCTTTGTGCTTCAATTGCAAATGTTCACGCTTTACTTCTTTGCAGGTATTGCTAAACTCAATTACGATTGGCTTATCGAAGCGCAACCACTGCGGATCTGGTTACCACCTTACAATTACTTACCCTTAATCGGTCACTATATGGAAAAAACATGGGTGCCATATTTATTCGCTTGGTTTGGTTGTATCTACGATTTGGCAATAGGATTTCTGCTCTTTAATAAGAGGACT
>CANGWA010000276.1 GCA_947457335.1 Sphingobacteriaceae bacterium
ATATTGATTTGACAAAAGCACTATGAGCAGTTTAGGGGAGAAAGTTTTTGAGTTGAGAGTGCGCAGAGATTCCCGAAAACGGAGACTCTGCGAGGAAAAATTTAGAAGAGACAGACTACAAACAAGCTTTGCAGAAGTTAAGGAGGTGGTTAAATGAAAATAAGAACTATCAAATAACAGATGAAACCTATTAAATGAATATCTTTCGATAGAGAAGTTTAAATTGTTTATTTTTGATAATCGTAACTAGCGATGGTCACCTATGGAATAATCAACACGCAAGTATCAGCTCAATGAATTGTTAAGGATCATGTTAAAGCGCATTTTGTTTTTTCTTCTGTTTGTTTTCGCATACCATCTTCAGTTGGTTGCCCAATCCACTGAAAGCGGGTCTTCGCGCTTGGCGGACAAGATTATCGCCCTACAAGAAAAGATTATTCAAGAAGGCAAAACCACCAACCAGCTATCAGAAAAAGACTTGGCCAGCCTGCCGGTGGGCATATCTAAAGATATTGGTGGAATCACCTACTGGGTGATCATCGATTCTGCACGCTTTACCCCACAGGGGGCATTTTTCAATGCGTATATCACCTTAGATTTTAAAATGAGCGGCAAAACCATCGCATTTGTGGGCCGCAACATTGCCTTTCAGCCGGGCGGCTTGGCCTCGGCCACCAGTTCAAAGTTGTTGCTGGCCTCCGAAGAGCGGATACCGCTTAACAACAAAGTGGCCCTTATCTTAAAAGCCGATAACCGCAATTTTGTTGAAATGGATTGCAACGGTTTCAAGTCGGTCAACATCAAAGGTTTTTTTGAATTTGAGCGCGACTTTTTGCTGCCCGAAAACCCTGACGGCAGCATTGCAGAGGGTAAGATGACTGCTTCGCTAGAAGTAAACGCCACCGATTGGGGTTCTATGATGGCCAATATTAATTTGCCTTCTTTCCAAATCCCCAAAGTGAAAGGGTTAAGTTTTTCTGTGCGCGATGCCATTATTGATTTAAGTGACACGGCCAATCCTCCCAATTTCCAATTTCCCAAGGATTACATCAACACAAACGGAAGCAACATCAATTTGTGGCAAGGCTTCTTTTTGCGCGAGGCACGCGTGCGGCTGTACAAAGAACTGGAAACCAACAAAGGCAAAAAAGAAGTGTTGATTCAAAACATGCTGATCGATAACATGGGTGTATCGGGTTCTTTGGGTGTTACCAATGTTTTTGGCCGAGACGAAGGCTCGCTGAACGGATGGCCTTTTTCGGTTGACTCGCTAGGGATTACCGTTGTAAAAAGCCAATTGAAGGGCGCGGCTGCAAAGGGCCTTTTGAACATTCCCTTTTTTGATAGCGATCAGCCCTCCAAGTACTCGGCCATGATTTATGACAACAATGGAGAAACCGATTTTTTGTTTTCGCTATCGCCCAGCCGAAAAATAAAGGCCAATGTATTGGCGGCAGAAGTAGAACTGCTGCCCAACTCTACCATTATTATTGCGAAAACGGCAGGCAAACTAAAGCCTGAAGCGATTCTAAACGGCACTATCACCATCAAAAGCGGAGAGATTCTTAACTTAAACCGAATCGAATTCAATACGCTTCATCTCACCTCAGATGCACCTTACATAAAAAGTGGTGTTTTTTCAATGACAGGAAACGGCCAGCAAAAAGCGGCCAATTATCCGTTGGTCATCAATAAACTTGGTTTCGCCTTTAACCAAAGCCAAATGAACCTTACGGTAGATGGTGCCATCAACTTAATGAATGGCAGCGGCAATGGTTTTGGGGCGCAAGCAGTGGTCAGCATTTCAGGCGAAGTCAAACAAATAGAAGAAACACATGGTGATGTCACTGTAAAGAGGCAAGAATGGAGATATAAAGACACCAAGTTTTCAAACATCACAATTAATGTAAAGACTGGTGCGTTTTCATTAGACGGCTCGTTGACCATCTATGATAAAGACCCCACGTACGGAAATGGATTTAGGGGAGAGATAAACGCTACTTTTACTCCAGGACCAAAAGTTAAAGCCATTGCCCAGTTTGGGGTGGTAAAAGATAATCGCTATTGGTATGTAGATGCCATGGTAGTTTTGCCAGCACCTGTAGGTACAGGCTTTGGATTATACGGCCTTGGTGGAGGGCTGTATTATGGTATGGCACTGCAGCGACCTAATGTTAACTCTGTAGGAAACTTTGTTACCAAAACAGGTAGTTCCGATCGATTGGATGTAGGTGCGTCCCGCAGTGATGCAAGGTACGTACCTGACCCCACCGTTGGGCTCGGGTTTAAAGCTACGGTAGCATTGGGCCTAATACCTTCCCCGCAACCTTTTAACGGAGATGCTACTTTTGAAATGTCATTCAACAGCAGTGGCGGTTTGCGCATGATACGTTTTCAGGGGCAGGGTTATTTCATGAGCGAGCTCTCCTTTCCAAGGAACAAGAACGCACCGATTTACGCCAACTTGGAAATACTCTTCGATTTCAAAAACTCATCGCTGCATGCTAACCTAGATACATATGTAAACATCGGTGGGGTGCTGCAGGGCGTGAATGCAGGTGGCCTGGCCGGCTCGGCCGTGCTGCATTTTGCACCTGATGAATGGTACATACACATCGGTACGCCCGAACAGCGCATCGGCCTTAATTTCATAGGCTTAGTAAAGACGGGCGCTTACTTTATGGTAGGCACCTACATACCGGGCATGCCTGCTCCACCTCAAGCCGTATCAGATATTTTGGGCGGCATGGATTTAAATTTCATGCGCAATGAAAATGCGTTGGCAAATGGCGGTGGCTTTGCGTTTGGTGCCGGGCTTGAAATCAAAACCCCCCGCATTGAAGTGCTGATTTTTTACGGACAGTTCAGCGCTGGCCTGGGTTTCGATATTATGCTGAAAAATTATGGCAGTGCGCGCTGCGCAGGAGGCGGTGGCCCTATTGGCATTAATGGGTGGTATGCATCCGGCCAGGCATGGGCGTATTTTCAAGGAAGCATTGGTGTGTTTGTTGATTTGACTTTCATAAAAGGCGAATTTGAAATTTTGAGAATAGGTGCTGCTGCAGTGCTGCAGGCCAAACTACCCAACCCGCTTTGGATGCGGGGAGTGGTGGGTGGTCAGTTTTCGATATTGGGTGGTCTTGTTTCTGGGAGTTGTCGATTTAGTATAACAATTGGTGAAGAGTGTCAGATAGAAGGAGTGAGTTCAGTAACAGGTGTAAAGGTGATATCAAGCTTAAAACCACAACCTGCCGATGGCGAAGTAGATGTATTTACGGGTCCGCAGGCAGCCTTCAACGTATCCATCGACAAAGAATTTGAAATGATGGACCTGAACAACAACTTTAAAGCTTATCGGGTCAAGCTCGACCATTTCAAAATAATCAGTGATGGGAAAGAGTTGGCGGGTACACTGCAGTGGAATGACAACAAAGATGTGGTCATCATTAACCCAGCAGAAATATTGCCGCCCAAATCAAAAGTGAAAGCCGATGTAAAGGTGCATTGGGAGCAGAAAGTCAATGGTTCTTGGCAACCCCTGTCTGCCAATGGCAAGACCGAAGGCGAGCAAATGGCTTCTGAATTCAACACGGGTACGGCCCCCGATTATATACCCGAGAGCAACGTATTGTACAGCTACCCCATGACGGCCCAGCACAACTTTATGAA
>CANGWA010000277.1 GCA_947457335.1 Sphingobacteriaceae bacterium
ATCAAAATTATATTGCCAACCTACTCAGAATTTCTGGTGTTAAAGGCGACTCTTGCGTTATCTATGCGAAAGAGGTGTTGGCGTTTGAAACACGATTAACGTCCAAAGCCATGACACGTGTGGAATTAAGGGACCCTGAAAAACAGTACAACCCAGTGAATTCGCACATGGTTCAATTCTACGCCCCTATGGCGGATTGGCATCAATTCATGATGAGTCATGGCGTAACGCCAACCGATTCTGTTATTGTAAGTCAACCGGAATATTTCAAGGCATTGGACAGAATTTTAGCGGAAACACCTGTTAAAACGCTTCGCATGTACGCACGCGCCCGTTTGATGATGGAAGCGGCCCCCTATTTAACGCAACAACTCGTCGATATCAATTTTGATTTCCGTGGTAAAACCATGAGCGGATCAAAGAAGATGAAAGCACGCTGGCAAAGGGTACACGGAGTAATCAACGGCGCTATGGGTGAGGTTATTTCTGAAGAATTCGTCAAGAAACATTTTACCCCTGAGGCTAAAGCAAAAGTGAACTTACTCATAGATAACCTTATCGCCGCTTACCGAGAACGCATTGCTTCACGCACTTGGATGTCTGACTCCACAAAGAAACAAGCTTACCGTAAACTGGATTTAATGATCAGAAAAGTGGGTTATCCTGAGAAATGGAAAGATTATTCTGAACTGAGTATCGGCACGGAAAGCTATTGGCAAAACGTTTGTCTTGCAAGTGAATTTTTGGTAAAGGACAACTTAATGGATTTGAGAAAAAAGGTAGATCGCAACAAGTGGCAAATGACACCTATTACAGTAAATGCCTATTATGATCCAACCACCAACGAGATTACTTTCCCAGCAGCTATCCTGCAACCTCCCTTCTTTGATGCTAATGCAGATGACGCGGCCAATTACGGCACCATGGGGGCTATAATCGGGCACGAGCTGACGCATGGTTTCGATGACCAAGGTGCACAATTCGACGCCGATGGAAATATGAAAATGTGGTGGACAGAGGCGGATTTCAAAAATTTTAAAGAACGGACTGCGCTAATTGTCGCACAATTCAACCAATATGTCGCAATTGACACCCTGCATGTTAATGGCGAAATGACACAAGGCGAGAATATTGCCGATTTAGGTGGGCTAACAATGGCTTATTACGCCTACAAAAAATCACTAAAGGGCAAGGCTTCTCCTAAAATTGGAGGATTCACTGGCGAACAACGCTTCTTTATTGCCTGGGCACAAGGGTGGAAAAGTGTTTGCAGAGATGCAGAGTTAAAACGCTTACTAACTGTAGACTACCACTCCCCTGCCAATTTTAGAGCATTTGCCCCATTAACCAACATGCCAGAATTTTATGAAGCCTTTGGTGTTAAACCAGGTGATAAAATGTACACGGCACCTGAAAAAAGGGTCGAAATTTGGTAGACAAAAGAACCGCTTATCCCCCCCCCCGTTGACTCTGTTAACGGGGGTTTTTATTTTCATACACCTGTTAGTAGTTTCATGCGAACGGAATCAAATGAAATTCTTTTCGGCACTACTTTTAATTAAGAATGGAAAACCGCACATCCATACATAAAAGTACTATTACCGCCTTACCACTATTAACAGGTCTTTTTTTCAGCGTGATTCAACTGCTGGCGCAACCTAAACAAGTATTGGATGCCTGGAAATCGGAACCAAGGCTCAGCAGCGCTTCCTTCGGCATTTGCTTAGCTGAAGCAAAATCCGGGCAGGTTATTTATTCCTATCAACAGGACCTCTTTTTGATTCCCGCATCCACCTTAAAATTATTTACAACAGGAGCTGCCGCTGCATTGCTAAAACCGAACTTCAAATTCGAAACCCAATTCGCGTATACCGGTCAATTGGAGCGAGGCGTGCTTAACGGTGATTTAGTCATCATAGGCGGTGGTGATATGACCCTGTATTCTGAACACTTCGATACTACCAACCTGCTTAAGAATTGGGTATTACAAATAAAAAAGTCTGGCATCAAAAAAATAAATGGTCACGTAATCGTTGACAACACCAAGTGGCCACGCCGTATTCCTGATCATTGGATTTGGAGCGACATAAGCAATTACTATGGCGCAGCGCCGGTACCTCTATCATACAAAGACAATAAATTCAGGATTTGGTTGAAAAGCACGGCAGAGGGCAGTCCGGCAGAAATAATCAAAACCGATCTACCTAAAACGTATACGGAAATGCAAATCGAATGCAAGGTCATCGCTAAAGGAAATGCCGACCAAGCCTATGTTTATGGAAATCCTTTTGGATATGCCAGATGGATGGAAGGATGCATTCCCGCCAACAAATCCAATTATGACATCGAAGCGGCTTTACCTGATCCTGGATTATTATGTGCAATTGAAATCTTTAATGCACTTAAAGCCAATGAAATTGAAATCACCGGTCAACCGCTTTGTGAAAGCAATAATGGTCCAAGCATTGCTGGTAAACTGTTTTCACATTATAGCCCATCCTTAGAAAGAATCATTCGTATTGCTAATTTAAAGAGCAACAATTTATTCACGGAAGGGCTCGTGTATGCGTTAGGCGAGGGCAATTATCAGAGAGGATTGGCTTCTATTAAGGACTTTTGGGCCAAAAAAGGGATAACTCAAAAGGAGTTTGTTATGTATGATGGCTGCGGTTTATCAAGAAGTAATTTGGTAACAGCAACTGCTTTTCGAAAATTGTTATTTGCCGTCTACAACGATTCCATTCTTTCAAAGTGTATTTTACCGTCATTGCCCACAAGTGGATTGGACGGCAGCATGGCTCATGTTGGAAAGGGGACACCGTTGGAAAAAAACATGCGTGCAAAGACTGGGTACATTGAGCATGTTAGAGCTTATGCAGGATATTTGAAAAACAAACAAGGCAAGGACTTACTATTTGTGATTCTGCTCAATAACTACCATTGCAATCCCGCTGAAGCGCGCCTACTCATCGAAAAAATGATGCTAGGTTTTTGGGGACAGAACTAAAATACGCTTGTGCTTCATAAAATTGTTTAAATTCATACGAAAATGCACCTACATTGGTTTATGTAGTTGATGCCCTAACGCTTCAAAAATGTTTAATCTAAAAACAAGCCTTATTTTTAAAATCTCAACGATTATTGTGATTTCCCTTTTACTAATGATTCCAACAGGTCTCATTAAATCGTTGATTCACGAAAGAGAATATATCCAAAACGAAGCTATCAGCGAGGTGAGCTCAAAATGGGCTCAAAACCAATCGTTACTCGGCCCAATAGTATCTATTCCCTATGATAAAACGGTGAAGGAGTATTCAGAGAAAACAAAGACTGAAAAACTAGTTAAGGTCGAAGATTTTATTCACTTACTTCCGTCCAATTTAAGAATTCAGGCTAAAGTGAATCCAGAAAAACGTTACCGAGGCATTTATGAAGTAGTTGTTTATACCGCTAAAGTTCAAATTAGCGGTGAGATGCCACTTGCAGAAATCAAGTCCCTTGACATCGCCCCCGAAAACATTCATTTCGACAAAGCAGAATTTGTAATAGGCCTCTCTGATCTAAGAGGATTGGAAAAACAAGTCCAATTAAAATGGAACAATCAACGCATCAATTTCGATCCAGGGGTTACCTCATCTCAGGTCATAAAATCAGGTATAAAGGCGGC
>CANGWA010000278.1 GCA_947457335.1 Sphingobacteriaceae bacterium
AATGCCTGTGGACCTTGTATTGGCATGTGGGATCGCATGGGTGCTGAAAAGCAGGAGAAGAACACCATTGTACATTCGTTCAACCGCAACTTCGCTAAACGCGCGGATGGAAACCCTAACACTTATGCGTTCGTTGCTTCACCAGAAATTGTGACTGCGCTCGCCATTGCTGGTGATCTTGGTTTCAATCCTATGACCGATACACTTGTAAATGAAAAAGGTGAAAAAGTGAAATTGGATGAACCATCTGGCTACGAATTACCACCGAATGGTTTTGCTGTAGAAGATGCAGGTTACCAAGCGCCTGCTGCTGATGGCAGTGGTGTAAAAGTACTGGTATCACCGGAATCAAAACGCTTACAATTATTGGATCCATTTGCAGCATGGAATGGTGCGGACTTTACCGATATGCCGCTTTTAATTAAAGCGAAAGGCAAATGTACTACCGACCACATTTCAATGGCTGGTCCATGGCTAAAATACCGTGGTCACCTCGATAACATTTCAAATAACCTTTTGATTGGTGCTGTAAATGCCTTTAATCAAAAAACAGATTCTGTGAAAAACCAAATCACGGGAGCATACGAGAGTGTACCTGTTGTTCAGCGCCAATATAAGGCCAAGAACATGGGAAGTATCGTTATTGGGGATGAGAATTATGGTGAAGGTTCATCACGTGAACACGCGGCGATGGAGCCACGTCATCTGGGAGTGAAAGTGGTGATGGTGAAATCCTTTGCGCGTATCCATGAAACGAACCTAAAGAAACAAGGTATGCTAGCTTTGACTTTTGCGAATCCTGCTGATTATGATAAAATCCAGGAAAACGATCGACTTGATGTTGTTGGATTGACAGCGTTTGCGCCTGGTCAACAAATGACCGTTGTGCTGCACCATGAAAATGGCAGCAAGGAAGAAATTAAAGCCAATCACAGCTACAACGCACAACAAATTGAATGGTTCAAAGCCGGTGGAGCATTGAACATCATCCGTGCAAGTGTTGGTGCATAAATTAAAACCTACAACAAAAAAAGCCGCGTTCAATACGCGGCTTTTTTTTTTACGTTTTCTAGTCGCTTATTCAGTAATAAGTTGTGTGGAGTAAAATTCCCTATCACCACCTATTATTAAGTAGTACATTCCCTTTGGAAACGCAGCCATATTGACCTGCAGGGATGAGTTGACAATAAATTGACACTTGGTCCCTTCTAAGACAATCTGACCCATTGCATTATAAACGACTATCCTACCCGATTGTTCTTCTATGCCATTGCCGTTTAGGTCTGTTGCTTCAATTGTAAATATGCCTGATGAAGATGGATTTGGAAAAACCCTTATTGTTCCAAATTCCTTTCTCATTTCCATTAATCCAACCGGTTGCATGACCGCACAAAGTCCCGTTGCTTGTGTAAATGTATTCCGTTGAGTAAAAGTACCATCCCCTAACTGTCCGGATGCATTTCTACCACAACCCCAAAATGAACCATCGTTTTTCTGTAACAATGAAAAATTGGTACCGGCTGCTAGCGCAATCACATTAGTGACACCTGTCACTTGTATGGGAGCCGAACTATTGGTAATCGTATTGTCCCCTAAATTACCATAGGTATTCCTTCCCCATGACCATACTGTGCCATCGCTTTTAATGGCAAGGCAATGAAAAGCGCCCGTTGCAACGGCAGCAGACACCACATTTGAAAGCGCTGTTACCTGCACGGGTGTCGTTTTATCGGTTGTAGAACCGATTCCCAATTGACCGTACAAATTTTCTCCCCAGGTCCATACCGTGCCATCCTCTTTAATCGCCAGTGAAAAGAAGCGCCCTGCTGCAATGGCCTTAACATTGGTTAATCCTGAAACTTGCACAGGTGTTTTTTGATCGGTCGTTGTTCCGTTGCCAATTTGTCCACTCACATTGTCACCCCAAGCCCATACCGTGCCATCATTTTTAAGCGCCAGCACATGGTATGTTCCTGCCACAATTTTTACGACATTGTTCAAACCGGTAACTTGAGTAGGAACGCCTTTATCGATTGTCGTTCCATCCCCTAATTGTCCATCTGCATTCCATCCCCAACACCAAACGGTTCCATCCTGTTTTAACGCCACAGAATGCCACCCCCCCGCAGAAACCATGATCACATTGCTGAGTCCTTGTGCCTGCACTGGGACGGTCGAACTATTCGACGAACCATTTCCAAGTCCCATGTGAACGCTGCTGCCCCATGACCACACCGTACCGTTGCTTTTGAGTGCCATGGAATGTGCTTCCAATTGATCTCCCCCACCGGAAACAGCAATGATGCCAGACAGGCCATTGACTGTAACAGGTGTGTTTCGGTCGGTGGTGGTTCCATCACCTAACTGTCCAGAAGCATTTTCTCCGAAGGCTTTAACAGTGCTATCGCTGCACAATACGAGGGAATGCCATCCTCCAGCGGCAATGCTTTGTGCTGAAGAAACATCTGCTCCTAAAACGAAAAAGAAGGCCGAAGCTAAGATTGATTTTAAGTAAGTAATTTTCATTTTTTTAGTGTTTTAAAATTTGACTTTCATGGCCACAATAAAATTGCGACCAGGTGCATTGATGCCTGATGAATAAGGACGATAAAGGCGATCGAGAATGTTCTCCATACCAATGTTAATCGCCATGTACTCATTTGGATAATAAGCTGTTTTAACATTGAGTGTATACCAAGCGGATACATATGCTTCGCCTAATCGCGACTTGCTGTAATCTCTGGCATAACTCGTATTTATTCTTTCTGTGAGTGCAAGATCCTGATAGTCCATTTTTCCGTTGTAAACGGCATAGATATCTATTTTCATTTTTTTTCGTTGATACGTAAAATGGGTACTCCCAAACATTGGTGCGGCATGGCGTAGAGGATAGTATATTAGGCTATCACCACTTTGTTCCTTACCATGTTGGTAAGAATAAGTACTCTTCAGTCCAAAACCCTTATAGAAACACTCCAAACCGGTTTGAATACCATACACGTAGGCATTTGCAACATTTTGTACCGCTTGGATATAACTTTTATTGCCCTGAAAACGAATGGTGGATTGTCCATTAAAAAGAAAATCTTTTCGTTCCATTGCATCATCCATGTAGGTATAATACGCTGCGAAATCATAACGTACTATGTTTTTGTAGGATTTCACACATCCAACTTCCGCATTGTAAACATGTTCTGGTTTCAGTTCAGGATTGGGCACGACCAAGTAACCAGGGGTCGACTCAAAAACCTTGCCCATGTCGTCGATGTTGGGAGCTCTGTAACCAGAAGCCATATTGAAGTATGTTTGAAAGGATTTGTCTATGCTATATACCAGTCCCAAACTTCCATTGAGCGTACCGTTCTTCATTTTTGTAAAAGTGAATGGAAAAGGAAAGTAGGTTGTATCAAATACAGCATTTATTTGATAGTAACTATAGCGTATGCCGGTGCTAAGGATCAGTTTTTTACCCAAGTGTTGCTTTATACCCGCGTAAACGCCATAGGATTGCCATGTCGAACCATTCGGATAACGGGTCACAGTTGGTGTAACTTCGTTGGTAATTACATGGGTAAGAGAAGCAATTGAACCAACCAGATTGTGCACTGCCTCTGCGCCATAAATTAATTGTGATTGGTCGTTGAGCCGCTTATCGAGATCCA
>CANGWA010000279.1 GCA_947457335.1 Sphingobacteriaceae bacterium
AAGCCCGATTTGCCAACGCTAAATTTGAGTTTATAATCGTAACTGCTGTAATAAGCAGTGGTATTCATAAAAAGTTTACGATTAAAAATATGATTCCACCGCGTGGTAAACGTGTTGTTGCCCCAATCAAAACTAAAGATGCTGGCTGCAAACACATCACGCCCCATGTAACCACTTGCAAATACGGTGTTGTTGTCGTTAATGCGCCAATTCACTTTGGCCGTGAGGTCGTAAAAATAGAAGTCCGCTTTCTTCAGCGCATTCGTCTCTTTTAAAAACGGTTTCACGAGGGCATCAATGTAACTGCGCCGTCCGGCAATAATGAAACTGGCTTTGTCCTTTACAATTGGCCCCTCAATAGCAAAACGACTAAAAATAGTGCCAATACCGCCGCTTCCAGCAAATTGTTTGCTATTGCCTTCCTTCATGCGCACGTCGAGAATAGATGAAACGCGACCGCCATATTGCGCGGGAATACCCCCTTTGATGAGTTTGACGTCTTTTACCGCATCGGGATTAAACACGGAGAAAAATCCGAACAAGTGGGAAGAATTATACACCGGTGCTTCGTCCATCAGAATTAAGTTCTGATCAATGTTGCCACCCCGCACGTTGAAGCCGCTAGCCCCTTCGCCCACAGTGGTTACGCCAGGTAATAATTGAATCACACGCACCAAATCCACTTCCCCCAACAACGCTGGCACACGGTTAATGGTTTTGATGTCGAGTTTCGCCACACCCATTTCGGTGCTCTTCACGTTTTTGTCCGCCGCTTCGGTGCTCACCACAACTTCATCCAAATCTTGACCCTCTTCACTCAATTCAAAGTTTTTGACCACGTTCTTGGTGAGATCAATTTCAACGGTATACGTTTTATAACCTACTAGTTTTACAGCAATGATGTGTTTGCCCGATGGCAAGGTGAGTGCAAAGTAACCATATTCGTTCGCGGCGGTGCCAGTGGTGGTACCGAATTTGGAAACAGTGGCGCCGATGAGGGACTCACCGTTTTTAGCATCTTTCACATACCCACTCAGGGTGCTCTTCTGCTGACCAGTGGCGGAAAACACCCCCAAGGCGAACAGAACAATTACAAGGTTACGCAGCATAAAAATTTGACGTTGCAAAGCTAATGGAAACTATTTTTCATTTTTTAGTTTCCGTGACGGAAGGTCTTAATAGATGTTAAATGGAAGGTGAGGCGGTGGTGAGAGGGGGGACGTATTCGTCGAAAGGAGCGTAAATGGATGGTTGTTGGGCGCCTGCCGCTGTTTACACGGTAGACATTCAGCGGCAACGGGTCTTTCGGCTAAGTCTACTTGCCAGGCCCCACCGTCCCTAATGGCGAGGGGGTCTCCGTTTCAAAGCACCGGAGCCGCCCTGCCATAAGGGCCGGTATGGCCTGTCGGCGTAGAGCTGCCGCCTGCAGCCCCTGGCGCAGTTTACGGCCAACATTATCCCCATTTTTCTCTTCTCTTTTTCGCGGAACTAAACGTTTAGTCGGAATTTAGGTAGGCCTAAATTTTACCGTGTTTGATTTTAGGCTTTAATGCTCGCCGATTTGTTTAAAACGCAGGTTGATTCCAACTTCAGCCGAGCACAACAACGTTGCATCAAAAAACAAGCCGGCAGCGATGGGTGTTACGCCTGTAAAGACAGAGAGGTCGGTTTTTTTAACCGTTGCAACACGGTACGAAGCATGTAATACCATGGATGCGGCGTAATAATAGCTGCTTGATTCGAAGACGGAACTTAAGGCATCACCTTCTAATAAGACCTTGGTGGTTATTTGTGTTCGGTAGAAGCCATGTACGATGCCTGTTTGAAAACGCCACCGTTGGTTCTTCAATGGACTAAAATTAAACAGCACAGGCAGCACGAATTGATTCGATTTGAATCGCAGGTTTAAAGCCACGATGCGCAGATTGCTGGTGGGTTCTAAAATCACGCCGAAACCGATTTGATGGATACCGAAACCGATTTGTAACGAGGTGTTCTTCTTTAATGCACGTTCCCAACCCAGCACCAACGATTTCACGGGTACAGGTTGGCGCGACAACTGGAAAGGGACTTTGAACACATTCGTAGAGTACCCTGCTCCCGTTTTTACCCAGAGTTGATTGAACGATTGGGATTGCATGGTGGAGAGCCATCCGAACAAAACAAGGAGTAGTTTAAGTCGCATCAATTTAATAAATAACAAAACTATGGAGTTAGTCGATAATGGCGTTTCGAATTAGCAGGCAGGTATCACTCACTTTTTTTAATCCAGTGCGTAAAATTATACCCTACACCTATGCCATAAAAGTAGGTATAGTAGCGCAGTGCAAAAGTTGCTCTTTGTAGGTAGGTTTTTGCAAATGCTGTTAACTGCAACGCGTCGCCATTTTTGAATTGAAACTGATAGCCACTCTCCAAGCCTACTGCGGCAGAAAGATTGAATCCTTGGAAGGATTGTTTTTGGAAAAGTTCAGCGCCATCGGCGGTTTTGAAAGTGGACTTGGTGCTGCTCAGCAATAAAAAACGTTGGGCGAGCGATGGGCCTGCAAAGAAGCGTCCCTTCTTGTCAAAATAAAAATGAAAATAAAGGGGCGTGAGTAGGGAGCTGAACACCCCTTTGTAATTACCCATTGAAGTAGGTGTACTAGCAGAAAAGCTCGAGGTAAAGTCGATGATTGGTACGTTCTTTTGCAAGTAAGTAATGCGCTCGTACATCACACCCACACCAATACAATGGTTGTGCTTCAACTTTCGCTGCGCAATTACCTCGAGTGTATTCGAAAGTGAAAAAGCACGGTTAGTTGTCGCGGTCTGCCACAGGCCTTTTTCGCCAAAGTGAGAATCAAAATAACCAGCGCCACTACGCACTAAAATAGAGTTTTGACCAAAACAAAAGGCCGCGTGAGTCACGAGGACTAGCAATCCGATCCATTTATTAAGACACATTTTTCTCGTGCTATTCAAGCGATAGGTGTTTTTGAGGGGAACAAATTTAGTTTGTTAGACTATAGCCAATTGTAAAATACGGCTGCCAAATATAAAAGCCTTTGGCTTGACTGATGGGAAAGGTATGGTCCCTCACACCAACCATCAATTGCAATGCGTTTGATTTCTTCAGGCTTAAATTATAGCCGACTTCTAATTGTCCGCTCACATGGTAATTCAACTGAACCGCCCGCATGCTGCCTTGTGTGGTATTGCCATTGGCTCCCTCGAACGTAGCAACTGTTGAGGTATAATTCATGAACTGTTGGTGAATACCAAAACCAATAATAAATTGCTTCTTGCTGCCAAAAAAATAGTGCGCATACAGAGGAATGGAAACGGCATAGTTCACGCTTTTGAGGCGTATCAGTGCTGTGTTTTCTGGTGTCGGAATGTTTATGCGGTTGCTTGAAAAGTTGCCGATGATGCTGTAGAATGGATTTCTTGCTACAGAAAGGCCTGTAGCGAAACGCCAGTGTTTTGAAGCGCTTTTTTGAAAGAGGACATCTAGATCCGATGTGAGCGCGATGTGCGCATAGGGATGGATGTTGGAGGATTGGTAAAAGTAATTGATGTGACCCACACCAGTGCGCATGATAAAATGATCCTGACCAAATCCTAGGCTCGCCCATAGGCAGGTCATCAAGG
>CANGWA010000280.1 GCA_947457335.1 Sphingobacteriaceae bacterium
CCAACCTATTCATCGCTGAATGGGTGGATTAACATAAATCGACTCTTACACCGAACCAAAAGCGAAACAGCACTACTCGACTGTGTATCCTGTTTTACCCATTTTCTGACTCTATGCGTATTTGTCACAGAGAAGGCCCTGCAATTTATTTTTAATGATGATTACCAAGGGATTAACTGGGTAATCCCTACTTTTTTATACATTCGTGTTGTAAATTTTGATTATGCAAAAACAATTACTCGCCTTATTCTGCCTACTTGTGGTTAGTTTCCATGCACAAGATTATGTGTGGATCAAAGGTCCTACTTCCGGATCTGTAGCTGGAACCTACGGCACAAAAGGTACCGCCACGATTACGAATAATCCCGGCGGAAGATCAGGTGCAGCCTATTGGAAGGACAACAATGGGAATTATTGGATGTTTGGTGGAGAAGGTTTTGACTTTTTTGCCAACCAAGGACTACTTTCAGATCTATGGAAATATGACCCACAAAATAATACGTGGACATGGATGGCGGGTCCAGACGTCATCAATCAAAAAGGGAAATATGGAAGTGCTGGTACTTTTTCCAACACCTTCAATCCGGGTGGAAGATTTGGAGCTGCGGCATGGACAGACGCGAATGGTGACTTATGGCTGTTTGGTGGTTATGGAATCGATACCAGCAATGGGCAAGGTTATTTAAACGATCTTTGGAAGTATAGTATTTCCCAAAATAAATGGGCATTTATGGGGGGCACAAAGGGGTTGTTTCAACCGGGCATTTATACGACCATTTCTGTCCCTTCTGCAACCATTTATCCAGGTGCACGTCGCAACCCAACTTTCTGGGGCGACGCCAATGGGAACTTTTACCTTTTCGGAGGATTAGGCAATACCACTTCTGCCAACAACGTTGGTATGCTGCACGATCTATGGAAATTCAATCCAGCCAACAGCCAGTGGACCTGGTTGCACGGTTCACAGTACCTCGACCAACATGGTTATTATGGAACCATGGGTGTATCCTCTCCAACCACTATGCCAGGCAGTCGGCAGGGAGGAAATGGATGGACGGATAATTTGGGCAATATCTGGCTATTCGGTGGATTTGGTTATGATTTTATTTCTCCGACTACTGGACTGTTATCTGACATTTGGCGGTATGAACCAACTACCAATGTATGGACATGGATGCAAGGCAGCAATCAAAGCAATCAACCCGGCGTATATTCACAAACTGGTGTGCCAAGCACCACCAATACACCGGGGGCCAGAGCTTATAGCTTCACTTGGAAGGACCCTAAAGGAAAACTCTGGCTGTTTGGCGGTGAAGCATTTGGGAGCTCCTCATTGAGTGGAAACATAAATGATCTTTGGCAATTTAATCCATCTAACATGAAATGGATGTGGGTACGGGGAAACAACAATCCGGGTCAAAATGGTCAATATGGCAGCTTGAACATGTATGCACCGACCAATACACCAGGCGGCAGAAACAGTATTTGTGGCTGGATGGATGCAAAAGGTAATTTTGCCCTCTTTGGAGGACAGGGTCACCCCGCTTCCGGTTCCTCTGCAAAATTATCAGACTTATGGCTCTACCGCAATTGTCATATTGACTCGCTCAACATTGCAGTTACCACTAACAGCGCACAAATTTGTGCAGGTGAAGGTGCAACTTTAACGGCCACTGGTGGATCACTTTATGCATGGAGTCATAATTCTGTTGTAACCGGATCTACTGTATATGCGTCCCCAGCAACGACATCTGTTTTTGCTGCTTCAGCAGATAATGCTAATGGGTGTACCTATACCGGCACAGTCAACCTCATTGTGAATCCATGTACCGGGATAAATAGCGTAGACAGCCCCGTCATCACCATTTATCCGAACCCAAGTCAAGGTGAGTTTACAATCGTCAATCCAATTGGCGGTGAAATGGAAATTCAAATTTTCACGCTTGATGGAAAGTCTATTGAAAAGCTGAAAGTTAGCGACTCACTTCCATTAACCTTGCCACCAGGAGTATACCTTGTAACAACTACGTTAAATGAAAAAGTAACGCATCAGAAAATAATTATTCAATAAGTAAAAAGCCCGGTTGACCGGGCTTTTTTATTTGAACTTATAGGTCAATAAAAAGTCACGGTTACCGGCCTGCGAGTGACAATTCGTACAGATTGACAAATTTTCACTGAGACTATAGATAGAAGTCCCGTCAGGACGTAACTCACCCCAACGCCAAACTCCATTTTGTTTATGCATTATGGCAAATAAGTCCACACTTCCATTTTTCAGGACCTCTTTTACAACAATACTACCATCAGGAAAAAGTTTATTGACTGGCAACTCCATGGCCGTATCCAAAACCGAAAAGGCAGTGCTATTAAAGTGGAGACGGTAGGGGCCATGTTGACCATTGTTCCCCTGTTGAATGGTATTGCCGTGGTAATGGTACGAGAGCTGCTTGGCACTATCTACGAGCGCTTTGTCAGTATAGGGAGCGAGTTCAATTGGTACTCCTACATCCTTAGAACAAGCAGTGAGGAAAAAAAATCCTGATATCCAAATGCGATGAAAAGCAAAGAAGTTCATGTGCATCCTGCCAATTACTTCTTTCGCGCTGCCACCATCATTTCCTCACCAATGTTCAAATTGGATAGGGTATTGTAGATTCGGTTGTGAATCCAAACAAACAATTTGAGTTGCCATTTGGGCCTTTTAGTAAAACGATTAAAGTAATTCTGGCGGTCAGCAGCACTAATTGTTCCATTTGTAACAGCCTTTGAATTCTTTTTCTTCAACCTTTTTACCAATGGCAGTAAAGTGTACATAATAAACAATTTGATTTCGAAACTGCTTTTATAAGCTTCCACCTCAAAACCATGCCGTTCCAGCAGTCTTTTAATCGTACTCTTCCCAAAATAATTCACATGATCCAACCCCATCATTTTCCATTGGTCCTTATGCCGCTTAGCAAAAAAACTATCAATTTGGGGTACCTGCAAAATCAAGTAGCCACCTGGAGCAGTGAGTTCAGCTATTTTAGCAACAAATTCATCCGCTTTATCAATGTGCTCCAATACATCCCATAAAGTAATTACATCGAATTTCTTGCTGGGATCCATTTTAAAAAAATCAATGTGTTCCACCGGCAATTTCAAATCATCCACACAATACCGGTATGGCTGTTCAGCTATTTCAATGCCATATATCGAATAGCCTTCTTCTTTTGCCGCCAGCATAAAGTGCCCCCAGCCTGCACCCAAATCAAAAAGAGAACCACTGGGCTTAAATTTCTTAATCCAGTTCAATCGCAATTTATGCCGTTGTATCTTGATCCAATTGTTGCCCTGCCGAACGGCCTTGGTCACCTCTTCATTTTTATACTGGGTGTATTCAATCTTTTTTCTGTAGTAAGGTGGGATAAATTGAAAACTGCAGTGATTACAGGTCACCACTGCGAAATTTTCTTTTTGATACAATAAATCAAACTGATTCTTGTCGGAATTGGCACAAACGCAACAACGGATGTCTTCTTGTAAATGAGCGGGAATAGACATTAATTTGATCGGGTTTCAGTTTCATACATA
>CANGWA010000281.1 GCA_947457335.1 Sphingobacteriaceae bacterium
AACAAAACAATAATGCAGCATCCCGTGGTGGATATGGCGGCGGAATTATTCTTGTAAAAGCTGGAACAATCCGTACTGTTGGAACATGTGCTACGCCAATTAAAATAACGGCTAATGGCTCCAAAGGATTGGATTCTGGAATGGATGGCTCTGGAGGGGGAGGTGCTGGTGGTACAATTGTACTACAAGCGGCAACTTATTCCTTTGCAGCTACTTGTCCTGTTACGATTACCGCTGATGGTGGCGCTGGTGGAAATGTTAACCATGTTGATACACATGGTGGTGGCGGTGGCGGCGGACAAGGGGCATTGATATTCTCACCTGCACAACCTACAACAAATACCTCTATTGGCACCAACTTCGGTGCTGGCGGAGCAAATGATGACATTGGCTCATCTTTTGCAGGCTCAGGCGGTGGTCCAGCTAATATGGGAATCATCTCGACTACGGTTACTGTACTCCCAATTAAGTTGCAATCCTTCAAAGGTACCGCCGATGGCAATAAAGTCAATCTTGATTGGATAACGCTCTCTGAGAAAAATTGTGAAAGCTTCGAAATTCTTAGAACCACCGACGGTATCAACTACACAGCGATTTATAAGTCTGCCTGTCAAGGTGGTGAAAATACAAAAACCAAGTATACGTTCACAGACAACTTCCCAGAGTTCGGTACCAATTACTATGCATTGCTTCAAACGGATCAAGATGGGACCCAAGAAAAATTTAAAACCATTGCCGTAGATGTGCAATGGTCACAACCATTTGGTTTCTATCCAAATCCTGTTAATCCTGACCAAGAGCTGGTTGTCGATCTATCAGATGTTACGGTGGATTGTGTTGTTGAAATTTCAGGCCTTGCAGGAAATGTGCTGCGTACCTACAACGCTACTTCTAAACATTTATTGAGAGTCACTCATGGTTTGGAAAACGGTGTCTATATCCTTACACTAAAGTCCGCCTACGGCATTCAAGCTGCCAAACTCGTTGTCGGAAAAAATTAGATTGGCAAAAGGTGGATAATGTCATAATAGTAACTTAAGATGTTTAATAGATGGCATTTATTCACAAAGGACTATTATGCCTGATTATTTTCTCATCATCCATCTCAGGAAAAGGATCTTTCGCAAGTCCTCTTAGTTGTTAATTGATATCCATCAATTATGCATTAATGTGCTTTTAAATTCGTGAATGACTTAAATTTGTGAAACCAAATTGAGAAAGAATGCCCTGCCGTCTTAGGATACAGGGCTTTTTTCGTTAATAAGCATTCGCACAACATCATTTGCTATTTTTGCAGCCTGATGCTCAAACAGTTCAATCAACATCTGCTACTTTTACATGTCATTGTCTTTATATGGGGATTCTCGCCTATCTTAGGTAGATTCATTACTGCTGATACCATGCAATTGGTCTGGTTCCGTATTCTTATCACCATTATGGTCATGCTAGCATATATTCGGTGGACAAATCAGCCACTGTGGCCAACGGCTCAAGAATTGTTAAAATTAGCAGGTACGGGAATTATCATTCTTATCCATTGGTTGGCTTTTTATGGCGCAATCAAGGTTTCCAATATTAGTGTCACCATGGTTGCTTTTAGCACAGGTACACTCTTTACCTCAATAATAGAACCCATCCTGTTCAAGAGGGCGGTGCGACTGTATGAGGTCATCATTGGCCTTGTTATTATTGCAGGAATTGTACTCATCTTCTCAATCGAATTTCATTACTGGCAAGGAATTGTATTAGGCATCCTAGCGGCACTAACGTCTGCTATTTTCGGGGTGTTTAATGGCATCTTTAGTAGGACTATCAAGCCCGCCATAATCAGCTTTTGGGAGCTAACTGCCGCCATCTCTGGCCTCACTGTTTTTCTAATTATTAGCGGAAAAATGAATAGCGATTTTTTTCAATTGGATCAACAGTCGATCATAGGATTGCTTCTACTTAGCCTGGTTTGTACTGTTTTCCCCTTTATTGCTAGTGTTAATCTAACTCGATTTATCAGTCCCTATACAATTGTCCTAACCGTTAACCTCGAAACGGTTTATGGCATAATTTGGGCTATACTTTTCTATCAAGAGAATAAGGAGGTAAAACCTTCGTTTTATATCGGTGTGGCTATTATTTTATTGGCCATCTTTATGAATTCATGGCTGAAAAAAATTACTGAACAAAGAACAGGTAAATGAAGATTTTGGTACTGAGATTTAGTTCAATTGGTGATATCGTGCTCACTTCTCCAATTATTCGCTGCATCAAAAAACAGAGGAAGGATGTTGAATTGCATTTCCTTACCAAGCAATCTTTTGGATTCTTGTTCGACTCGAATCCATACGTAGATCAATTACACACGTTTGAAAAAGAGATAGACGAAGTAGTAGACGTCCTTAAAACACACCAATTTGACATTGTAATTGATCTTCACAACAACTTACGCAGCAAGAGACTTATTAATGCACTTCGCATCAAGGCTTTTTCTTTTCCAAAACTCAATCTTCAAAAAGCACTCGCTACTGCCTTAAAAATAAAAAGCCTCCTACCAAATGTCCATATTGTTGATCGTTACTTCGAATCGGTTAAGCACCTTGGGGTTCAAAATGATGGCTTGGGATTGGATTACTTTTTGCCAGATAAGGATAAAATTAATGCTCATCAACGTTTCCCACAATTGGGTACTTCTCCATTTGTAGCGGTAGTGGCAGGCGGTTCATACTTTACCAAGCAAATTCCAATTGCTTTGTTAAACCAGTTTATCGCTCGATCTCCAATACCAGTAATACTGCTCGGCGACAAACATGATCAAAAGCGAACTGAACCGCTTGTCAACAATCATCCACACCTGATTGACGCCTGTGGACAACTTAGTTTCCATCAAAGTGCAGCAGTTTTGAAACAAGCAGTATATGTGGTTTCGTCCGACACTGGACTTATGCATGTTGCTGCCGCTTTTAAAAAGAAAGTTGTTTCGGTTTGGGGCAATACCTTGCCAGAGTTTGGTATGGCGCCATATCTTGCTAGAGAAGACAGCCGAATCGTACAAGTAGAAAATTTAAGGTGCCGCCCGTGCTCGAAACTGGGTTATAGTGAATGTCCTGCAGGCCATTTTAAATGCATGAACCTGATTCAAGTGAATCAATTACAATAAATAAGGCCGGTTTTACCGGCCTTATTTTATTCCTTTATCAATTTAGCAAATTGTCGCTGTCCCGACGAAATGACTTCAACGTGATACATTCCATTTGCCATCTGAGATAAATCTACCTCCGCTACATCGTAAACATCTTCATTATTCACTACTAATTGACCTAATGCATTGTATACTTTCAATGTATAATGTCCCGCCATCTCAACGGTGAATTTCCCAGTTGATGGATTCGGGTATACGTTCAATGGATTTTCTGAGCGACTCACGAGACCTGTAACAGAAAGACAAATTTGTCTGCTAGTCCTGCATCCTCCACCATCTCTTATCGTTACTGTGTAACAACCTGCTGGAAGATTACCATTGGCATTGGTCGTAGAACTGCCTGTAGACCAGCTAAAGGTGTATGGGGCCAAGCCTCCGGTAGCGAG
>CANGWA010000282.1 GCA_947457335.1 Sphingobacteriaceae bacterium
CGCCAAGGTTAAGTGTCACTGTGCATGCTAGAATTAAGAAGATCTGTTTCATAATGTACTAAAGTAATCAAATGAAGGGCCGGAGATTGTAAAAAAAAGCAAAAACATTATCGCCCAGCATTTACCATGTCTGGATTTCCCATTAACCCCTTGCGGTAGTTTTCATAACACGCCATAATTTCACTTTCATTATTCATGACAAAAGGGCCATAGGCAAATACCGGTTCATTATGCGGTTGGCCACCACACATCAATATCTCTGAGTCTTTATGGGCATAAAAATTAATGAGGCTTTCCCCCCTCTCAAAAAGCACCACTTGATTTTCCTTGATTTCCTTGCGACCTTCGGTTTCCACTTCTCCCTTGATGATATAGGCAAACGCATTGTGCGTCGGTTCGGTTGGTATCGTTAATTTACAGCCGGCTTTTAATTTGAGATGGAAGTAAAACACAGGAAAGAGTGTTTCAATTTTGGACTTTTGTCCAAACAATTCCCCCAGCACAATATCCGCGCTATAATTTTTCTCTTGGATGTGCGCCATTTGCTCTGGATGGTATAAAACGGTTGAGGGAGCGATCCACTTGAACTTTGCAGGCATGTTTAGCCAAATTTGAAACCCATGATAAAGTCCACCGTTATCGTATAGCTTTTGCCCCGTTTCTTCCATGTGAATGGCACCTCTTCCAGAGGTAAACATCATGAAATCGCCCTTAGCAATTTGAAAATCATAGTTAAGGCTATCGCGGTGATGACCACTCCCTTCTAAAAAATAAGTAATAGGGATGACCCCAGCGTGGGGGTGTGCCTCTACGCGAAGGGGTTGGTCGTTCGGGTTGACTTTAACGGGCCCAAACTCATCAAAAAACACAAATGGCGAAACATAATCGTTGTAATCGCCAGCGAAAGCCCTAAGTACAGGTAGGGTACCAACCATTGTTTTAGCAGCAATCAATACACCATGTACTTTGCGTTCGGAAGTGGTCCCCTCCATAGCGGAAGTAGCGGAAAGTATCTCAGGTAGAATGGCGGTTGCGCCGAGAATAGCGGAACCTTTAATAAACTCGCGTCTTTTCATCCCCTAAAGTTAAGTTGATAATTGGCAATTAGAAAAAGAATGAAGTGAAATTAGTATAATGCATGGTAGTCGGCCATATGTGACAAAGTAGGTCATGGCTATTTTTTATGGATGACTAAAGGAAGGTGATACTTCCTTTGAGACAATTAATTCACCTAAAATCAGATTAAATCTCAATTTATTATGTTTTTTTGACCATAATTTATACCTTGTACGTACAATCCACCTCTTGCCATTGCTATGCAAAAACACCCTCAAGACAACGCCATTGAAGCAGCGTGGAAGGAAGAAGAGCGTTTAATTACTGAGAAGGCAGCCGACACCAGTTGGCCACTCACTGCTTTTTGTTGTGCCTTTTTTATTCTGGTCGAAACGGGTAATGGACAGAACAAGGACATGAGTTTGTACTATTTGATTGATTTTGGATCCGCCATTTTGATCTTTCTTGCTTACTTGCTGCGTAAACACGTTCGTTATCCCAATGGTGTGATAACTTATGGGACTTCCGTGCTAATCACCCTACTATCCACTTTTTCTGCGGTGATTACGAGTCCCGAAAATGTATTCACTTACTTTTTGATTGTATCATTGGTCATAGCAGTTAGAGGGTTGTTGTATTGCCAAGAAGTAAAAAAAGTAGCCTTATTGGCGCTATGGAGTCATGCGACCATTTTTGGGTTTACCTTGTTCTTGCGTGACGAGCCGTATTTTTCTATGACCAACATTACCAGTACGAATGTCATTCAAGCCTTCATGGTATTGTTTTCTTTATCCGGTGCCAACATTCGTTACAAAATCACGCGCAGTAATTTCATCAGCAGCTTAAAAATAAGCCATGCATCACAAGTCATTGCAGATAAGAACCGCGACATCACCGATGGCATCAATTATGCCAAGCGCATTCAAACTGCCCAGATGCCAGGGGATTTGTATTTAAAAGCACATTTAGAAGATTACTTCATTTTCTTCCAACCGAGGGACATTGTAAGTGGAGACTTTTATTGGGCATCGCAATTGGCAGATGGTAAGATGGCGGTAGTTGTCGCTGACAGCACGGGCCATGGCGTACCTGGGGCAATCATGTCGATGCTCAATATTTCATGTATTAACGAAGCCATTAATGAGCAGAAGCTGACCTCACCTGACCAGATATTACACCACACCCGATCAAGCATTATGCACCATATGGCGAACGATGGTAGCGAGGAAGGGGGTAAAGATGGTATGGATGCCGCCATCATTTGTATCGATTTTGAGGCCTTAACGATGAGTGCAGCCATGGGCAACAATCCCGTTTGGATAATCCGTAACAGACAACTAATAGAATTGCAACCCGATAAAATTCCAGTTGGTAAACCCATGGGAGCCTTACGTCCCTTTACCCGTCATGATTTTGCGCTACAGCGGGGGGATGTGATTGTGATGGCGACGGATGGGTTTGCCGATCAATTTGGGGGGCCCAATGGTAAGAAGTTTATGTACAAACCCATGAAGGAATTGGTGACAAGGGTCGCTGAATTGCCTTCATCTGCCATAGAAAGCGCATTAAAAACAGCCTTTGAAGAATGGCGTGACGAACACGAACAGGTGGATGACGTGTTGGTATTCGGAATCAAAATTTAGTTTTTAGGTGCTCCGGCATCCACCCAAGCCTTTATTTTCTTTATGTCACAATCGGGTAAAGCATCACCATCTTTTGGCATTCGAGAAGAAGCCAAACTAGAAGTGATGGAGGCATAAAGCGCTTCGTTATCGGCAGCAGATTTTAGCCCATCATACCCAGACAAATCGTATCCACCATCTAAACGGGACGGTGAATGGCAGCCACCAGTGCATTTGGCATCAATTATAGGTTTGATGTCAACGGAGTAACTGATTGTCCCGAATGTGCAAGTAGTTGAAGCTATGCAAGAATTGTTTTTTGCCCCTTGACTGATCCAGGTATTAATCATTGAAATTTGAGTGGCTGTGAGTGAGGAAGCAGGAGCTGGTGGCATGCGTTTACCTCCCTTTGAAGCCGTTAGGACCTTATACAATTCGCTATTAGCGGCGTTACCAGCTGTTACCACCTTCATGACACCAGTATAGTTACTAAGGTTAACCCCTTCAGCAGCGGTTTTAGCATCATGGCAGCCACTCATAGCGCAATTGGAGTTGAGAAGAGGTTGAATGTCACCTGCAAAATAAACCTTGTTAACATCGCACGTTTCAGGTGGTTCAGCTGTTTTACCTTTTGCGCAACTATAGATAGCGATCGAACCTACAACCGCTAGAGGAACAATAATAAAAAGTCGTTTAATCATCGTGACGTTTGGCTACTGTGAAGACACGGGAAATATTAAATCCAAAACGGAACTGGCCTTTGGCCCAATCCTGTTTATTGGCGGTGATGTATTGACTTTCCAACAAACCGCTATTGTTACTGAATAACAGGTGAAAAACGTGACCGCCCGTTTCAAGTTCAATACCAACCCCTAAAGGCGCTC
>CANGWA010000283.1 GCA_947457335.1 Sphingobacteriaceae bacterium
AGGAATCGCATTGCCAATTTGTTGAATCTTCTCAAATTGGCTTCCAATAAATTCAAAATCATCGGGAAATGTTTGAATCCGCGCGCATTCCCTAATGGTCAATGTTCTGTTTTCAACAGGATGTATAAATTCCCTTGTAGCCGCGCTGGTGATTGTTAGACTTGGTTCGTCAAGTTTCAATCTTTTTAACCCTGAAGGAGGCCCGCCTCGCGTTTCTGAAGGAGTACCATCCATTACGCGCCGGTTAGCCCTCTTTAAGAAAGATTGATGTTGTAACTCCTGCGGTAAATTTTTCATCGTTTCACCCGGTCCAATTAAATCAATTCGCTTTTGCTGAATTTCATCAACTTTATTGGCAAAATGGTCGGTAGTCAGTTTTGATGGGCTTTGCAAAATTTCGCACCAGTGACCAGTCAAATCCTCGGTATATGAAACAGGAACATTTTTATACCCTGGTGCAGGCAGTCCAAAAAGAGCATCCTGGATGGTTACATCGCAATTCCGATAAATTTGTCCGTACGATTTTGATACAGACTTGGGAAAATGAAATGGGATGCCAAGCCTGTTGCCAAGGATGATAACTCGTTTTCGCCGTTGAGGTATACCGTATTCTTGAGCATAAACTTTTTCAAGTCGGACCTTGTACCCTAACTGAGTGAAGGCTTTTAATGATTCACCGAGGTACTCACCATTTTTTGTTGTCAGTAGCCCTTCAACGTTTTCCATCATAAACCATTTCGGTTTCATTAATTCTAAAGCTCTGACATACTGCTTAAGCAAATGATTTCGTGGGTCGTCCCAAAATCTTGTTCCGGCGGTACTAAAGCCCTGGCAAGGTGGTCCTCCAATGAGCACATCAAGCTCACCAGCATTCAGATTAAATCTTTGGAGTAAGACTGAAAAGTCAATGTCGTTTATATCACGGCATTCCGCACAGGTATTTGGAAAATTCAGCTTGTATGTTTCAACTGCCTTTGCATTGATGTCGGTAGCATAAAGGACATCGAACCCCGCATTCTTGAAACCCAAAGAACACCCGCCTGCACCGGCGAATAAACTGATAGACCGTGGTTTAATTGATTTGTTCATTGATGGTTGAAAATTACTGAATTAATTCGAAGAGCTTAGAAACATAGATATTACTCGAATAAGCTCACAGAGAAGAAGCTGTCGGGAAGTAGCCTTAAACGCATACTCCAAAACCGTTAAAACATTCCAAACGTGTTTACTTAGCCCCTATTTGGCGCAAGTGTTTTTTCACTTGTGTTTACCCGCTGCAAGTGTTTTTCACCTGTAACACCAGCACAAAAAAAAATGCGGAGCGCTCTCGCACTCCGCTCTCACTCTGTATCTGTGGGCCCACCAGGACTTTTTTCACTTCCTTTTGATTCCCTCTCTTTCCTTCTGATTCCTCTGAACTATTGATTCTACTGCATTTCCTTGGACAAGGGTATGCAACTAGACACTTTGCGTCTAAGAAACAATCTTGGTACTAGACATTAGAGAAATATGCTACTAAAGGAGGCAGGATGACTCCGTACGAGAAAAGGGAGAAGTATGACATCGAGACTCTAACTTTAAGGCATTAAAGGTATTCGGTATGCATCAGGGTAAAGTGCTTTGGGTTAACGGTCACCCATATTGGTTATTGTTTTGTAAATTGCTTGTTACAATATGTTCGGAGCATGACACAGAAGGATAAGCTAAACACAGTACTCAAAAATGCATATAAATCGTATCTCGAAAACAAGCAGAGAGGCTACTACGACGTTGTTGAGTTGCTTGCAGAATCTGGGATAGAATCAAATTACGAGGAAGCACATGTGCTTGGGTGCAGGCTAAGAGATCAGAACTTGGTAAACTTCTTGGGTGCGTTCGGAAATACGGGTAATCCACATGTGGAACTTAAGAGCGAAGGGATTGAGTACTGTGAAGAAATGGAACCACTAAAATCAACTGTAAAAACTAACAGGTATGCAACAGTAGTTCAAGCGCCACCCAATGCGAACAATTTCGATAGTATTGATTGGAGCAAGTATAGAAAGCCTGTTAGCGCTCCTCCTAATCAGAACTACACCATGATTAAAGACCCTCAATATAAGAGTGAATGCAACGCAGTATTGCAATACTTATTAGATGGCAACAACACTAATAATGGTATTTGGTACTACCAGAACGTAACTAAGGAGTTTTCCGATATACCCATAAGGGTTTTAGACAATGTCATATTTCCAAAGTTGAAGGCCGATGGATACATCACAGTCATCAATGGCATGGATGCTCCATCAAGTACAAAGACAAGAGTACAATTTAAGTTAAATGATAAGGGCAGGTTATTCATTGCTAACGGCGGGTATACT
Organism: Sphingobacteriaceae bacterium; assembly: GCA_947457335.1. Lineage (GTDB taxonomy): Bacteria > Bacteroidota > Bacteroidia > B-17B0 > Aurantibacillaceae > Aurantibacillus. The sequence continues at coordinate 2,361 of CANGWA010000283.1, forward strand.
GTATCAAAACCCAAAGGCATGAAGGACTTTATATTTGAACTGCTTGTTTTGCTAGACGAAAGCGGAACCACAACAGATGTTGCTGACTTTGTAGTAGACTTTCAGCAAGCCAACGGCTTGGACAGGGCGACAGTTGGCTTGGAAATTGACAAATTAATGAGGGATAAGCTTGTCAGCTCTTTCGGTCACGAATTCCTAACGGTAAGCGGTGGACAGGTAAACTATGAGCGCCCATACATACGAGCAAGTATCACCCAAGCTGGACAGACATATCTTGACCGTATGAAGGAACAGCGTGACAAACGTGACACCAATGGGGCAAGCCATCTACCAAATAAAACACATAAACAAACAGTGATAGAAACATCAAAAGTATTCATCGTTCACGGCCATGACAACGAGGCAAAAACGGAGGTTGCGCGTTACATTGAGAACTTGGGCTTGGAGGCTATCATTCTACATGAGCAAGCAAGTGGTGGAAAAACAATCATTGAAAAAATAGAAAACTATACCAACGTCGGCTTTGGAATTGTCCTGTATACTCCTTGCGATGAAGGTGCGAAACTGGGCAGTGGAGACGCGTTTCAGCCGCGTGCAAGGCAAAATGTTCTCCTAGAACATGGATACCTTATGGGTAAGTTAGGACGAAATAAAGTGTGCGCTCTTGTCAAAGGCAATGTAGAGACGCCTTCTGATATATCAGGGATTGTCTACATTGAAATGGACGATCGTAGAGCCTGGCATAGGGACATTGCAAAGGAAATGACCGCAGCAGGATACTTGATTGACGCGGCAAGACTTTTAAGACTATAGTAAGGCAATAAAACCATTGGTGTAAACCTCGATGAAAAAGCCTTGAACCTGTTTACGGCTAAGGCTTTTTTGTTTTGTGCCCCGCTTGGAGTTGAAACTAGGACCACTTAATTGTGAGAGAACTTCTCTTGGACAATTATCCTTGTGGCACTACACTTTCTAAAACTTGTCTATCAATGTGTTAAACAACACAGTACGATTTTTTCTTGTTTTTTTACTGTAGATGGTTTGCATAGGCAGCCCGTGGTGAAGCTCCTTAATTGTGACTGAAAATGCGACAAAAAATCAACTAAATAATAGGGCTGAATACACTAATTTTATAAAAAAGTCTACAATGAAAACGTATGCCCAGTTTAGCCTGGATAATTTACATTTCCTGAA
>CANGWA010000284.1 GCA_947457335.1 Sphingobacteriaceae bacterium
ACCTGGTCTTCGCCAATTGCCTTGGCAGGAAGTAATCGGTCTAAATACTTTGTGCACCAATGAAACCCCGCTTTATTTGGAGGCCAATGCTGGAGTTGAGCGTATCTTTAAAATACTCCGCTGCGACTATGTTTTTCGCTATGAGCCAGGAAAGCGCCCCGTTCATGGAGTTGTGGTGGGCATGAAACTTTCCTTTTAATTTTTTACCTTTAAGTAATGAAGCGTTTATTATTTTTATGGATAATGGTGCTTTCGCTTGACTACAAGGCGCAAACCAATCTTGCCACACCGGAGGGATATGCGGGACAAATTGATCAGGTGATGCGAACACAATTTCAATTACCGTCGATCCTACTGACAAATTCCTTTAAAACCACCGTGACTATTTATTTTCAACTAGACGGTAATGGTAAAGCTATCTTATTTAGGTTTGATGGCGTGGTCAATAACATCATCAAGCAAGAATTGCAACGGGTGCTCAGCAAATTAACCTTTAGTAAGGTAAATCCTAGTCAGGAGGTTTTCTTGAACATTGATTTGTCTACAGACCTTTACAGAAAATGGGAAAAATTCAGGAAACAACGCAGTATGAAGTTGCAACTACCTGCTGATTCCACCCTTTTGGTATATACCAAAGCAGACCGATCACCCGATTACTACAATAAAGGTGAAGAAGGCTTAGTCAGTTACTTTCAGGAGGAACTGGATTATCCTCAATCTGCCATTGAGCATTCGATACAAGGGACAGTGCTGCTAGAGTTCATTATAGAACCGAATGGATTTGTTAGCAATATTCAAGTCAAGCAAGGCATTTCTGGTGGTTGCACCGATGAAGCTGTTCGTTTAATTTCAGAAACACGTTGGATTCCTGCGACCATACAACAAAAATACGTTCGCTACAAAATGACCTACCCGATTACCTTTACGCTCAACAACGCAACACGACCAGGACAGGCTTATGGGCAATAATCAGGGGCATTTACTTTACTTCAGACAGCTCGGTTTTATTCGGTTTGCGCTAGCATTGGGTGTGGTTCTATTTCACTACAGTCTCCCGTTTGCCCCTTTCAATCATGGCCTTTTGAGTACATTGATCCAGCAGAGTGCGTTCAGGGTTTCGTTCTTCTTTTTTATTTCAGGATTTGTGATGGCATTGGTTTACCCCAAAACCGCTGCCAAGGGAAAAGAGAATTTTTGGAAACGTCGTTTGAGTCGTATTGGTCCCATGTACTTGATCTCCTTTATAATAACCTTGTTCTTAGTGCTCGTTTTAAAAGGTGCGGCACCAAAAGGAATCGCACTTGTGTCGCACTTCCTCATGTTGCAAAGCATTGTTCCCGGCTACACCCTTGACCTGAATTACCCAACCTGGTCAATCAGCGTTGAAGTATTCTTTTACCTTCTTTTTCCATTTGTCAATCCATGGATTTATAAGAAGCAAATGACCTGGTTGGTGACTATGTTAATTGCCATATGGCTAATTCAATTGGTGCAACACGTTTATTTTGTAGACCATTTGTATGATGGCAGCAAAAAGATGGGGGAATTTATCGATGCCTTTCCACTTTGGCACTTTCCAACCTTTCTAAGTGGAATGATAACCGCTCATCTTGTTCGCGGGGAAGCCATGAAGTCTTTTTTTGAGAAGTTTGCCCATATTATACTTCTCCTTTCAGCCTGTACTTTATTTTCAATTGTACTGTATGAAAACCCCATTCGTCCATACATTCATAATGGGTTGTTGATGCCTTTGTATTGTTTGATAGTGCTTTCATTTTATTATGGTCATACATGGGTAGGGAAACTGATTTCCCATCCCCTGATGGTGAAATCGGGGGACCTTAGTTTTTCGATTTTCTTATTTCAATATCCCTTGTGGTTAGTAATGCATGATAGCTTGGACGTGGTCAATACTTCAGCAGGTTTTTTCCTTTACTTGACCTTACTGATACTCTTATCATACATCATCAACAAGTACCTAGAACAGCCGCTCATCCATCGATTCAGGAAAAAGTAAAAATCCCCCTTAGTGAGACACAAAGGGGGATTCGCAACAAATCAACAAAAAATAACGTTTATGATCCGCAGGCTTCGCAACCTTCTGGATTATCGAGGCTACAACTCAATTGTGCTTGTTGTTCGTCGAAAGAAAGCACGTGTCCTTGTCCACGGTCTACCACCAACTGATCTTCGTTTCCGAGCACGAATGTTGGTTGTTGCAGTGCAGACTGGTCGACAGTAAACTTAATAGCATCTGCAGCCGCTTTGGTGCGCAGGTAGTACATACCGGTTTTTAGACCTTTCTTCCACGCATAGAAGTGTGCGCTGCTCATCTTGGCAAAATTTGCGTCCTGTATGAAGAGGTTCAACGATTGTGACTGATCAATGAAGGCACCGCGATCTGCTGCCATATCAATGATGGTCCGTTGTTTAATTTCCCAAACTGTTTTATACAGTTCCTTAATGTTCTGAGGGATTTCAGGAATATTTTGTACAGATCCATTTGCGGCAATGATTTTATTCTTAAGCGTATCGTTCCATATGCCTAGTTTAACAAGATCACGTAACAAGTGTTTGTTGACTACAACGAATTCTCCGCTGAGAACGCGGCGTGTATAGATATTGGAGGTGTAAGGCTCAAAGCATTCGTTGTTTCCAAGAATTTGAGATGTACTAGCTGTAGGCATTGGTGCCAGAAGCAAACTATTGCGCACGCCATGTTTGAGGATTTCTTCCTTCAAAATATCCCACTCCCAGCGGTCTGATGGCTTCACATTCCACATGTCGTGTTGGAAAATACCTTTTGAAATTGGTGAACCGGGATAGGTTTCGTAGGGACCTTCTACTTTAGCAAGATCTTTACTTGCTGTTAGTGAAGCGAAATAAATAGTTTCGAAAATCTCTGAATTCAAACGACGCGCCTCTTCACTTTCAAACGGGTAACGCATTAAGATGAAAGCATCAGCAAGACCTTGTACACCGAGACCGATAGGACGGTGGCGCATATTGCTATTGCGTGCTTCAGGAACGGGGTAGTAGTTGCGATCGATGATTTTGTTAAGGTTGAGCGTCGCCTGATAAGTGATCTCAAACAATTTATTGTGATCAAACGTTCCATTTTTCTCATCCACGAAACGAGGCAAGGCGATGGAAGCTAGGTTACAAACGGCAACCTCATCGGGACTAGTGTATTCAATAATTTCAGTACAGAGATTAGAGGACTTGATCGTACCGAGGTTTTGTTGATTGGATTTAGAGTTGGCTGCATCCTTGAAGAGCATATAAGGATTACCCGTTTCAATTTGAGCCTCAATAATTGCCGCCCATAATTCGCGTGCTTTTATTTGACGGCGGAAACGCCCCTCCTCTTCATAACTCGTATATAGTTTTTCGAACGCTTCGCTATGGCAATCGCTCAAGCCTGGACATTCATTGGGGCACATGAGTGACCACATCCCCTCTTGTTCTACACGTTTCATAAACAAATCAGGGATCCACAAAGCGGTGAAGAGGTCGCGAGCACGCATTTCTTCCTTACCGTGATTTTTACG
>CANGWA010000285.1 GCA_947457335.1 Sphingobacteriaceae bacterium
AAGGAGTTGACGCCAATACTGCTTGGGTTGCTTCCTACACTAAGAGTGTACAAGCACAGGGTGCGATTTTCCGCACTACCAATGGTGGTTCAAGCTGGCAAAACATGACAGCAGGTGGCATGTACACCAACACTGCTTCATTTTGTAACATTATTTCTTTCTTCACACCTTCAGTGGGTATCACCATGGGTGACCCCAACAACGGGGGTTTTGAAATCTGGCGCACGACCAATGGTGGTGCATCGTGGTCACAAATTTCGCAATCCAACATTCCTTCACCACAATCTGGTGAGTTTGGAATAGTTAATCTGTATTACAAATTAGGAACCTCTAACCTTTGGTTTGGCACCAATGCTGGTCGTATGTACCGTACCACCGATGCAGGACAAACATGGAGTGCATCGACTGTATCTTCGCAGTCGCACACTTTGTTAGAAATTGCCTTCTCTACTCCATCTACTGGTATTACCTATGTATGGAATGGTTCAACAGTTGACGTATATAACACTACTAATGGTGGTGCTACTTGGAATTTGATTACACCAACTGGAAACATTGGTTATGCTGATATTTGTGGTATTCCAGGCACCAACATCCTAGCCTCGTTTGGATCGGGCACTAACAACAATTTCATATCTTATTCAGGAGACAACGGATTAACATGGACCGATTGGGGAAGTGTTGGTATTCAGTACTTAACAGGTGACTTTGTAAGTAATTCAAAAGGTTGGGCCGGTGGCTTTGATTTGGTACCTAGTTTTACCAACATATGGAAATACAGTGGAGCGGCCCTTGCTTCAACTGTTGCACCCACATCTGCCTTCTCAATGAACCTCAACCTTTGTGGTCCTAACGTTACCGTAACCCCAGCTAACTCCTCTGTAGGCAGTCCTGCTCCGACCTACAGCTGGTCATCAGTTGGTGGTGGTGTAAGTTTCAGCAGTCCCACTGCATCTGCACCAGTTATCACTTTTACCGCTAATGGCACCTACACTATTCAATTGAAAGCGACTAACAGTGCTGGTAACAACATTTCCACACAAGTGATTACAGTTGCCAACTGTGTTGCTCCAGTAGCCAGTTTCAGTGTGGCAAGTGTAAGTCCTTGCGGAAACATTCCATTTACTTTGGTAAACAGTTCAACAGGTGGCACGCCTTCGCCTAGTTACCAGTGGTCAGCTTCATCCAGCAACGTTACCTTTGCTCCTTCAAGCGTAGCTGCTAATCCAACTGTTGTTGCTGCGCCAGGCACTTATACCTTGTACTTGGTAGCCACTAACAATACAGGTTCGGTTCAGGCACAACAAACAGTGTCAATTAACAACTGTGCCCCATCAGTAGCTTTCGTAGCGCCTACAACAATGACCTATTGTAATGAGGCTACCCGCAAGATTACCGTTCAAAACAGCACACCTACCAATACTTTGGTTGGTGCAACCACTTACACATGGAAGGTAGCACCTACCACTAACATTCAAATGAACTCTTCCTTCTCATCCATTAATTTGGTGTTGACAGTGACTGTTCCTGTGGGTGGAAATCCAGTTAACAATTACACATTGACGCTTACAGCGAAAAACGCAGCAGGTACTTCATCTGTAGCACAAACCTTCAGTGTGGATTACAACCCAGCTCTTTGTCAAAACGATGTTGGCATCAGTGATAATTATCTGGCTAGCATGGTACAGGTATATCCTAACCCAGCCTCAGATGTTGTAACTGTAAAAGTAAACGGCAACACGGGTTACACCGTTAAGATGGTGAATATCCTTGGTGCTGTGATTTACGAAGAGCGTAATATTAAAAACGACACCCACACCATTCAATTGGCTAACAAGCCGCGTGGTGTATACTTCTTAACCATTGAAAGTGGTTCAGAAAAAGTAACTAGGAAAGTAGTCGTAGAATAAAAATAAACCCTGAACTTTGAAACCGTCTGGCACAGCCAGGCGGTTTCTTTTTTTTTATGAAAATTGTATTTTTTGGAACACCAGATTTTGCTGTAAGTTCGCTGGAAGCCTTGTTAGCAGTTGGGCATGAGATTGCGGCGGTAGTAACGGCACCCGACAAGCCCAGTGGACGAGGATTGCAAGCAACACCATCGGCTGTAAAGCAATTTGCCATCGAAAAAAACTTGCTGGTTTTACAGCCTGAGAAGTTAAAGGATGATGCATTTATAGTACAATTAAAAGCAATTGATGCTCCGTTATTTATTGTAGTTGCATTTAGGATGTTACCAGAAGTCGTATGGAACATGCCAAAACAAGGCACCTACAATTTGCATGCCTCTTTGTTACCGAAATACCGAGGTGCAGCCCCCATTAATTGGGCCATTATCAATGGCGAACGTGAGACAGGCCTTACCACCTTTAAACTCCAACACGCGATAGATACTGGGGATATCTTGTTACAGACGTGCGTCCCCATAGAGGATACGGTAACAGCCGGTCAATTATATGAAACCTTAAAAATAAAAGGAGCAGAATTGTTGGTAAAAACGGTTCAATTGATTGAAGAGTCGGCAGCACATGATCGCGCCCTACCCTTCGTTCAACAAGCCACTGGAGTTGTTTCTCACGCCCCTAAACTAAACAAGGAGACAGGGCATCTTGATTGGTCGTGTGACGCCAAAAGCATTCACAACCGTGTTAGAGGATTGCATCCTTCGCCGAGTGCTTGGACTGTATTGCATCAAGGAGACAAGCAGTACGTGATAAAAATACACCGCAGCCGTATCAATAACGGTACCAGATCACTATTCGTTGGCAAGGCAGTGACGGATAATAAATCCCACCTCTATATAACCTGTGGCACAGATGCGATAGAGGTTTTGGAATTGCAAGCAGAAGGGCGGAAGCGCATGACGGTTGAAGCGTTTTTGCGTGGGTTTAAAATTGAGGAAGATGGTTATTTTGAATGATAGAAGGGCTTGCGGGAAACCCATAACCCGATAGCATTGTTAACAGTAGAGCGTAGCCAATCGGTCGCCTGAAAGCCCTACTGTCACTGTGTTTCGGTGTTGACTTATTAACAAACAGTCGATTTATCAACAAAATGGGGGTGTTTTTCGCTGAAACACTTGACAACAGTGGAAAGTGCGCTTATGTTTGCTTCGTAAAACAAATTGTTTAACCCCTTAAAAAACAAAAAAATGAACAAAGCAGAATTAATCGACGCTATTGCTTCAGGAGCAAAATTGACCAAAGCTGATGCTGGTCGTGCGTTAGACGCAACCATTGAATCAATCAACAAAGCCCTTAAAAAAGGTGACCGTATCGGTTTAGTTGGTTTTGGATCTTTCTCAGTATCTAAGCGTGCTGCGCGTACTGGTCGTAACCCACAGACTGGCAAAGAAATCAAAATTGCTGCTAAGAAAGTAGTAAAGTTCAAAGCTGGAACTGAACTCGCTTCTTCAGTAAACAAAGGCAAATAATAGTTGACCTTTCAACATTAAAAAGCTGTCCCCCAATGGGGCAGCTTTTTTGTTTCTAGCTTTTTGTGAAAGAGAACATGCGAGAATTGAGCATGTA
>CANGWA010000286.1 GCA_947457335.1 Sphingobacteriaceae bacterium
CTCACCACCCTATAAATCTGATTATGAACACAATACGCATTCTTCCTATTTTCCTTGTATAAACCCGTGAATTTCACTATCTTTGCCATCCTTAAAAAAACGAACATGCCAAAGATGAAAACTAATTCCAGTGCTAAAAAGCGTTTTAGCTTAACTGGAAGTGGTAAAATCAAACGCAAGCATGCTTACAAGCGTCACATCCTTACTAAAAAGGAGAAAGACCGTAAGCGCGGACTTCGTTCCGACGCTTTAGTGAGCAAGGCGGACACGCCGAACGTAAAGTTCATGCTAGCGATCTGATCTAACCATTGGGTAAAAAAACAAATGTCAAACCCGGTCTTGAGCTAAAGTGCTGAAAAGCCGCTTCAGACCAAAGTCAAAAAAAAGAACATGCCACGTTCAGTCAATCACGTTGCGAGTAGGGCTCGCAGAAAAAAAATCCTCAACCTTACCAAGGGTTACTGGGGTGCAAGAGGTAACGTTTATACCATTGCTAAAAACACACTCGAAAAAGGTTTAACCTACGCTTACCGCGACCGTAAGAACAAAAAACGCACCATGCGTGGTCTTTGGATTCAGCGTATTAATGCTGGTGTTCGCGAACACGGCATGAGCTATTCGGAGTTCATGGGTAAAATGGCTGCAAAAGGCCTTTCACTTAACCGTAAAGTGCTTGCTGACCTTGCTTTGAACCACCCAGAAGCTTTCAAAGCTGTGGTAAACCAAGTGAAATAAGTCATTTTGTATACTGACAAAGGGCAGTCCTCACCGGTCTGCCCTTTTTTATTTTTAACAAGCCGTTATAAGATATTGGATAATTTTAACGTTAGTGATCCAAAAGAACGGCTTAATTTGTATAAGAATTTAATACACCGCGATATGAAAACGCCAACCAAACGTAAGGAAGTGAAGGGAGATACCTACATTACTAAATTAAAAATTGATGCTCGTACTGTAATTACTGTTCGCACCAAGGAAAGTTTGAAAAACTGGAAAGCCAAATACCCAGCTGCCATTGAAGTAGCCTAATTTTTTAAATTGTTGCATACCACCCGCCCAACGTTCAGTTAGCGGGTGTCCCACTGGGCATTATTGATTATAATCTAATGCCCTTTTTTTTTGAATGGACCTATAGCCATTTCTTCCTGCGGAAATAATACACTTGTCCGCCCATCATCACCAACATCACTGCCCATGTGGCAGCATAGCCAAAGGGTGAATGCAGTTCAGGCATAAACTCAAAATTCATGCCGTACACACCAGCTACAAAGGTCACGGGAATAAAAATGCTCGACATAATGGTGAGCACCTTCATCACTTCGTTCATGCGGTTGGAATTGGTGCTTAAATAAATATCCATTAGCCCGCTTAGTAAGTCACGGTAGGTTTCTACTGTGTCTATAATACGCGTGGTATGGTCTTGTAAATCGCGCAAGAACAATTGGGTGTTAGAAGTAATAAATTCGCTGTCGGTGCGAATGAGGTTGCTCACCATGTCGCGCACGGGCCAGATTTGCTTGCGCAAGTATATCACGTCGCGCTTTAAATTATACAACGCATTGAGGGAGGCTGGCTTGGGCTCGTTCATGATTTCTTCTTCAATCAATTCGACCTTGTCGCCTATTTTTTCAATCGTGTGAAAATACCAATCCACCACGGCATCCATCAAGGCATAGAACAAGTAATCGGCGCCCAATTTGCGCACACGCCCCTTCGCGAGGCGCAAACGTTGACGAATCAAATCAAAGGCATCCCCACCAGTTGGTTCCTGAAAGGAAATAACGGTGTTCTCGAGTAGTATCAGCGACAATTGTTCTGACCGGGTTTCGGTGTCGTACGAAATCATTTTCATGATCGAGACCAGGTAATGGTCGTAGTCTTCAAACTTGGGCCGCTGTTCTACATGCACAATGTCCTCTAAGGTGAGGGGGTGCAAATTGTAGTGCTTGCCGATGGCTTCAATGATTTCAATATTGTGTACACCTTCTACATTGATCCATTTCACAAAGCCTGGCTTGAGGTGGTTAAAGCAGGCACTTAAATCGTTGAACGATTTTTCAATGTAATCGTGTTCGTTGTATTCAATTAGCGTAATGGTCACCTCACCCGATTGGTCGCCGGTATAAAACAACGTGCCCGGAGGGGCGCCCATTTCCTTAGTCCTGTTCATCGTTAGTTGGTTCTGAATAAACGCTGCCTTCTACTACTACCACGATTTCTCCCTTCACCGTGCGGGCAGCAAAAGTGGTGTGCAGTTCATGCAAGGTGCCCCTGGCAATTTCTTCATGCAGCTTGCTGATTTCGCGGCACACAGCGGCTTTACGGTGACTGCCTAAATACTCGCTCAGTTCTTGTAAAAGTTTGACTAAACGATAAGGTGACTCGTACAAAATCAGGGTGTGTGGCTCAAGCGCTAACGCTTTTAATCGTGTTTGTCGGCCTTTTTTCTGCGGCAAAAACCCAATAAAGGTAAAGGCAGTACACGGTAGGGCGCTGCTGACAAGGGCCGGGACAAATGCAGTGGCACCAGGCAAGGTAGTAACAGAAATGCCTGCGGCCACGGCAGCGCGAATAAGAAAGAAACCAGGATCGGAAATGCCAGGTGTACCTGCGTCTGAAATCAACGCCACATTTCGACCTTGTTGTATCAGGTTGACTAGTTCTTCAGTGATTTTATGTTCGTTGTGTTGGTGATAGGCCTTTAAGGGCTTGTCAATTTGAAAATGCTTCATCAGCACGCCACTGGTGCGGGTGTCCTCTGCCAGCACCACATCAGCTTCTTTCAATACACGCACAGCCCTAAGGGTCATATCTTCGAGATTCCCAACGGGGGTGGGTACAACAAATAATTGTCCGGACATGCAATGAATTTACCCCATAAACCACAGTTGTTTTGTCAACACCGCCAAGAGTTATGCAACCCCTAAAGTTAATTGCCGAGCGGATAAAAAAGTTGCGTAAACGCCTCAATTCTCAACTGCCTTCAATTAATTAGGAACGCAAAGCCCGCAGAGGAGCAGAGAACGCAAAGAGGGAAAGATCACGAAGATGTATAGCCGGCAAAGAGAAAGAAGCGCAATATAATGGTAAAGTCATTTTCAACTCTCAATTCTCCATTATCAACTTTCAACTCTTAATATGGGGTAGAGGGTAGCGTCAACGCTTCAATTCTCCATTCTCAACTCTCAACTTTCAACTCTCAACTTTCAATTCTCACCTCTCCATTCTCAATTTTCCATTCATTAGCGCATGCAGCGTTCCTGCCATTAACCATTTACAATTAACAATTTACAATTCACGCGTAAATGAACGTCAACGCTTCAATTCTCAACTCTCAATTTTCAATTCTCAACTCTCAATTTTTAATTTGAAGTTTGGCGCATGCGGCGTTCCCGTCATTCACCATTTACAATTAACCATTCACGCGCATATGAAGGTCAACGCCTCAACTCTCAAAAAGGGGTGGAGGTTAGGGGGTAGAGGGTGATGTAAACGCCTCAAGTCTCAACTCTCAATTTTTAATTC
>CANGWA010000287.1 GCA_947457335.1 Sphingobacteriaceae bacterium
CTACTAGAATTTCTTCCGTGGATTAAACGGCCGTGTGGGCTTTTCAATCTTAGTCAACAGTTGCGCAGCCTTGCCTTGGTCTTTTAACAACGCAATGGCGTCGTTGACTTCCTTGCTGTCGCGCAAGTCAAATTCGACGCGGCCTTTCTGGAAATAATACCGCGCAATGATTTCTTCTTCGAGGGCGGCAATAATTTCTTTCTTGTATTTCTGAAGATCTTCTTTCTTACTATCACTAATTTTTTTCTCCAAGGCAGCATACTCCTTGCTGATATCGTCCATCAACTTATCGTCAACGGCTTCCTGCTTCATTTCGTGTAGCTTTTCTTCTGAGCGGGTTTTATAACCAATGTCCTTATTGGCAATAAACGCAAGGAAATCGTTGTAATCGCTATCAGTGAGATGGAATTCTTTTACTGCGGGTATACTCGGGTGCGCCAAGGCATACTTGGTGGCATAATGAAAAATATAATACTTGCGGTACAACGTGGCCGTGATGTTAGCATAATGGTTATCGGGCGTCACCACATCGGGCATCACGCCAGCACCATCGTATACAATGCGACCGCCCTTGGTCTTAAATGCCGTTATCAAACTATCGGGCACTTTCTCCACTCGGCCTTCTTCGTCGCGGTGCGTGTAATCCAACGCCTGCACACAACGCCCACTGGGTATATAGTACTTGGCCACCGTAACCTTGATTTGCGAATGGTACACCAATTCCTTGGTTTGTTGCACCAAACCCTTGCCATACGTGCGCTTGCCAATCACCACTGCCCTATCTAAATCTTGCAACGCTCCGCTTACAATTTCAGAAGCCGATGCAGAATGTTCATCGACCAATACGACCAATGGAATGGTTTTGTCAACAGGCGCATTCATGGTAGTATAGGACTTGTCCCAGACCTCCGATTTACCCTTCGTAAACACGACCTCTTGTCCTTTATCAATAAACAAATTGACAATGTTCACGGCTTCGAGTAAGAGTCCACCGGGATTACCTCTTAAATCAAGAATGATGGATTTCGCACCCTGCCCTTTTAAATCAATAAGGGCATCGCGCACCGCCCCGCTGCAATTTTCGGTGAAGGAAAGTAATTTGATATAACCCGATTGGTCACCTACCAGTCCGTAATACGGCACGGCCTTGGTTTTAATTTCTTCACGGTTCATGGTGACCTCCACCGGCGTACTGGTGCCGGCTTTAATCACTTTGACCTTTACGGGTGTGCCGGCTTGCCCTTTTAACAAGGGACCGAGGTCTTCTGTTTTTTTCCCCTCGACATTGATGCCGTTGATGGCCACAATTTCATCGCCCGCACGAATACCTGCTTTGTAGGCAGCGAAACCTTCGTAGGGTTCGGAGACCATTATTTTTCCATCCACATCGTTAACCGTGGCGCCAACGCCGCCGTATTCGCCGGTGGTCATGAAGCGGTAATCTTCGATATCGTTTTCAGTATAATAAATGGTGTAAGGGTCGAGCGATTGCAACATGGCATCGATACCCGTTTTCATGAGTTGCCCTGGTTTGGTGCCATCCACATAACTCGCGTTGAGTTCGCGGTACACCGCATTAAAAATGTCGAGGTTCTTGCTGATTTCAAAATAGTCGGGCGTAGAGGCCGTAGAGATCAAAACAAGTCCCGAGATGAAGGTCCAAACCATTGTTTTAGATGATTTTAGACGTGAGAGCGGACGGAAAGGTTTTTGAAAAAACGCCATGAAACCGAAGATTTTGTGAGAATTTGAACGAAAATACGGCAAAAATCGGGTAAAATACCGCGTTTTTATGCAAAATAGCCCCAAAGTTCACTTTTTTATCCATACAGGGCCTATTTGTTGTATCTTTGCCCCCCGAATTAATCCCGTAAGATTATGACTTTCAATTACTGAGGTCGGCACACCGGGTAGTGGCTGACCGTTATTTATTCCTCCCGGATCCCCTTAGCAATTTATTGTTCATTCTCTTCGGCAACAAGCAAGTAAGAAGCGTATGAAACTTTCAATGTTCAAATTCAATCTTCCGAAGGAGTTAATTGCAGAACATCCTGCAAAAAACCGTGAAGATGCTCGTATGATGGTGGTAGAAAGAGCTACTGGAAAAATCCATCATAAGAAGTTCAAAGACATTATCAATTATTTCGACGATGGCGATGTGTTGATGCTTAACGACACCAAGGTGTTTCCGGCACGCATGTATGGCAATAAAGAAAAAACCGGAGCGCGCATTGAAGTGTTCTTGTTGCGTGAGTTAAACGCTGAAAGCCGTTTGTGGGACGTGTTGGTCGACCCAGCGCGTAAAATCCGTATCGGAAATAAATTGTATTTCGGTGAGGACGATAGTTTGGTAGCCGAAGTCATCGACAACACCACTTCGCGTGGTCGTACCCTTCGTTTTTTATACGATGGCAGTTACGAAGAGTTCCGCAAAGTATTGTACGATTTAGGCGAAACCCCACTTCCGAAATACATCAAGCGTGAAGCAGAACCAGAAGATGCTGAGCGTTACCAAACCGTGTTCGCGAAGAACGAAGGCGCAGTAGCCGCACCAACAGCAGGCTTGCACTTTAGCCGCGAATTGTTGAAGCGGTTAGAAATTAAAGGCGTTCAGTTTGCGCCATTGACCTTGCACATTGGCTTAGGCACCTTCCGCACAGTAGAAGTAGAAGACTTAACCAAGCACAAAACAGAAAGTGAAGAAGTGTTGATTTCGAGCGACACTTGTAAAATTGTGAATGCGGCGAAGGACAGAAAGAAACGCGTGTGTGCAGTGGGTACTACTGTGATGCGTGCAGTGGAAACGTCGGTGTCAACTACCGGTCATTTGAATCCGTATGTCGGTTGGACCAACAAATTCATTTTCCCGCCCTACGATTTCAGCATTGCCAATTGCATGATTACTAATTTCCACATGCCTGAGAGCACGCTCTTGATGATGGTGGCTGCGTTTGGCGGCTACGAAAACATCACCAAGGCATACAAAGAAGCCATTAAAGAGAAGTACCGCTTCTATTCGTATGGCGATGTGATGTTGATTATTTAAGGTTTCTTCTCGATTTGAAATAATCTGAGAACACAAAATAAGCCATGGGTGCACTGAACACATCCATGGCTTTTTCATTATTAGTTAGCATGGTGGATGCAGGGGCTTAAGTCGCTTTTCGTGTTAAGTTAAGAACGCGAAGTGAGGTTCAACGCACTCTCAATTCTCTAAAAATGGGGTTAGGGGTTAGAGGGTAGCGTCAACGCCATTCGCTCTCGCTCTAATTCGGAGTCCCGCAACCGAAAGAATATGTTTAATGAAACAGCTCGTGACTTTCTCTGCGGGAGGGTGGTGTAAACACCTCAACTTTCAATTCTCAACTTTCAATTCTCAACCACTGTTGTCCGGGGAAAATTAATTTAATGACAATTATGCTTTGTATCCCCTTATTTTAGGACTGTTAGTTGATTTACAAAAAACATACCCCCCCTCATTTAAACAATTC
>CANGWA010000288.1 GCA_947457335.1 Sphingobacteriaceae bacterium
CTCCGGATATTCCAATTGCAATGTAAAGATTAGGACGAATAGCAATCCCTGTTTGACCAACGTGCTCATGGTGTGGACGCCAGTGCATGTCTGAAACGGGGCGTGAACAAGCAGTTGTAGCACCAAGTGTGTTGGCCAACTCTTCTATGATTCCCCAATTTTCAGGTCCTTTAAGTCCTCGCCCTGCACTCACTACTAATTCAGCCTCCGGAAGTGGAACACCGCCTGTGGCATTGTTTCTATCTTCTTTAACTTTTAGACGTGAGTTGCCAGTTGCAGAGAAAACTTCTACGGTAGCTGCATTTTCAGATACAACGATTGGAAAACTGTTTGGTAGGAGAGAAATGACTTTTAGTTCACTAGTAATAGTGCAAACAGATGCTGCTTTGCCTGAGAAAACATTTTTCTTAATCTCCATAGTGTTGCCATTCACGGTTGGGTAGTCCACTGCACCTGCCACGAGTCCCGCTTTCATTTTAGCAGCGAAGTATGGGGCTACTGATTTCCCAGTAACATCAAACGCAAATACCACAACCTTGGCATTTATATGTTGCGCTGCTTGCGAAAGGACTGAACTGTAGGACATGGCGTCTTGTACAGAAGGAATTGCAGCATTTAAAACCTTGTTTGCACCGGCTTTTCCGATTTCAGCCATCTGTCCATCATCTGCTCCAAAAGCGATGGCAGTTACAGTACCACCGATTTGTGAAGCAATTTTAGTTGCGTAATTAACGCATTCAAGGGATGCTTTTTTTACACGCCCTTTGTTTATTTCTGTAAATACTAATACTGACATAAAACGTAATGCTAATGGGATTATATAACTTTTGCTTCAGTGTGCAATAAGCTCACTAATTCATCCATTTGGTCTTCGCCTAACATTTTGCATGCTGTGCGGCCTGGATTTAACGAGAATGATTTTATTCCTGTGGCGTTTGAACTACCCTGTGCAGGAACAACTGTCAGTGGCTTGGTTCGAGCAGCCATAATGCCACGCATGTTAGGAATGCGTTGTTCTGCCATGCCCTTTGCGCAACTTACTACTAAAGGAAGATCGCATTCAACTACACGTGTACCGCCATCAATATCGTGTTCAGCAGTCACGGTTGAACCAGACACATCCATTTTTGTGGCTAATGAAATAAAAGGAGTATCCATAAATCCAGCAACCATGCCACCTACGGCAGACCCGTTATAATTAATGGTCTCTTTCCCAGTCAAAACTAAATCGTAACCATTGGCTTTTGCATAGGCCGCCACTTGTTCTGCTACAAACATGGCGTCAGGTGCATCCGCATCTATTCGCACAGCGTCATCAGCACCCAAGGCTAATCCTTTGCGAATCGTGGCCTCACTGTCGGCTAATCCAACGTGAAGAATAGTTACCTTTTCGGCAGCCCCAGCTTCTTTCAGCTCCAAAGCACGAACAAGCGCATACCACTCATCATAGGGGTTAATAATAAACGTAACACCAGCTGCATTGAATTTGGTGTCATTATCGGTAAATTGAATTTTAGTTGTCGTATCAGGTACGTTGCTGATCGCTACTAATATCTTCATAGTTTAATTTTAAGAGGTGCAAAGATAAGCAATTTTTGGCTTATTTCATAGTGGTTAAGTGATTGAAAATCAATCCTTCTTATTGTTTTTGCCGCCAACACCTTGGCTGCAAAATTCCTCACCCATAACCCTTCATTTCCGAAGGTTGTCAGCTGCGCATGGGGATTTTGTTATATCTTTGAAAAATGTGCTTTGCAAAGGGATTATATTGTGCACTTCTCTTGATGCTTTCTCTCTTGATTTCTGCAAAATTCATGCTCTATACTTGCTTTCAACAAGCCCAAAAATATAACCTCCGACACAACACGCTCTCTTCTTCCACCAAACTCCTCACAATTGAATTATCTGAAAACGAATTGTTCAAAAACACAAAGGGTAGGGAGTGGAGGGACAATGGGAAGGAATTGGTCATCAATCAACTGTATTACGAAGTCATCTCGATACAATTTGTCCATCAGCATTGGTATCTGTTGATTAAAGAGGACAACTTCGAGTCCGCTCTCATAGCGCTTTTTTCAAATGATGAAGAGAATGGGGCCGATCAGGGCACGCTCTCAAAACTACTGCTGAGCGAATACCAGCTTCCAAAGGATTATTTGCTTAAGGTGCATGCTACAATTCATTATAACACTTGGCAAACTTATTCTGACCCAATTGCTAAAGGTCACCTGATTCCAATTATTAAACCGCCAGTATCTTCTTAAGCAAACCAAAGGCTTGGCTTTGCGCCTTTTCTCTGTTCCTTCATCTCATCCATTGGTTAAAATGGAGAAACATTCAATTCTATATTTCTCGGCACATTAATTCATTTTATGCTCAAGCATTTGTGGTGGATGTATTTGTTGTTAACGCAGTTGACACAAGCACAAACCGTTACTGTTATTGATAAAACGACAAGGCAACCGATTGAGGGAGCTTTGGTATATAGCCATAATCCTGCTGTTAACGTTCAAACGAATGGTAAGGGACAGCTCCTGCTTAGTCTTTTTCAGCAAGCAGACACGATTTTTGTCAAAATGGTTGGATATGAAACGGTCGCAACAAATAACCAGTTGCTCCGGCAATTGAATTGGTCCCTTGAGTTAGAGGAAAGTGAGATTGCCCTTGAAGATGTGACTGTTCTTACCAATCGCACCGTTTCAAACAAATTGGAAAATCCAAACCGTATTGAAAAGTTAAACATGACCGAGGCAGCCTTCCAGAATCCGCAAACTACCGCCGATTTGCTTGGAACAAGTGGTTATGCATACATTCAGAAGAGTCAGCTAGGTGGCGGATCTCCCATGTTACGTGGGATGGCAACGAATCGTGTTTTATTAGTGGTCGATGGTGTACGCATGAACAACGCCATTTTCCGTTCTGGTAATCTTCAAAACGTCATTTCCATCGACGCACATGCTTTGGAGAATACAGAAATTCTTTTCGGGCCCGGCTCCGTTATTTATGGCAGCGATGCCATCGGTGGCGTCATGACATTCAATACCATTGAGCCTAGGGCCGCTGATTCAACTGAAAAGGTGCTTGCTCGTGGCAATGGATTGACCAGAAGCTCCACCGCAAATAGTGAAAAAACAATGCACATGGATGCGAGTGTTGGCTTTAAAAAATGGGCCTTTGTTACGAGTGCCACGCGCTCTGAATACGGCGATTTGCGCTCTGGAACGAGGGGAGGAGATAATTACTTCTATCGTTCCAATTATGTTATTACTAGAGACGGCAAGGACTGGATGGTAAACAATCCAGATAGTGCTCTACAAATCGGCTCGCGCTACAGTCAGAACCACTTCATGCAAGAAATCAGGTTCCAGCCCAATCGGTTTATGGATTTAAACTATGCCTTCCATTTTTCTGAAACATCTCCTTACAACCGATACGATCGATTGTATGTGATGCAAACGGCAGGGCCATACAAAAATAAACTGAGATGGGCA
>CANGWA010000289.1 GCA_947457335.1 Sphingobacteriaceae bacterium
GGTAATGTGTGTAGTGTTTTGTGCAAATGCACGGGTTATAAATTAATGTGCGTGTCCTTCGTGAGCAGGCTCTGCTGCAGGAGCAGCTTCAGTTGCTTTTGCCGTATCTGCTTTAGCAGTGGTGTCAGCCGCAGGTGTTTCTGCAGGGGCTGCTGCTTCAGTAGCATGTGCATCACCGTGACCTTCGTGAGAAGCTTCGGTAGTGACTGCCTCATGTCCACCTTCGTGGTGTTTTTTAGGATCACATAGACTGAGGAATAAAAGAAGAATGACCAATGTAGCAATCCCCATAATGAAAGGTACATTGAACGATACAGGTTTTTTCTCCTCTGAGTGGTGGTCGTCGTGATGATGTGATGCCATAATTTCTAATTTGTGCGCTAAAATAATAGAATAATTAGTTTCTGAAAAATATTACTGTCGCCTATCTTAAAAATATACTGACAGTGGATGTGTTAAGGGTTGACCTTGATGAATTTAATCATCTCCGATCGGTTGCCCTCTGTCACTTTCAAAACGTACAAACCTTGCTCCAAATCAGCAACATCCAAAGGGTATACCCCCGAAACCGCCACATCCATTGCCGCCTTCACCAACCTTCCATTTAAATCATATACCGCCAATGTGGAGGGAGTATTTAAGGTAACAAAGAGTTGTGAAGCCGCTGGGTTTGGGAACATCCGCATGCCACTCAAATCCATTTGCTCGGGCACCTGCGTATCCTTTGGCGGATTCTTACTCATATCGTACCCTCTATAGCGGGCTTGAGTAATCGTAAAATTGTTGCCTACCAAATTGCCAGTAACTTCCATATAGGGAATTTTAGAATTAAGCGTCAACCACTGGTAACTTCTTACAAAGTTGGGAATACCCACCGGTGGCAAGGTAAATGTACCCAAGGTCGCGCGAATGGTGTCACGCGAATACTGAGTAGTAACCAAACGGATACAATTCTCGGTACCATACGGTGTTTTCACTGTACCATAACCATCCACTACCGTCACCCTATAACCCGCTTTGGAGTAACGCACAGGAATCAATGAAGTTGTTGGCGTAGTAAATTTAAAAGTAGTAGAGTCGTACTGGGGATAAGTCATTGGAAATTTATACAACTCATCCTTGTCCGTATAATAAGCAGGAACTGGCACCATGCTCAACGTCATACCTGCTCCATCAGCGATGTAGGCTGCAGGTGAAGACTGCTTTTTGTAAAAGTTATAATAGTCATTAAGCGTAATGACACCCAAATTGATGCTATTCGAAATCAACTCCCCATACTCCTGCGTTCCAAAAAAGAAAAAGAAATAGGGGGTTTGAGAAGAGGCTTTAAAACTCCGGATGCCCTCAGTAGTTGATGCCACCTGTGTAAAATCCCATGTAAAATTAGCCCCTGTGGCTTGGTAAGCGGGTAAGGAGGTGGTAGAGACGTTGGTGTAGCGCAAGGTATCGCCACTTCCCGGCATATTGGCATTCGTTAAACTGATGGCTTGCGCTTGCACCTTTACGGTTAACAATACAGCCAATGCCGGCAACAAACGAAATAATGTAGAGGTTTGCATTAAATTCTGTTTTAAAGAGTACAAGATACTAAATTTATCCTCTGATAGTTATTAAGTGGTGCGTAGCGGTTTAACCTTGTTGTTTATCCTTTTTACCGGATGTTTTTCCGCACAGGTGCGCCTAACCCTCAACACTGGCGCTTCCGAACTGCCCATTCGTTACAAGCAATCCCACCCAACTCCCGCTGCAGCCTTTGATGAAATCAGAAAAATCATCGCCACTTGGCACAGCGAAGGTTACCTGCTGGCGGGAGCAGATTCTGTTCAGCAAGATTCCACCACGGTGACCGCCTGGCTGACTATTGGGAACAAATTTTTGTTGGGCACGGTAGAAAAAGGCAACCTCCAACCTGAAATCTACGCCAAACTGCCTACAGCCAAAAGAAATACCCCCTTCACCTACACCTTGCTGCAACTGCAACAGGAAAAAGCCATCCGCTGGTACGAGAACCATGGTTACCCATTCGTAAAAGTCCGGTTCGACTCCCTCGCTCTATCCGACAACCGTATCAACTTACAATGGCAGGTTCAACCAGACAAGTTGTACAAAATTGATTCCATTCTCATTGAAGGGGACCTTAAAATTAACCGAAGCTTTTTATACCGTTACTTGGGCATTCGACCCGGCATGCCCTACAACGAAGAATTACTGGCGGCCTTGTCAGGAAAGCTAAGACAACTCGCCTTTTTGAAAGAAAAAATGCCCATGACCGTTCGGCTCACCTCACGCTATAACCGACTCATCTTTAATCTGGACAAAAAAAACGCCTCACAATTTGACGGAATTGTTGGCATATTGCCCAATCCCATTAGCAACAAAGCAGTCATAACAGGCGATTTAAAACTAAAATTGGTCAATGGCGTCCTACGCGCTGGAGAAACCATTGATGTGCAGTGGCGAAGACTGCAAAGCCAGACACAAGATGTCAATGTAAAATTCATCTACCCCTATCTTGCCGGCACACCTGTAGGCAGTGATGCCGCGCTGAAAATTTATAGAAAAGACACCACCTTTATCGATGTCCTCTGGAGCGGAGGCATCCAATACTATTTAAAAGGACTCAATCACTTTAAAGTCTACTACAAACAACGCGATACGCGTTTATTGGGCTCCGGGTCGCTACAAAACCTCACGACCTTGCCAACGTATGCCGACATTACCACCCGGTCTTATGGCATCGGTTGGCAATTAGAACAACTCGATTACCGCTTCAATCCCGGAAAAGGTTATTCCATTGTCGCGAATTTTCAAACGGGCAACCGCGACATCCGCAAAAACGATCGTTTGGCCGAGAGCGCTTACACCGGACTCTTGCTGCGCTCTCTGCAATTTCAGGGCGATCTGCAAGCTTCGGTGTACTTACCTTTAGGCGGCATGCATGTGCTCCGTATCGGTTTGCAAGGAGCGACCATCTTTGGAAACAGCGTTATTTTTAAAAACGAATTGTTTCGGTTCGGGGGTTTAAAAACATTAAGAGGCTTCGATGAAGAAAGTCTTTTTGCATCAACTTACCTTCTACCCACCCTCGAGTACCGTTTTCGGTTTTCTGAAAACTCAGCCATCTTACTCTTCGGTGAAGGTGCTTGGTATGAAAACACCAGCAACCGTAATTATATTAAGGACACCCCCATGAGTATTGGTGCCGGTATCAATCTCGATACCCGTGCCGGCATCCTTACCATGCACTATGCCATTGGCAATCAATTTGGCAATGGCTTCGATATCCGTGCTGGAAAAATCCACATCGGCTTAGTGGCCTTGTTTTAAAATACATTTGGAAAATTAATAAAGCTCTCCTAACAAATGTGCTAAAAGGTGAATAGTGTATATTTGTAATAGGCGGTAACTGCCTGCACCATGATGAAATCGTTTTTGACCCGCGTACTTGTGCTACTGGCCATTCTGCCAGCCAATGCAC
>CANGWA010000290.1 GCA_947457335.1 Sphingobacteriaceae bacterium
ACCATTCGTCAAAAAAAGTTTGACTGTGTCATTGACTGTCACCGTTATTTAAGTTCAGG
Organism: Sphingobacteriaceae bacterium; assembly: GCA_947457335.1. Lineage (GTDB taxonomy): Bacteria > Bacteroidota > Bacteroidia > B-17B0 > Aurantibacillaceae > Aurantibacillus. Next base: position 60 of record CANGWA010000290.1, read on the forward strand.
TTTACTCGCTGGATTTTCGGGAGCACGGCATATTTCAGGATTTAAACAAAATCCGCTTTCCTTTTTATTTAACCGTACTGCTAGGCATGTTATCGGTGATGGGAGACATGAGACGGCACGTTATCAAGAACTGATAGATGATTTGGCGCCTGGTGCCATTTGTCGCCCTCGACTCTACCCTACTGCGGTTGACATTGCAGCCATTGAGTCCTACCAAAAACAGAGCTATGTGTGCATTGCACCAGCCTCTGTTTGGTATACGAAGCAATTACCTGCAGCCAAATGGAATGAATTGATTGACAAGATACCAAAGCATATCACCATTTACTTGCTTGGAGCGCCTGGTGATGCTCCTTTATGTGAAAGCATAAAAGCTAAGGTTTCAAACAAAGCTGTTATTATTTTAGCGGGCAAGTTGACTTATTTATCAGCGTGTGCGTTGATGGAAAAAGCACTTATGAATTACGTAAACGACAGTTCGCCATTGCATTTTGCATCAGCTGTTAACGCACCAGTGACGGTTTTTTTCTGTTCAACCGTTCCGTCTTTTGGATTTGGGCCTTTGAGTGATAAACAACAAATTATCGAGAAAGAAATGGCCTGTCGACCATGTGGGATAAGAGGTTATGCCGCCTGTCCAAAGGGGCATTTCAATTGTGGAAATCAACTTAAATTACCGGATTTTGATGTTTCAATCCTTTCGAAAATAAATTGAATTAATCTTCCCCTTCATTCTCTGTTCTAATTTCGAGATCAGAATACCCTGTAACAGTAAACCCTGTCCGCCTATTTTTGGCCCTATTTTCAGGATTATCACTACCATCGGGGTTTTCATTGGGCACGAGTGGTTTTGATTCACCAAAACCCTTGGCTGTTAATCGTTTTGCATTGATCCCCTTCGCTATTAAGTACTGCATTACTGATTCAGCCCGTTTCTGTGACAATTTAAAATTATATGCTTCACTTCCCTTGCTATCGGTATGGGATTCTACTTGGACAAGCAAATCTGGGTTGGTTTTCAGAAGGGTAAATAAAGTTGTGTCAAGCACCTTCTTACTTTCTGGTGTTAAAGTTGGTTTATCAAAATCATAATGCACGTTTGGGATAAAGATGGTGCCTTTTGGTTTTTCCTTCAAGACCATGGTAGTAGAGATGGTCGTATTTCGTGTAAGGTTTTTGGCAGGCACATTGGTTTTGGTGGCCATGTATTCTTTGGTTCTGGGCATGAGGAAATAATCTGCCCCCGCTTCCACTTCTGTTTTATATCTTCCAAGACTATCGGAGAAAATTGTTTTAATTAATACGGGGTCACCCGTAATAGGATCTTTTTTATAAACTTCGATGAGGGTATTTGCTAATGTCTTTTTAGGGTTATTCGGATCTTGCATAGTCCCCTTTACTTTCACGTTGATATAAGAAGGGTTTGCATAGTAATAGATATCATCGCAGCATGTTCTATTTTTAAGAGCATTTCCTCCTTTGCGATTGCTGACGAAAAAACCCTCTTTTCTATTTTTACCAATGGTATAGTAAATTTCATCTGCCCCAGTATTGATGGCGGCACCAATGTTAATTGACTCGGTAAATTTTTTACCATCTCCGGATGCCTTGAACACATCGAATCCTCCCATTCCACCTGCCCCATTGGTGCTGTAGTAGAGTGTCCTGGTTTCGTTGTCAAAAAAAGGGGTAACATCATCTTCCTTCGTATTCACTTTAGATCCGGCATTTCTGGGGTTTTTGAAGTTCTTTTTCCTTATATCGAACACTGTAAACCAGATATCCCGCTTACCCTTTCCCCCCTTTCGGTCACTAACAAAATAAACAATATCATTGCCTGTAGCAGGATCATTGCCGATTGATGGCATAGTAGAACTGTAGTTGTTGAGATTAACAGGTTCAGGTAATTTAACTGGCTCAGACCACTTATCACCCTCTTTAGAAGATAAATAGATAGCGCAGACAAATTTTCCAAGTGCATTTTCAGAACAGCGGCTGAAATAGAGTCGTTTTCCATCAGCTGAAAAGCAAGCATTGCCCGTATTGGCATCGGCTGTATTAAAAGGGCCATTCACTTCGCCAGCAAACTTCCAAACCCCTTTTGTTTTTACTGCTTTATAAATTCTACGTGTAGGAATGGTAGCAGTGTCGTCCTCTTCCACAAATAGCCTTTTTTCTGTTCTCAAAGAAGAATACCACATGGTATTTTCATCCAGTTGTAGTGGAGAGGCTTCGGTGTTAACCTTATTGATCGTGGTATCGAGCCGCATGACTACCATGGGTTTACGCTTACGAATTTGGATTTTTGCTGAATCACAAAAATTAGCCTCAGTGGCAGCAATTTTTTTAAGTGAAGGTTCAGTACCTTTTAATTTTCTGTAGCGTTTAAAATTTGCAGCAGCAGAGTCGTACATACCACTTTGCTTTTGCATCATTGCTAAATAGAACACCGCTGATTTTTGATTATCAGGTTCTACAGCAATTGCTTTTGTAAACGCATTTCTTGACCGTTCATAGTCCCTTTGCTTCATGTAAGCCCAACCCAATAAACTCCAAGATTTGCCATCTTTTGGGTTTTTAATTACAGCCCCATTGAGCAATAATACTGCACTAGAAGGATCATTCTGATCGAGTGCATTTGCGCCCATTTTACGTAATGTTTTTGGATTGGTTTTTTTCACCAAAACACTATCCACTTGTGCAAAAAAAGGCAACACAAGCAAGCATAACAAGGCACATGTAATACATCTAGTAACGTTCACAAGGGACTTCTTTCTTGGTGATTCGAGTGTGTTTACCTCTGAAGATAATGGCAATTTCGTAGGCTCCCTTCATATCAACAGCTGTTTTCAATTTGGAGAAAGTTAGGTCGTAACTAAAGCCAAAAGTGTAATTATTGATATTAAACCCAGCAGTTGCGATACCAGCATCAGCATTTCTATTGATACCCGACCGCCACATGAAACCTGTAAAGAATGAGTTATTAAAAAAAGGTCCAGAATTAAACACATAATCCATTGTCATCCCACTGACCCAATCACTTGTTTTGGTTGTGAAGCCATAAAGTGTATGAAGTTTCACTGAAAATTTTTCAGTCAATTGCCAACCGAGACCTAGGGTCAATGCCTTACGCATTGATATTTTGGTCTTGTAGCCATTAAGAGATTCCTTAGGTGTGTTAACATGAAAGAGGGCGAATCCCCCTTCCGTGATTAATCTCCCAATTTTTTTTTCACTTGCCAGTCCCAAATTAATATCTAGAAAATTATCCTTTTGAATAAGCCCAGTCTCAAAATTTGGTAAAGTTGGGTCAAAACCACCCGTATTCCAATTGAGTTGATTAGGAAAGGTGGTGTTATAGGGGTCAATTCTTTTCATGACA
>CANGWA010000291.1 GCA_947457335.1 Sphingobacteriaceae bacterium
AAAAATGATGAAATGCTAATTATTGAATGCAAGTACCATAACCTGCAAGGAACTCTGTGCGATGTTAAAATACCACTTTATATCAAATCGCGTTTCGATGATGTTCTCGAACCGCTCCTGAAAAAGGAGAAAATGCAGGGGAAAAACATTCAGGGACATATCTATACCAACACCGGCTTCACTTCCGATGCCTCAAATTATGCACAATGCAGTGGCTTGCAGTTAACCGGTTGGAATTTTGAGGGGGAGAAAAGCTTACGCGCAAGACTGGATCTTTTGCGCCTCTATCCCATCACCGTCCTCTCCAGTCTGAACAAGGCGGATAAAATGCGTCTGATTGAAAAAGGAATTGTTTTGTGTAAGGAAATTCTGAAAAATCCAGAGGTGCTCGAAACAGCTGGGGTACGTATATCAAGACGCGAAACCACCCTCTCTGAAATTGAAGCCTTGTGCCATCACTAGCGACGCGCTAACTGATAAAAAGCGATGTGCTTGGTTGTAACCATTGACTCGAACGGCGGTTAGTTGCAGCGTCCAAAACCTTTTTGCCTAAAAGTGTCCCAAGGGTAGTGGCTTTTTCAAAGGCGGCTTTGCGACTTCTTGTTTCGTGGACAATGATGCGGCGGTAACGGCCATACACCAAACTTACTTGGTACCACGTCAGTCCATCGTCTTCAAATTCACCCATCTCGCAAGGTTCGCATTTGGCAAACAATTGACGAAAAATAAGGACGTACTTTATTGGAGGCAAGGGGTGTACCGTCTTGAAACGGAACACCCCAAACCAGGTGTTTTTTTGGGTATAGCTGCCTTTTATGGGGTCAATCACCAAGGTGTATTGTCTAAACCAATTACTGAGTGCGCCTCTATGCCCCGATACAAGATAGGTGGTGGCGTCAACCGACATGCTAAGAATGTGCGTACTGGTCCAATACCTGACGTAAATGAGCGGCTGGTACGACGCCCGATTGACGCCACACAGCCTTGCCTTTGTGAAATACAATCAGGGTTGGTACTCCCTTGATCTGATAAGCACTTGCTGCTTCTGGATTGCGATCTACATCCACTTTCACAATATTGGCCCTTTCTCCAACCATCGTTTTTAAATCGTTAAGGATAGGCCCCATCATTTTACAGGGACCACACCATTCAGCTGAAAAGTCAACGAGGACTGGTTTTTCAGATTGAATGAGTTCATTAAATGTTGCCATTTTTGTTTTTTTTAAATTGAACAACTACCTGAGCCGCAGCAACCGGTATTCATGATGCCTTGATAAAGCAACAAAGTACCAAGTCCTCCAGCGAGCAGATCCATTCGCACAATACCGTCGGCTATCATATAACCGCCAAGTGCCAAGCGAACAATCCGCATAAAACTCCATCCCGTAGTGAGACGGAATTTCCAATTGGTTAGGGTGTTACTACTTGCCATACTTACGCAAACCTACCCACGATCCACCATTGTGAACATTGGTGTAACCCGCATTTTTTAAATAGCCTTTGGCGCTCGAACTGCGCATGCCTGAAGCACAACAGGTTATAATGGGCTGGTTTTTGTCTTTAAACTTTTTTAAACCACTGTCCAATTGGTCTAAAGGAATGTTCACCGAACCTTTTACGTGTCCCGATGCATATTCTGCCCGCGACCGCACATCCACAATCACCGCGCCGTTTTTAACGAGTTCACCTAAATCAACTTTCGGTCCTAGACCAAGCATGTTTTTTAATAACTGAATCATACGGCCTATAGGTAATAGTTTACATCCATCCATGAACCACCGTTCACACAGTCCACTCCGTTCGCTTGCAACCACGCCGTTGCTTGTCCACTGCGGTTACCAGAGGCACAACACAATACAATGTTTTTCATGTTGCGAAATTCGTCATGTTTTGAAGGCACATTCTGAAGGGGAATGTTGATACTCCCGGCTACATGGCCTCCCATGAATTCTGCTGGGGTGCGCACATCCACCACTGTGGCTTGTCCGCTTTTTAGTAATTCTACTGTTGTCATCTTACTTAGATTATTGTTTTACGCTTTGTTTTCTAAACATACTAAAGGCTATGCCTCCCATCAATGCGCCATACGGCGTGCTGACAAGTGGATTGGAAGCGATTAGGCAATGACCATTGCTACATCCAATGAAGTACCAATACATCCACCCAGCGATAGCCCCGGTAATAACACCTGCTGTCTCTAGTTTGTAGCGCATTAGTTTGTTTTTCATGATACAAATTTGCAACACCAAAAGACCAATTACGGGAACAATTGTTGCATAACGCCTTCTTTTTTGCTAAAAAAGACAAAATGGTGGAGTCCATTCATGGAAAACGGTGGATATGAATTTTCTTTGAATCTTTATACATTTGATGCAGGTATGACGTCTGCTGGTTCCAAAATTTTTTCTGATCCTGATTTAGTTAAGGAGATTGATAACGAGAGCAAATTAAGACATGTGCCCGCTGGCATGGCCATCATGAATCCTGGTGATGAAATCGTAAACATCCCAATTGTACTCGATGGTAGCATACGGGTGTTGCGGGTGGAGGACGGTGGCAAAGAAAATTTCTTATACCACTTGCAGCCGGGTCAAACCTGTGCTATGTCTGTAACCTGCTGCCAGAGCGGAAAGCGAAGCATGATTCGTGCCGTGGCTGAACTCGATTCGGAATTGTTGATGATTCCGGTGCGCAAAACGGAGGACTGGTTTCGATTTCCAGAATGGAAAGCTTATATCAATTTGAATTATCAAAACCGTTTCGCTGAACTCATGCAGGTCATTGACCTGATTGCTTTCAGAAACATGGACGAGCAATTGCTGCATTATCTCAACGAACGCTGCAAGGCCAAACAAACCAAGGTGCTCCATATCACCCACCAAGAAATAGCCGATGAATTACACGCTCACCGTGAAGCCATCAGCCGCCTTCTGCGCACCCTCGAGCAAAGGCAGCTTGTCAAGCTGGGACGAAACAGTATTGAAATGCTGTAAACAAAAGTATCTTGCTTTCTTCCTGCACAGCGGAAATTATAGGCTTCTCTAAATTTCTTTTGAAGATGATTTGGGCGCCCGGGCGGGCCTTCCACTGCAATGCAACTTGTAAGGCGCCGTGGGTTTAGGCCTGCGGGAGGGTAGAGGGTGGAGAAGCGCCATTCGCTCTCGCTCTCATTCTCGCTCTAATTCGGGGTGGAGGGTTCCCGCAACCGAAAGAAATAGTTTAAAGAAACTGTTCATGCCTTTCTCTGCGGGAGGGTAGAGGTTAGGGGTTCGAGGGTGGGGGGAGGAGAAACGCCATTCACCATTTACAATTTACCATTAACCATTCATACGTAAATGAACGTCAACGCATTCTCAATTCTCCACTCTCAATTCTCAATTAATTCGGGTGCAAAGTCCGCGAAGAAGCACAGAGCGCAAAGTTGAGTT
>CANGWA010000292.1 GCA_947457335.1 Sphingobacteriaceae bacterium
ATCATCGGTGCGGGCAATCTTGCTTGGCATTTGGCTTTTGGTTTAAAGAAGCACTTGCAAATCACAGTGTTCAATCACCGCAAGACACAACGTTTTAAGGTGTTTGAAGAAATGGGCTGTAGGGTCACCACAAGAAAAACGGATCTACCCGAAAAGCCCGCGTACTGTTTAATTTGTGTACCCGACAAGTCCATTCAAAATACACTTGCAGCATTACCTTTTTCAAAATCCACCATTGTAGCCCATACCAGTGGTGGTGCCGAGCTAAAACTACCAAAGCACATGGGGGTATTTTATCCCTTGCAAACATTCACAGCGGGCACTCCGCTGCTTTGGAAGGATGTGCCACTCTTTATCACCTCGCGTGAAAAGAAAACCAGGCACCAATTGGCCAAACTCGCGCAGCACTTGGGTGCAGCGGCAGCGGTAATTAGTGATAAAGAACGCTACCAAATGCACTTGGCGGCCGTTTTCGCCTCCAATTTCATCAATTCATTATTGGTCGTTGCCAATGAACTAAGCGGAAAAAACTTTGCAGCTCTGCGCCCGTTGATGCTCACCACCATTCAAAAAACGGCCACCCTTTCTCCCCTAGAAGCCCAAACCGGTCCTGCTAAACGCAACGATCACAGCACGATGCGCCATCATTTAAGATTATTAAAGAAGCAAAAAAATCTACAGGCCCTTTACAAATCACTCAGCACGTTAATTGCTGAACAACAGAAAGACAAACGTTAAGTCGATTACCCAATAGTGTTGACTTTTCACCGTGTTTAAAATCGATAGTTGGAGATACCCCAGATATCTTATTTTTACGCCTTGTGAGCAGATTAATAGATCATCCTTTACTGGCCTTTCTCAAATTGATTCGGTTTGAGAACTTACTGATGATTGTGGTCACACAATTCCTCCTCCGCTATTTTGTTGTGCAGCGTGTGTTGTTGCTGAATGGACTGACCCCTGGCTTGGAGAATGAATTGTTTGCATTAGTGGTTTTGAGCACCATCATGATTGCAGCCGGCGGATACATTATCAACGATTATTTTGATGTTAAGACCGATTTATTGAATCATCCCGACACGGTGGTAGTTGACAAGGTGATAAAACGACGTTGGGCAATTACCTTGCACTTTTTGTTAACTGTTGGCGGGCTTTTCATTGGTATGTACGCTGCTCTGCAAACCGGTTACTTGCGTCTAGCATTGTTTCATTTTTTTGCAGCCATCCTTTTGTGGTTTTACAGTACCCATTTTAAGAAATCCCTATTAGTTGGCAACATAGTGGTATCACTGCTTACTGCAGCTGTGGCCTTTATGCCATTGGTGTATGAATTTGGTGTATTTGAAAAAAACCAACCAGGTTACATTGGCTTACATCCAGCCGTATTTTTACATGCCTTAAAAATGACCACCTTGTTTTCAGTATTTGCCTTTATCACGAGTATGGCAAGGGAAATAATAAAGGACATGGAGGATGTGTATGGTGATGCACAAACAGGTGGGCGAACACTGCCAATTAGTTGGGGCATGCAAGCAGGTAGGTTGTTTGCGTTTTTCTTACTGATTATCACAGCCATGTTGATTTTGTTTGTGGTGTATAATACTGTACGTGCTGAACGCGAATTTCTAAACATTCATAACTTGTATCTTGTTGCGTTACTAATTATCCCTCTACTCCTTTTAGGCCTCTATGTATTAAGAGCCAAAGAGAGCAAGCAATTCAAGCGGGCTAGTCTCGCCCTTAAAATCATTATGCTAGCGGGATTGAGTTATGCCGTTATCTTCTACTTCCATTAACTATGTCAACTTTGAAGGAACAACTAGAGCATTTTCCCTATCGGATTATTTTAGGGTCGGCTTCACCCCGCCGTCAGGAATTATTAAAAAGTCTAGGATTTGAATTTCGCGTTAGTCCCGTTAAAGCCGATGAAGACAGTTGGCCAAGAGATCTGAAGGCCGAAGAAATCCCATTGTGGTTGGCGGAATTAAAGTCGAATAGTTACAAAGAAGATTTGGAAGAGGACGAAGTGCTCATCACCTCCGACACCATCGTGTGGTGTGATGACCAAGTCTTCAATAAACCAGCGAATTTTGCAGAAGGAAAGAAGATGCTTGAAGCCTTGAGTGGTAAAACGCATCAGGTGTATACGGCAGTTTGTTTGCGAAGTGCACGCAAACATGTAGTGTTTTACGATGTTGCAAATGTGACCTTCAAAAATCTAAAAGGCGAAGAAATTGAATACTACCTCACCCATTTCAATCCCTATGATAAAGCCGGTGGATATGGTGTACAAGATTGGATTGGCTTTACTGGCATCAAAAAAATTGAAGGTAGTTTTTATACCGTAGTTGGTCTACCAGTAAGGCATTTGTACGAAGAATTATTAAAGTTCTAGCAGTACCCTTCTGATAACAACGCTTACCTTGGATTGCAGTTTAGACAATACAATGCATTCTCAAGACGTTTGCCCTTTGGGTATTTTTTCTCACGCGAATAACCACAAGCCGTGCACGTGCAATGATGAATTAAGTCTGAAGATGTTGGTCGTTTGCAAACTTCACAGGGAAGTCCTTTTTCAATAGCCGTTACCGTAAAGCCAGGGGATTGGCATTGTGGACAGGCGGTTTTTATTTTCTCAATGAGTTTATAGGTCAGTGCTCGAATGACCTTCATGCGGCTCGGGTTGTATGCTGCTCGCATATCGGTGTGCACATTCACAATACCTTTCTCTTTATAGGCCTTGTTGAAATTAAGCGCTAAATGTTTCCAATTATTAAGTCCACGTATCACTTCCGTTTTACCATTCACAACCACCACGTTGAGCGCATGTGTGGGGAATCCACAGGTTTCAGAGAACTCTTGAAGTTCTTTAATCGAGTTGAGCATGACAGATTTATAGTTGGTTTCAGCAGTGGTTTCAGAAACGGACATTTCCAGGTTGCGTTTGCGGTCACAAAACAGCATGATCTCACGGTGGAGTCCCTTGTTTTGAAAACTAGGATCCGTTTCAAACGCAGCAGCGGAGGAGATGGACAAATCTATATTGTATTGCTCCATAGCGGCGTAACACTTTTTCCGTGCCACATCTAAAAGTTCAGCGGAAGGATATACGTCGTTTTCTAGAGCTGGAAGCGCCCCCACCCCTACCTTGCAATTCATGCCGAGGGATTGAGAAAGCAGAGGCGTCATTACCACATCTTCCTCGTGTTGCACGGCAACGATAACCGATTGATCCTGATACATATGACTTTTTCTAACTGTCTAATAATGAACTAATAAGAACTTCATCGCTGTGTATTAGGGACAAAGTGCGACTCTTTAAACAAAAGTATAACCCACATCATCATTATTTTAATTTATATTTGTTATCAATACTATAAAGAATTGTTATGAATTACACCTTGCATCAACTTCAAGTTTTCTC
>CANGWA010000293.1 GCA_947457335.1 Sphingobacteriaceae bacterium
ACTCCAGAAGGGAATGTTTTCCATCTCCATGTCTTGATACAACATAGGAACAACGCAAATAGGGAAGTCCCCTGCAATCCCCCCACCAATCTGGAAAAAACCAACTCCCTTGCCTTCACTGTTTTTTACATACCAATCTGCTAACCAAGCCATGTACTCAATGCCACTTTTCATCGTAGACGCTTTGATGTCGTTTTTAATGACATACGAAGCAAAGATATTGCCCATTGTGCTGTCTTCCCAACCTGGAACAACAATTGGTAAATTGCGTTCTGCGGCTGCCAACATCCAACTGTTTTTTGGATCGATTTCGTAATACTGCTTTAGTTCACCACTGTTAAGGATTTTGTACATGAACTCGTGTGGAAAATAACGCTCACCAGCAGTGTCGGCATCCTTCCAAACTTTATAAATGTGTTTTTGCAATCTTCTAAAGGCTTCCTCTTCAGGTATACAGGTGTCTGTTACACGGTTGTAATGATTTTCAAGCAAATCCCATTCGTCTTGAGGGGATAAATCACGGTAATTGGGAACACGTTTGTAGTGACTGTGTGCAACCAAATTCATGATATCTTCCTCAAGGTTAGCACCTGTGCATGAGATGATATCAACCTTTCCTTGTCGAATCATTTCAGCAAGCGATTTGCCCAATTCAGCCGTACTCATGGCACCAGCAAGGGTAATCATCATTTTACCGCCTTCTGTTAGGTGCGTTTCATATCCCTTTGCCGCATCAACCAATGCTGCTGCATTAAAATGTTTGTAATGATCCAGTATGAAATTACTAATAGGACCTTTTTCCTGAATTGCTTTCATGATAGAATTAAAGCGGCAAAGATAGGGTTTTATCTTGTTTCCTGAAGTTGTCGTCTATACAGCTTTTTAACGCGAGCAAAGTGTGCTTTACGATAAAAATAACGCATGTCCACCCAGATGCCGTAGGAATAGTACATGCCATTGAAATTATAAATGCGCCGATTAAGAGGAATCGTTCGGTACCCAACCAAGACCGAAATTCCCGCCCAACTCACTGGTTTTACAATGACCTGCAAACCCGCTGAAGCAGGTGCAAACCGACCATGGATAAACTCTGGCGTCGATCCATCTAGGTGCTCTGTCAATTCATATGAGCCTATTCCCAGTTCAAGTGGCAAATTCACTTGGTAGTAACGCTTATGGATAAGTATAGGTTGATACGAGAAATTGTAAAAATTGAGACGCCGCATTCGGATCATCGCCTCATCAAAAAAGAATCTTGTTCTGTATGACTCTCGACCCAACAAATAAAATCCCGCCGCTAATACATGGCGCTGATGCACATTCACGCCAAGCATAATACCATATAAATCCACTGGTTTACCGCCTATAGCTGAATTCCTATTTTCAATACGAGCAAAAAAACGATAGGCCGTCTTCCTGAAAATACGAGAAGAATCCCGCTGTAATTGCAGCGTAAGACTATCCTTATTTTGCGCCAATGTACACAGAGCGAATAGCAAAAAGACGCTAGTTATAGAAAAGGTTCGTTTCAGAATTGGCAAAAATGATAAATCATATCAAATAAAAAAAGGCCGTAGAGGCGGCCTTTTTGAGTTATAAACTAAAACTGTAAGAAGCCCGCATGCCATTGGTGTAAAATCCTTCAATCAAGATATTGCCTCGCTTCGACTCCAATAACGATTTTACTTCTGCCGAAGTTGCTACTTTCTTCTTATCTATAGAAGTTATGATGAATCCTTCTTGAATGCCAACTTGCGCTAACTTACCTGTACCAATGGCATCAACGCGAACACCAGAGTCGGTCTTTAATTCAATCAATTCATCTTCGCTCAGGCCAGATAAAGATGCGCCCAAGGCGATGACCGCTTGATTCTTCTGATCATTTTTCTTGACCAATTTGGTTGTATTGTCAAACGTTTTTAAAACAACAGGCAAATTCATTTCCTTGCCATCCCTCTCGATACTTACATTAATCCTGTCGCCAGGACGGTAACGCGACACTTGTTCCTGCAATTCACTAAAAGAGTTTACAGGTACCTGATGAATTGCGGTGATGATGTCTCCTTCCTTAATTCCAGCGTCAGCTGCACTTCCACCATCCAACAAACCACTGACATAAATGCCCTTGATACGTTTTATTTTTTGTTCTGCAGCAAAACGAGCATCTATTTCCTTCACATTTATACCAATGTAGGCGCGTTGGACCGCACCAAATTCTACCAAATCACTTACCACCTTTTTTACAATGTTAACGGGCACGGCAAAGGCATAACCTTGATATGTGCCATTGTTACTGGCAATGGCAGTGTTAATACCAATTAATTCTCCCTCAGTGTTAACCAATGCACCACCACTGTTTCCGGGATTAACGGCCGCATCTGTTTGAATAAAGGATTCAATTAAACGGTTATTGCCGTTTAAAATATTGTTACGCCCCTTCGCACTTATAATACCTGCTGTTACTGTGCTGTAGAGGTTGAAGGGATTGCCTACTGCCAATGCCCATTCGCCTACTTTTACCCTATCACTATTGCCGTATGCTAAAAACGGTAGTTCCTTCTCATCAATCTTAAGGACGGCTACATCGGTGCTAGGGTCAGCTCCAACCAAATTGGCTTTGTAAACACGCTTGTCATTTAACGTGACTTCTATCTCAGATGCATTGGCAATTACGTGATTGTTTGTCACGATGTAACCATTCTCACTAATGATGACTCCACTGCCACTGCTCATTGATTCATACGTTTGTTGGCGGCGTTGAGGACCAAAAAACAACTCAGCAAAGGGATCGTAGGCTAAATTGTTGACTTGTTTTACTATTGTCTTTATGTGAACTACTGCGTGTAATGACTTTTCTGCCGCTTCAGTAAAATCAATACCAGCTGCACTACCTGCAATTGAACGTGTCAAATGTATTGGTGCATTATCATGGGTGCCAATGCCGAACGTTTTTGTGGATTGGTAATATTCTGTAGCTCCGAAGACCAGCGCTCCTCCAAGGATGGCTGAAAATAAACTGCTTGCGAAATGCTTCATAATTGTGTTTTTTTACTACTAACACAAAATTAGTGCGGATTGTTATTTTGTAAGAAGCGCTTTAACAAACCTTAACCGCGCCAATGCTCATAACTTGGGTGAATTGTTCAAATCCTACTAAGGTTTTATTTATAAATTTGAAGCATCTCTAAATGCGCCTCAGGAGAAAAATACCCGCTTTTGTTTTTGGTGTCACCGTTGGAATTATTCTCGGAGGAGCGTTCTTTATTTTTAAGATCAACGAAATCTTCAATAAATTCAAAGATAACGCCAAATCTGAAATTACGGTCATTGAACAACAAGTGACCGAGAGTAAGGAACAGGATAGAAAGGCTGAGAAAAATAAGGAACGCTTCAAAATAAAAACGGGTGCCCCCTCCAAATTAA
>CANGWA010000294.1 GCA_947457335.1 Sphingobacteriaceae bacterium
GAGGTTGTGGAGATGGCTGGTTTGTTCTTTCCTCGGGGGCCCGTTGTACAAGTAAAAGGCCGTAGTAACATCCCCCCTGCGATATTAGATGATAAAAATCCAGATGTTGCTTGGGACGGTCCTTTAACCATCCTCATCAATCACAACAGCGCCAGCGCGAGTGAAATTCTTGCTGCCTGTATTCAGGATTACAAACGTGGGATTATAATGGGTACAACCAGTTTCGGTAAAGGTACCGTGCAGTCCTTTGTTAACCTGGATTATCAATTGCTGCCCAGTTTTGACAGCATTAAGCCTATTGGCGAGGTAAAGATAACACAGCAGAAATTTTACCGCATCAATGGAGGAGCCACCCAATTGAAAGGAGTTACACCTGATATTCAATTACCGGATCCTTACGCTTTGCTTGATTTAGGTGAGAAGGAATATGATTACGCCATGCCGTGGGATGAAATTAACAAAGTAGAATATGCGCCGTTCAAAGACATCAACTATACCAAATTAATCGGTCTCAGTTTAAATAGGATTAAAAATAACGCGACGTTTACCCTGCTTGAAGAACAAGCCAAGGATATCAAATCAAGAAAAGAGGACACACGTTACAACCTTAATTTACAGGCTTACAGAAAAGAAAGAAGAGAAGATGCCGATAAAGCCAAGAAATATGATGAGCTACGCAAAGAAATCAAAGGATTCACGGCCAAACTATTGGATGAAGACCAGTCCCGTTTATCTGGTGACACCTCCCGACTCCATCGCGAATTACGCTGGACAGGATTTCTTGCCAAGGATGTTTACATTCAAGAGGCATCCAATGTTTTACTGGATATGAAGTAAGCAGCGATTAAGCTGAATTGGGATTTGGAAACGATAGCAACAAAAAAGGCTGACTCTTGAAGTCAGCCTTTTTTTAGAGGTTCAAATTATTTCTTTCTTGGACCGATTAGCATCATCATGCGTTTACCTTCTAGCGTTGGCAATTGTTCTGCCCTACCAAATTCCTCGAGTTCATTGGCGAAACGCAGTAAAAGAATCTCCCCTTGATCTTTGAAGACGATTTCCCTTCCCTTAAAGAACACATAGGCCTTGACCTTGCAGCCTTCTTGGAGGAACTTAATGGCATGATTTTTCTTGAAATTAAAATCGTGCTCATCGGTATGCGGGCCAAAGCGAATGTCTTTTACAATGACCTTAGCTGCTTTGGCTTTAATTTCCTTAGCCTTCTTCTTCTGTTCGTAGAGAAACTTGCCATAATCAACGATTTTACAAACCGGCGGATCAACGTTGGGTGCAATTTCAACTAAATCCAACTCGCGCTCACGAGCCATCTCCAGTGCTTTTGAAAGTGGATAAACGCCGCTTTCAATATCATCCCCCACCACGCGAACACGTTGCGCTGTAATGCGATTGTTAACTCTGTGTAATTCCTCCTTTACACCTGGTCTTTTGAACCCTTCTTTGAGGCCTCTTGGCCTAGGACGTTCTCCTGGATTTGTAGGAGCCGGATTTGGATTTTTTTGGTTGATAGTTCCTCCGCTTTTATTGGTTATTATTTATCTTGTTTAGGTTTCTTGACCCGCAGTCTTGCTTGTGAAGTCCTTTTCAATCAATTCATTTACATATTTCGCAAAGTCGTTGACAGAGAATGTTCCGATATCTCCCTTGCCATGTGCCCTTACAGCCAATTCCTCATTCGCTTCCTCCTTTTCACCTA
Source organism: Sphingobacteriaceae bacterium (assembly GCA_947457335.1). Classification (GTDB taxonomy): domain Bacteria; phylum Bacteroidota; class Bacteroidia; order B-17B0; family Aurantibacillaceae; genus Aurantibacillus. The sequence continues at coordinate 1,715 of CANGWA010000294.1, forward strand.
CTACTAACATAAAAGGAATTTTCTTCATTTCATTATCCCTAATCTTCTTGCCGATTTTTTCATTTCGATCATCCACAAAACCACGGATATTGAGCTGGTTAAGCAAATTTAATGTTTTTTGGGCGTAGGTGTTGTATTTTTCAGAAATAGGCAAAATAGCTACTTGATCAGGTGTTAACCACAAAGGGAAATTTCCGCCACAATGTTCAATTAATACAGCTATAAAGCGCTCCAAGCTACCAAATGGCGCGCGGTGAATCATCACTGGGCGATGTTTCTGGTTATCACTTCCTGTGTATTCAAGATTAAAACGTTCAGGTAAATTGTAATCCACTTGTATGGTACCCAATTGCCATTTTCTTCCCAACGCATCCTTCACCATAAAGTCCAATTTCGGACCATAGAAGGCGGCCTCTCCATATTCTACAACTGTCCGCAATCCTTTTTCAGCAGCAGATTCAATAATCGCTTGTTCTGCCAATACCCAGTTCTCCTCTGTTCCGATGTATTTCGATCGATTCTCCTTGTCCCTTAGCGAAATTTGCGCCGTATAATCTTTAAAATCCAGTGCGTTAAAGACTAAGAGGACAAGGTCAATCACTTTACAGAACTCTTCTTTCACCTGATCCGGACGCACGAATAAATGCGCATCATCTTGTGTAAATCCTCTTACTCGGGTTAAGCCATGTAATTCACCATGTTGTTCGTAACGGTAAACTGTGCCGAACTCAGCGAAACGTACAGGTAAATCCTTGTAGGATTTAGGTGAGGATTTATAGATTTCACAATGGTGTGGGCAATTCATCGGTTTTAAGAAGAACTCTTCACCGTCTTGTGGAGTTTTTATTGGTTGGAATGAATCAGTTCCATATTTTTCGTAGTGCCCGGAAGTCACATAAAGTTCCTTTTGTGCAATATGCGGAGTAGCCACCGGCAAATAGCCTGCGGCTGTTTGGGCTTTTTGCATGAATTGAATCAAGCGTTCACGCAACATAGCGCCTTTTGGCAGCCACAATGGCAAACCCATTCCCACTTTTTCAGAGAAGGTAAACAATTCAAGTTCTTTGCCAAGTTTACGGTGGTCGCGCTTCTTGGCCTCTTCGAGCATGACGAGGTATTCCTTTAGATCTTTATCCTTTGGGAAAGTTATGCCATAGACCCGAGTAAGCATTTTATTCTTCTCATCCCCCTTCCAATAGGCTCCAGCAACATTTAAAATTTTAGCGGCCTTGATAAAAGAGGTATTAGGGATATGCGGTCCCCTGCACAAATCGGTAAAATTCCCTTGAGAATATAAGGTAATCTCGCCGTCTTCAAGTCTTTCGAGCAGGACTAACTTATATTCATCTCCTTTCTCAGTGAAGTACTGAATGGCGTCATTTTTGGAGATCTCCTTACGGATGTAGGTATTGTTTTGGCGAGCTAAATCAAGCATTTTTTGCTCAATCTTTCCAAAATCCTCTGGCGTAAGTGTATGACCATTGATATCTACATCATAATAAAAGCCATTCTCTAATGGAGGTCCTACCCAAAATTTAACACCAGGATATAGCGCTTCTAATGCTTCGGCCATGAGGTGGGCACTAGAGTGCCACATGGTTTCCTTACCTAAACCATCGTTCCAGGTGAGCAATTGCAATGAAGCATCGTGAAGAATTTCGCGATTGGCATCCCAAACTTCACCATTGATTTTTGCAGCTAA
>CANGWA010000295.1 GCA_947457335.1 Sphingobacteriaceae bacterium
GCCATAACTTCTCGCCACTAGAAAGCTATGCCGGTAATCAAAACGTTTTCCAACCGTCCTGAGTAAGATCTGGTTCCAAATGGCCCCCAGAAAGAGCTGCCATTTGGGTTCGAAGGGACCGTACACGGTCACATCACCCAATTCTCTTAAACATTTGTAAATGCTGTAATGCGTGCCCGACCATACCCGCTTATTAAGGGGGTCAGCTGATGAAAGATACGCTATTACCGGTCGGCGTGACATTTTTCAAATATAGTTTAGTTATATGGAATTGCTTTGTTTTTATGCGAATTTGGCTGAGTATAGCTATTATTAGGTATAGCCACCTCAAGTTTTTTGACTACTTTAGAAGCTTAGTTCCACGCGGGACCAATATGAAGTTTTCGGTCATCATACCTTCTTATAATCAACCCTCGTTTATTGAATTCACGCTTAAAAACGTGTTGGATTTGAAGGATAGGGCAGAAGCCGAAGGATTTGCTGTAGAGCTCCTTTTGTTTGATAGTGAATCACCCGATCCCATGCCCGCCATTATTGAAAAATACCGCAACGCATTCACTTATGTTGAAGTGAGAAAAGATAAGGGGCAGTACGATGCCATCAACAAAGGAATTGTCAGGGCTACTGGTGATTATTGGACTTGGTTGAATACCGACGATACATTGGATATAGAGGGGATGTTAAAGGTATTCCATTACTTACACTCCCATCCTGAAACAGACTATTGTTATGGTGCCATTGATTATATTGATGAAGCTGGTAGAGTTTTTAGATCCTTTCCCACCTATACCATTCAATGGAAGCAGTTAGTGACCCGAACGCCTGGTGTATTTCAACAGGGTTCATTTTTTCGCAAGGCTTTTACTGACAAGATTGGCTTACTTCGTCCTTACAATTGCTGCTTTGATTATGAATACGTTCTAAGGTGTCTGAGTAACAATGCCATCATGAAGGTCTTCACATTCAAGGTAGCCAACTTTCGTCAGCACCAAGTGTCAAAAACGGGCAGTCTTACTCCCGTTTTCATTCGTGAACAGTTAGCTATTTCAAAAGAATACGGACGCCAACCTTGGCATTTTTTAAGCAGCTTTTCGAAGCTACGTTTGGTCAAACACAAATTGTTTCCAAGGAAATGAAGGTCTTACTTTTATCCGATACCTATTCAGAGCACACTGAGAAATGGGCTTTGGGACTTGCCGAAAAAGGCATTAAAGTCGGTTTGTTTTCCTTTAATAAGGCTTCTTATGAATGGTATGACCATCCCAATATCACGTTATACTTTGAACCCGAACAAAAAATAAATGCGGAAAGCACCCTAACCAAACTTTCCTATTTCAAATATGTAACGGTGCTTAAAAAAATTATCAAGCACTTCGAACCAGATATTCTGCATGCGCATTATGCCACTAGTTATGGCATTGTGGGAGCGCTTACAGGTTTTCACCCCTTCATCCTCTCTGTTTGGGGATCGGATGTTTATGATTTCCCCAGACGCTCTAAAGTTCACCGCCGACTGTTTCAATACAACCTAAAAAAGGCAGATCTACTGCTTTCTACCAGTCAAATTATGAGGGAGGAAGTACTGAAATACACGCAGAAGCCGGTTCACGTAACGCCTTTTGGTGTTGATACAGCTGTATTTAAACCAGAGGTGGTAGATGGTAAGGACAAAGGGAAAATTTATATAGGGACAATTAAGCCGATTGAAGACAAGTACGGAATCAGTCACATCATTCAAGCGGCCAAAATCGTGATAGTGGAAAGGGGACTTAAAAACATTCAGTTTTTATTGATTGGGCCATCCAATGAAGGTGAAAAGTACCAAGCACAAATCAATGAGGCGGGGCTTGCATCTTATGTGACCTTAACGGGAAGAGTACCTTTTAACGAAATAACACGCTACCACAACTTACTCGATATTTTTCTCAATGTCTCTATAGATGATTCTGAAAGTTTTGGTGTGGCTGCAGTCGAAGCCATGTCCTGTGAAAAGCCCGTTATCATTTCGGATGTGGGCGGGTTGATGGAAGTGGCTGGCAATGGTGCCTTCGCTAAAGTTGTGCCGCGCGCCAATGCCAATGCCATTGCTGAAACCATTCTTGATTTACTCGCCAATCCTGATGAGGCACGCCGCTTGGGCACTTCGGCCCGTAATCATGTGCTGAGAAATTACGATTGGCGTCAAAACCTGGAATTGATGATAAACCATTACAATTCGCTCTTAAAAAAAACGGATAAGGGAGAATGAAGGTTGTTGAAGTAGATAGCGAGACATTTGTCACTTCCGCCGGTAGCAATGCTTCTGTGTTCTGTACTGCGAATTGGTTGAGCATTTATGCCCACCATTTGAAGTATTTCCTGATTCAGGAAGGCGATGATGTTGTAGGTGGATTTTACCTCATGCCCGGTGCAAAATGGGGATTCAACTACTACCGTCTACCTCCTTATACTCCTAATTGTGGTTTTTTTACGCGCATTGAGAATAAGAATACGGCTGTCTTTCAGTCCAAACAAAAACAAATTATTGACGCGTTTGCTGGCTTTTGCGCTGACGCAAAAGTGGGACTCATTATGCTGGCCATGCCAACTGGAGTTACCGATTTACAGCCATTTATTTGGCGCGATTTTAAGGTTGTACCGAATTACACCTATACTATTGAACTCTCCCAGTCCATCGAAACCATTGTGCAAGGGTTCGATCCCAAACACCGTAACATGGTCAATAAGGCCATGCGTGAACAGGTAATGGTTACAGACCAAGTACAAAACGATATCAATTTATTTAACTATTTCGCGACCCACCTCAAAGCGGCTGGCGCCAATGTGTATGAGAAAGAGTTAAATAATTTGCTGAATGTTTTTTCCAAAACGGCTAATAGTTTTACTTTAACAGCATCAAAGGATGATAAAGTGGTTGGTAGAGTCATTTGTGCTTACGATTCCCATACCTGTTACTACCTGCTTGGCGCAACCGAGAGAGAACCGCAAGGGGTCAATAATTTACTGGTGCTTCGGGCCATTGAAAAAGCCAAAGCACTAGGGTGTGCCGTGTTTGATTTTGAAGGCTCCATGCTTCCAGGTGTGGAAAAATTCTTCCGAGGTTTCGGTGGAAACATGCATCCCTTCTTTACCTTTAATAAAGCCAGTTTGCCGGCAGAATTTTTACTCAAGTTTCGAAAACGACACATCTTTTGAAAATTGCTTCGAAAAATACTGTTGATCAAAAAGCGGCAGCGGCGTTTGTTGAAAAACACCGTCTCTTTTTTCACGCTGAAACGTGGCTCGGTTGTTATGACGAACAACTTCAACAGTTGTTTATTGTAAATAACAACCATGAGATAACGGGATGTTTCTTACTCTACGTATATAAAAAAGCATTTTTAAAA
>CANGWA010000296.1 GCA_947457335.1 Sphingobacteriaceae bacterium
ACGAAGAAACTCGCTCGACTCAAAGGTTCCACCATTAATAAAGAGCTGCGTTACGCGATTGGTGCCCTTGCGAATGATAATGCCCTGCCAAGTACCAAAAATGGTGGATAGGGCTACAAATAGTAGTCCCGCAGAAAAATGCCATTTGTATCGGAAAAAGAAGCGGTTTAACACCGCAAGGTGCTTCATGCCACAAAGGGATTGATTTTCTGTCCAACTCTTGTGGGATTGGGCGATTTGGGCTAACTTTACCGCTTTGTTAAAACACATGGAAGTGACAACACTCGCGGGATCAGACCTCGCTAAAAATCCCGTAATTGCTCAGATGGGATTACACAATCACGAGCAAGTGGTTTTCTGTAACGATAACGCTACAGGATTGAAAGCCATCATCGCTATACACAATACCATTCTTGGCCCAGCCTTGGGTGGTACCCGCATGTGGCATTACAACAATGAAATGGAGGCATTAAACGATGTATTGCGTTTGTCGCGCGGCATGACGTATAAGTCGTCGGTGGCTGGACTCAATTTGGGTGGTGGTAAGGCAGTTATTATTGGCGATGCCAAGAAAATTAAGAACGAAGCCTTGTTGCGCCGTTTCGGGAAATTCGTCAACAGCCTCGGTGGCAAGTACATTACGGCTGAGGATGTGGCAATGACTAGCCGCGATATGGAAATTATCCGCATGGAAACCGATCATGTCAGTGGTCTTCCTGAAAACATGGGTGGTAGCGGCGACCCTAGTCCCGTTACTGCATTCGGTGTTTACGTTTCCATGAAGGCCTCTGCTCGAGAGGTTTGGGGAAATGATGGCCTTAACGGCAAAAAAGTTTTGGTTCAAGGGATTGGCCACGTGGGTGAAGTCCTCGTAAAACACCTCACTGAAGAAGGGGCCAAAGTATATATCAATGATATCAGCGAAGAACGGTTGAAGGCAGTTGCTGCTGCATACAAAGCAGAAGTGGTAAGTGCGGATAAAATGTTTGATCTTGATATTGATGTTTATGCCCCATGCGCACTTGGAGCAACAGTGAACGACGACACATTGTCACGATTGAAGTGTAAAATTATTTGTGGTGCAGCAAACAATCAGTTGGCGGACGAAAAGCTTCATGGAGAGGCAGTAGGGCGCCAAGGAATTCTTTATGCACCTGATTTTGTAGTCAATGCAGGCGGCATCATTAATGTGTTTTACGAACTCGAAGGATACAACAGAAGCCGCGCCATGGCTCACGCTGAGAAAATTTACGATACAACTTGGAACTTATTTCAGTTAGCCAAAAAAGAAGGCATCCCAACTTACATGGCAGCAAATAGATTAGGAGAACAAAGGCTCGAAGCCATTGCACGCATCAATGCTGTGCTTTAAAGGCTAAGACACAACGCACATGTTAAATAGACGTTTTTTAAGAATCAAGGTCATGCAGGCCCTCTATGCTTTTTTTCAGCACGAAGGGGCAACGCCAGCGGCCTTTGAGAGGGACCTTTTTAAAAGCTTAGACAAAATCCACGAGCTTTATATCACCATTTTTGCATTGCTGGGTGATATTCACCACGTCTCCCTCGTGATAATGGATGAAAACAAAAACAAACGCATGCCTGGCGCCGAAGACCTGAATCCGAACAAGCGTTTTGTCGAAAACTGGCTGCTAAAAAGTTTGACTGAAAGCGAAGAATTGCAAAAGGAAATCGCCCGCCACCGCATCACGTGGCAAAACGATGTGGATATGGTGCGCAAATTGTACCTCGATATACGAAGCAGCGATGTTTATAAAAACTACATGGCCGCACCACAAGGTACAGCAGAGGTTGATCGCAAGTTTTTAATTCAAATCATTCAAGAGTTTTTGGCAGAAAACGAAGTACTCATTTCTTATTTTGAAGAGAAAAACATTCATTGGGCAGATGATACGTTTGTAGCTTTCAATTCGGTGGTAAGAACACTTGAAGAATGCGGGGCTACTTTCAAATTGCAGCCACTTTTGCGCGATAAAGAAGATGATGAGAATTTTATGAGCGTGTTGTTTAATAAAACAATTCTCTACCGCAATAACTTGCAACAAATCATCGCCCGCCATACAGAGAATTGGGAAATGGACCGTATTGCTAACATGGACATGCTCCTCATGCAAATGGCCCTAGCTGAAGTCCTCTACCTACCAAACATTCCCGTGAAGGCTTCTCTCAACGAATATATCGATATTAGTAAAGAATACTCTTCTCCCAATAGCAAAAACTTTGTCAATGGTGTATTGGATAAATCCATTGCAGAGTTAAAATCGGCTGGAAAGATTCAAAAGGCTGGCCGTGGTTTAAAAGAGGATTAAACGACTGTCTCTTATGTGAAAAAAGCCTCTGGAATTCCAGAGGCTTTTTTGTGATTATCTTGGCGGGGGACCGCCAGGCCCCATGCCATCTGGGCGATTACGGCCACCAGGACCACGTTGTTCGCCCTCTGCTGGTTCAGGCGCTTTGCCTGTGTATTTTTTAAAGTTATAGGTGAGCGTGAGTAGGAAATAACGGCGCAATACTTGAGTAATGTTGTCTTCTAAATAAGAACTATTGATCGTGCGGCTAATACTGCGGTTTTGGTTGAGTAAATCAAAAACGCTTGCCTTTACCTCAAGATTTTTTCCTTTTAAGAATTTATAACCAAGAGAGCCGTTCCATATGAAGTAGGATTGGTTGAAGGATTGTGTTAAACCGTTGTACATGGTATGGCTGAGATCGGTGTTCAATACCACTCCTTTGAGGAATATCCAATTTAATTGAAAACCTGCGGTATGTGTAAAGTAATTGTTGTTAGCAGAGGCTTGAATGCTGTTTTTAACTGCAGTATAAGAGGCGTTATAACGAAGGCTGAAATCGAGATTCTGACTGATATTGCTGCCAAGATTCATTCCACCAAAGGCTCCATAGGTTTTAGAAGCATTGCGAATACTGTTGATGATGGATGGCGTATTGCTGTAATTCAATCCACCGCTGAAACTTAAATTACTCTTTATTTTCTTTAATGGAAAACCATATGTAGCATAAGCCCGCGTGTTATAGTAACCGTTGAGGTTTACTGGTAAAGATACCTGACTACCGGCACGCACCAATGCATTAAAGATAGTGCTATCCTTGGCTAGAATATAAGTGCCATTGCTGATATAATTATTACTCACAGATCCATTTAAAAACAGCATGAAGTTTTTGGATGTAGCAGGATCAAAACCACCGTAACGTATGTTTAAATTTTGATCAAACGATTGTTTTAAAGCGGGATTACCGGCTCTTACCTGAATAGGATTCGAAATGTCTGCCACATTCTGAAGTTGGGAGGTAGAGGGAATATTGGTCGAAGAACGGTAATAGACGCGTAGGTTCCGTAT
>CANGWA010000297.1 GCA_947457335.1 Sphingobacteriaceae bacterium
AGTAGCCATTCATCGGGTATCAAGACAACGAGTTGGTCAATGACCGCGTCGGTCAACTTTTCACTGCAAATAACTGCTGCCTTTTTTAAAGCACTGGCTTGTGACAATAAAACGTGGTCCTTAATAAAAGCAAATGGTTTATTGGTCTTCTCTTCCCACGTTTCGAAATTGTATTGAAAATACAAACACGATCCGTGATCAATCAACCAACACGCACGATTCCACATTAATAAATTCGTGTTTCGAAACGAACGATCAACATTCAATAACAACCAATCCAAGGCAAGTATTAAGGCGGCTTCTTCACCATTTAAGCGGTTCACCGCTGGGTCGTAAGTAATGGCGCCTGATAAAAAATGCAATCCTAAATTCAATCCCTGACTGGCCTTCAGTAAATCTTGAATTTCTTCATCGCCCTCGGTACGTCCAAAGGCTTCGTCTAAATCCGCAAAAACCAATTCAGGCATTCGCAAGCCAAGCACCCGCGCAACTTCACCGCCAACCAATTCCGAAATAAGGGTCTTTACGCCATGGCCTGTTCCTTTAAACTTCAGTACATATTTAAAGCCATCATCGGCTTCCGCCAATGCCGGCAACGAACCGCCCTCGCGCAAAGGTTGTATGTAGCGAGTAACCGTTACCCTTCTTAATTGCATAATTCAAAGGTAAGACTTGAAAACACTTATTTGTGCAACTCCCCACTTTTTCTTGTTAGGCGTCATAAACTGTTTTATTTAGTCCTAAGAAAATTAGGATCAGAAAGGCGCCACTCCCTTACATCATCAGGCACCGGAATAGAGTAGGGGGCTGCAGCTTTTATTTCACTGCGGGTATAAAGCGAATCACCAAAACTAAATTCAGGGTGCAAGTGCCGCTTGTTCAATCGCAATAACAATCGAATATCTTCTGACTTCATGCGCCATTCACGGCTCAATTGCTGCAAGGTGGGTTCTAAGTAACTGATGTATAAAATTTCCATGTACGTATGATCGCGATGGGGCTCGAATGAAAATCCACTATCAAACGTTTTGCGCAAGGTCCGCAACGCATTATTCATCGAGTCTACTGCGGGAACTAGGGTGGCTACATCATTTACCTCGGTATTAAACGGCCGCTGCAATTGCCCTTCGTGGCACCACATGCACTTGGCTGGCTTGCCTGCTAAATTGTCTTTATCGGCTGGTGCGGCACTCAAGCGACCATTTTCATTATATATCAAAAAACGCAACTGCCCATTGGGCATTACATCAATGGCTTCTGCACTAACCTTCCTTTCTTTTTTTTGAACAGCTAATGCCCACAATTTTGGTGCCGCAACTCGTCCGAAAAACAAGTGCCGCGCTCTACCCGAAATCAATGAATGCTCAATCATAAAAGTGCTTCTTTTACCGTGATGCAATTTTTTAAATGCATTCAAGGATGTAGGCGCTTCAGTGATGGCATAGTAATGTTCTGAACAACCCACCATCACAGCAACAAAGGCACCTGCGGGCACCGAACCGGTTTGCTGGTACTGACGGGTGTGCCGCAAACTGTCGCAAATTTTTTCAAACGCTACCTCACCGGTTTTACCTAAACCAAGTAAATCGGGATAAATCACCAGCGCACTGTCCGATTGCCATTTAATAGCTGAAGCGGCTTGCGAGGTGGGCAGGGTTGCACCAAGATACGAGAGTGTCCACAACAAACCACTTCGGCATTGCTGTCTGTTGAGCTTTGTCGAAAGGGTATCAATGCCTATCACCAATTTGTTCTCGTAAGCAACAGGTGTTACAAACCCACTGGCTGCTGCCATTAAGAGCAAAAAGCTACATACAACTAGCGAAAATTTCACGGTGCAAGGTAATGATAAACAAAAAGCCGAGCGCGTTGTTAAATGAATGGCATCGGCTCGTTACCCGATACTCTTGAGATGCAGAATAGTGCGTATTTCGTGAGTGCAAAGAGCAAACTGGCCACAAGGTGCATGAAGGATGCGCAAGGCTTGGTTCTTTTTTGGCGAATGAAAGCGGGACGTACTCGCCAAAAAAACCGCAGCGAAGCCAGAAGCAGCCTGACCCCCTTACAAATGGGCAAAAGCAGTGTTCGTGCGCCACCCATTTGTTGCGTGGGGACGCGCCCAAATAACCATGAAACGAATTCAAAAAAGGGGTAGGTGTAGGAGTACTTGAAACCATGTATGTTTAACCACCAACAGGGATCTACCATTCAGAATAATGTTTAACGATTGAGTTTACAGTGTTAAACCCTATATTCGTTTTGTAATTTTAAATCCATGCGCAAATATTTAATGGGATGGGTGCTACTCTCACTACTCTGTAGTTGTCAGAAAGAAGGGAAAATACCACCAATCAATGATAAGGTGGACCTAGATGGACCGCTCATCAACGACACCTCGCTGTTATACCCCGAACGTTTCTTGCTTTCGGCAAGAGCAAGCACTGGCAATCCTCTTGAACTTTTAAAACCGGTTATTATTACCGCTCATGGTTATTCGGCTTCGAACTTCGAATGGCTCGAATTCAGTGAATACCTGCAAAGCAAGGGGGTGAATGTTTCAAGGGTGCTCCTTGGCGGACATGGTAGGGATTACGCTGATTTTAAAAAAGCGACGTGGCACGATTGGCAAGTGCCCATCATCGAAGAATACAACAAACTTGTAGCGCAGGGGTATCGCAACATCAGCATGGCAGGGTCTTCAACCGGTGGGCCATTGTTACTGGAAATGCTGATGAGCAAACGCATTGATGTGAGCCAACTCAAGAATGTTTTTCTTATCGACCCCATTGTGATACCGTCTAATAAAATTCTCACGCTGGCCCCAGTGGTGGGTGGCACCGTGCTCGATTACACCACGTCCGAATTAGACAAAGGCGAAGAAGGATACTGGTACAAATACCGACCACAAGAATCCCTCCGTCAATTAAATACACTCACACAGCACGTGCGCAAGCAACTCGAAGGCGAGGCCACCTTTCCGTCTACAGTGAAATTATATGTGTGGCACGACAATGCCGATGGCGCCGCCGATCCTGGTGGTTCAGCCGCTATCTTGAAAGGAGTGCCAGACGCAACCGTCACTGTGGTGACCTCCAACTTGCACGTGTTTACCCGGTTGAAGGGCCGGTCGCAAACCACTGCAGCAGATTACGAATTACAAACCAAAACCTTTAATGAGATTTATGAAAAAGTTAAATAGATTTTGGTATTCCGCTTTACTTCTTTTCGCACTCGCTTCCCAAATGCAGGCCAGTGATTCAACTTCTACTTGGCATGCGGGACCAGCCTTTCGAAAGTACGTCGGGTTTTATTGGGTCAATGGCGCAACAGCTGAATGGCAAAACACAGGTTTACGCAAACACAAATTGGTAATTG
>CANGWA010000298.1 GCA_947457335.1 Sphingobacteriaceae bacterium
ACGTTGATCATTGGGAAGTCTTTAATAGCCTTCGCCACCGCTTCAATGAACAATGGGGTAAAGGTTAGTTTTTCACCTTCGCGTTTTTCAAACTCCTTTTTGGCTTTATCACGCCACAACACCAAGTTGGTCACGTCGGCTTCCACAAATGAGGTCACATGCGGTGAAACGTGTTTGCTCATGACCATGTGATCGGAAATGAGTTTACGCATGCGGTCCATTTCAACGATTTCATCACCTGCGCCAACTGCAACAGCTGGACGATTAATAACCATCGCTCCATCACCCGTCGCTGGCGCAGGGGCTGGTGTAGAAGCTGGTTGTGCTGCAGGAGCTGAAGTTGGAACGAGAGCGCCACCTTTTTTGCGTTGTTCTACAAACGCAAGCATGTCTGCTTTTGTAACACGGCCTTCTTGCCCAGTGCCGCTAATGGTATCAAGTTCAGCCATGCTGATGCCTTCTTCCTTAGCAATGGATTTAACAAGGGGCGAATAAAATTTATCAGACTTGCTGTAGTCGTTTTGAACCGCTGTGGCAACAGGAGCAACGGCAACAGGAGCTGCCGTAGGAGCGGAGGTGGCCGCAGGAGCAGCAACAGGGGCACTAGCAACAGCTGCGCCATCAGAACTGATAACAGCAATCACTGCACCAACCTGAACAACATCGCCTTCATTGAACAAACGTTTTACCAATATACCTTCAAAGGGGGAGGGAATTTCGCTATCCACCTTATCGGTTGCAATTTCCAGCACGGTTTCATCCACCTTTATGGAGTCACCTTCCTTCTTGGTCCATTTTATGATAGTAGCTTCTGCTACGCTTTCGCCCATTTTGGGCATTATCAGGTCGAAATTAGCCATGGTAGTTGTTCAACCCGCAAAAATAGGTGTATTAATGCAAAAACCAAACCTAATCTTTAACATTGTGGGCTATTTATGTGTGAATTCAGGCCTTAGTGTTTTTAGTCTTTTACCAATTGGTAGCGGTAAATAAAGCCATCTCTAAAAATTTCTAGCAGGTAGTAACCACTTGGTAAGTGTGGTGTTGAAACAACTTCGTTTAGTGCATTGCCTTGAAGCCATTTTTGTCCTGAAATGCTGTACAATTGCCAGGCAGCGGGTCGGTCCAATAAAATGTACAATTCATTGGAGAAAGGGTTGGGGAAAATCATGCGCTGGGTGGTGGCTACTTCATTTATTCCGATGCATTTATCCACTGTTATGGTAGTGATGACCGTGTCGCTACAGCCATTGGGATATGTTCCAATGATGGTGTAGTTACTGTTAACCAGTGGAGAAAGGGTGGCCGTGCCATTGTTTTGGGAGACAATAGTGCCTTGAAATTGAAGTGAGGTTGCCCCAGAGGCGACAAGCGTGTGGGTTTCGCCTTTGCAGATAGTGGTGCTGCCTTGCACATGAATAGAGGGGGAGGGAAGAATGGTTATTTGCAGCAAGGCAGTGTCTTTACAGAAGGCTGAATTGGAGCCTATTACTGTATAAACTGTAGTAACGGAAGGTGAAACAGTAACGCTAGACGAATTACTGTTGAGGGTGCCTCCTGTCCATGAATAATTGCTTGTGCCCGATGCGCTCAGTATCGCACTGCTGCCGCGGCAGAGAAGGGGAGGTGATGCGGTAACCATAACGGTTGGCGATTTAACGCTAATAGTAAATGTGGTAACGTTCTTACAACCAGTATTGGTAAATGTCCCAACGACCGAATAAGCGGTGGTTGTTGTAGGCGTAATGGCAACGGTTGTAGCGTTGCTGCTGTTAAACCAAGTATAAGTGTTGGCGCCAGCCACAGTGAGAGTGGTCGATTCGCCGGGACATATAACGGAGGCGGTAGCATTGATGCTGCTGGTGGGAATAGGATGAATTTGGCTTATAGTGGCACTGCTTGTACAGCCCGTTAAGGTGTTTGTGCCTATCACAAAAATTGCTCCCGGCGAACCAGAACCCAGAACTCTTGTGGCAGTTGTAATCCCGCCATTCCAGCTGTAACTGTTAGCACCAATAGCCGTGAGGGTGGATTGTGAATTGGCGCAGATGGAGGTTGCTCCGGGGGTGGTGGTGTAACCATTGTTGGTACTGATTGAAACGGTAGGGGCATTTATGGCTCCTGGTCCGCTGCAAGGAATATTAATAGAGAAGTTGTCAAAATACAGTTGTTCTGCTGCGCCAGGAAAAACGGAACCGGTAAGTGAGAGGTAATAGATACTAGAGGTAGTTACTGCAATGGTGCCTGAAATGGCAGTGTAAACGGGGGTGTTGGGTGTGGCAATGGTGTTGATCAACGTTGTGCCGTTGGCTGCTTGAACTGTGGAGAGGCCAAGCTGAAGGTTGCTCCAATTGGTCCCGCCAGTATTATCGGTTTTGTAGAAAACATTAACAGAATACACAATTCCTGCGTACAACTGTATTCCGTTGGAATAAAAGTACCTGCCTCCAGCAGGCGAATGGTAAAAAGACACACAACTTGCACCGCTGTATGCATTGGTAGAATTGGTATAGGTAAGTGTGGAAGATCCGAGGTTGTTGGAAGTCCAACAGTTGGGTAATTGGTTATTGGCGGTAAGTGCGCTAAAGGACTCGAAATAAGGGACAGAAGCGGTGAAGGTGCATTGAGCAGAGGAGTAAAGCGTGGAAAGTATAAGTGTCAAGGTGCAGTAGAGGGAAATGGTTCGAAGCATCCCTTAAAGTTAAATAAAAAAATAGATTGAGTAGAAAACCAGAGATGGAATTCTAGCTGGAGAGGAAGTCAAATCAATAATTACCAATTATGTTCATAAGTAATTTGTTATAAAGAAAACAAACCTGTATATTTGCACCGCATTTCTGAAGTACTCCAACAGAAAGTTATAGTGCGGGATAGAGCAGGGGTAGCTTCGTGGGCTCATACCCTGCTGAATCAGCAGGGCGTTGGTTCGAAAGATTGAAATATTGATAAAAGGCATTAAAGAATTATAATGCGGGATAGAGCAGGGGTAGCTCGTTGGGCTCATAACCCAAAGGTCGTTGGTTCGAATCCATCTCCCGCTACCAGCAAAACCGCCTCACGAAGTGAGGCGGTTTTTTTATTTTAGCCACAAACCCCAAGCCCTCAGGCTTGAGGGTGCAGTGGGTAAAATAAAAAAACACAGCTTCCCTGAGGAAGCTGGTTTTGCTGGTAAAGCCCTCCCCCAAGGATCACAGTTTACTGTAATCCAGAAGGAATCAGGATTTTTTGTATGAAACACAGCTTCCCTGAGGAAGCTGGTTTTGCTGGTAAAGCCCTCCCCCAAGGATCACAGTTTACTGTAATCCAGAAGGAATCAGGATTTTTTGTATGAAACACAGCTTCCCTGAGGAA
>CANGWA010000299.1 GCA_947457335.1 Sphingobacteriaceae bacterium
GTCCTTAAGCCGGCTTTTCCCCAAACGTTTTCTAATTCCTGCAAGCGCTGTTACAGGTGCTTTTGCAAGAGGAAACAGGCCGTTGAGCACACAGTTATGGAGGTAAGGGGACGTTTATAACAATCCAAATTTGCCACACACCACAATGGCGGCTGCCAGTAGAATTAATACCAGTAGGGTATTGGTGATTTTTTTCTGACGAATACCAAATAACAAATCCCCAGTAAAAATGCTCACCGGCATGGCAAAGGAGAGTAAAATGGTGGAAGAATTGGCGCCTGGTTCAAATATTTGGGGGAGACTAAACACCAATAACCAAATCAAGAGTGTTTTAGCCCGTTGTTTCTTAACGGTATTGCCCAATCCGAAAGCCATGTTTTGTAACAAGGCAAAAATGAACAACACGGTTAAGAGAATAATTTCAAATAAATAGTATTCACTGAGGGCAGGTACTTTCATGTGCGTGAAGTAAAAACCAGCTGCTTCCCATAAATAACCATTGTTAAAGTCACTGAGATAAGCCAACGCGTCAGACATCACGATTGGTGACAAAAAGCCCAGGCAGGCAATCACCCATTCACGCCAAACAAAGGGCCTGAGTACGGTAAGGGCAACAAAATAAACCGGAATCCAGGTGACAGAAGAAATGGTAAAGTAGGCCGACAAAGCAAGCCAAAAAGCACCTTCAAAAATGCGGTTGTTGGCGTGTTCAGAACGGTAGGTCCCCATGATTCTATAAAAAGCGAAAAAGAGAAACAAGTTGGCCGAAAGCATGGGTTGCAGTTGATTGGCATTCACCGTGCTGAAGGCAATGACCAGGTATAGAAAAACAGGATGGTAATTCTGTTTGTCCGAAACCTCCTCTTTTACACACAACATGTTTAACAGGGCGGCACTGATGGCTACAAAAAGGCAATTGATGAGCAATATCAGGGTTTCACTGCTGACCGTGTTGGCCAAGTAGTTGAAAAAAAGATTCGGATAAGTGATGTTTTCAATGGTGTAGGGGGAAAGCCGCGTCAACACAGCCATCACCGCGAAAAAACTGATGAGAAGCACCAGGCTGCCCCTGAGTCCCTTATTTAGCAAGCCGGCAAACACCTTTTTTTTCTTTTGTAAAAATTGTTATTTTTGTGGGATAAACTTACAAAATATACAGTCATGAAAATGCTGATGATAACCTGGACCGATATTTTTGAAGGAACTGGTCGTTTCTTCCAATGGATTTTTAAAGGAATGAAAGTACTTGGACATGGTCCGAATGTCATCATCTGGTGTCTTATTATATTTGTTTTGGTTTATTGGACCACGCGCTTGGCTCGCTACCGCAAGGAAGCACAACGCAACGGTACCATTGAGTAATCGTTTATTATTTTTTCCTATAAGCCGCGGAGTATCTCTGCGGCTTTTTTTATGGTGGCATCTTGCTTGGCAAAGCAAATGCGCAACAAATGGGGGTCGTGCTGGTCGTGGTAAAAAACAGAAAGCGGTATAGTGGCTAATTTGTTTTCTTTTGTCAGCCGCACCGCTAAGTCGGTGTCACGCTCTTGTGCGATGGCACTGTAGTCAACCAATTGAAAATAAGATCCAGCACACGGTAACAATTTTAACCGACTATCGGCCAACTCACGGCGCAATAAATCACGTTTTCGTTGGTAAAAGGCATGGATGTGGGTATAATGCTCGGGCACACGCAAGTATTCTGCCAAGGCCAATTGCAACGGGTGGTTCACAGCAAACACCAAGAATTGATGTATCTTTCTTATCTCCGTTGTCAATTTTTCTGGCGCACAGATGTACCCAATTTTCCAACCCGTAGCATGCACCGTCTTGCCAAACGAAGACACCACAATGGCATGGTCCCTCAACACCGCATGACGGTGCACAGAGGCATGGGGACGATCGTCGAACACCATGTGCTCGTATACTTCATCACTGATCACATAAATACCATAGTCACTCACCAACTCAGCCAACGTTTGTAAATCGGCTGCTGAAAAAACAGCCCCCGTCGGATTGTGCGGTGTGTTCACAATTATGGCGCGGGTGCGCTTCGTGATTTTTTGTTTGACATCCTGCCAATCCACCGAAAAGTCCGGCTCCCTTAATCGACTATACACGGGCACTCCGCCATGCACGAGAATGGCGGGCACGTAACAGTCGTAAGCTGGCTCCAGCACAATCACTTCATCGCCCGGGTGCACCAATGTGGCAATGGCGGTGTAGAGGGCTTGTGTGGCGCCCGCTGTAATGGTAATGTTTTTATCGGGATCGGGTGTGGCCCCGTAGCAATGGGTGACGAGCTGACTGATGGTCTCCCGCAAGGCCGGTGCTCCCGGCATGGGCGCATATTGGTTGTAACCACCTAGTAAATACTTGTTTGCCAATTCGAGCAATTCGGCAGTTGGTTCGTAATCGGGAAAGCCTTGAGAGACATTCACCGCGTTGTGTTCACGGGCTAATGTGCTCATAACAGTGAAAATAGTGGTGCCTGCTTGTGGTAATTTACTGTTCATAGATGGAGTTTAAAACCAAATGCCAAACGTGATGAGCAATTCTGTGCGGTTATCTGAGGACTGGTTGTTTCTATAGAATATTTTTTCATCAGCACCGTGTGTTTGCAAGTAACGCGATTCCATGCGCAAATAGGAATTGGGTTTGTACTTGTATTCCATGCCCACCGTGCCACCGCTGATGTTGAGTCCGATGAGTTTTTTGTTTTGATTGAATTCGGGTCCGGTGAGTATTTCATCGGGATCACTGAAGTGCTCCACCCGCCCATAAAGCGAATAGGTGGATGTGACTTTGTACTTGGCGAGAAACAATCCACTGTACATCTGAGCGGTTCTATCCTTACCTGTGATACTGGTGTGTTGTTGTAGGCCGTAATTGAGCTCAGCGCCCAACGTCCAACGCGTACTTTTGTATACCATGTAAAAATTGTTGTACAGCCGACCTTGCTTGGGTTGCACCCCATCGGGAGTGTCGTCGTTCCAAAGGGAGTTAAACGTAAGACTGAAACGCGAACTTGGTTCATACATCACACTGGCACCTAAAGCCTTGCTGCGATTATTCTCAATAAATCCATTAAAACTGTTAAAGGCATTGACTTGTAGTGTGAGTTTGTCAGAAGCGATGTAGCTGAGTTTCGCGCCGGACATGTAGTAGGGCTCAAAAAAGGTTGTGACGGCAATACCGGAAGCAATGTTTTCACGGGGCTGCACACTTTCTAGCCCGATGTGTGTTCTAAAGAGGCCTGCATCCAACCAAAGTTTTTTATACAGGCGTAAGCCTGCATTGGCTTCTTGCACATAGTTGTATACGGGCGAC
>CANGWA010000300.1 GCA_947457335.1 Sphingobacteriaceae bacterium
AAAAAGGCTGGGGAGGTTATTGATATGCGCAATCACCAAGGTGAACACCCGCGCATGGGGGCAACCGATGTTTGTCCATTTATTCCCATTAGCGGTATTTCAATGGAAGAGACGGCACGTTATGCCCAGCTGTTAGCCAAAAGGGTGGGTGAGGAGTTAGCCATTCCAGTCTATTTATACGAAGCCGCACAAGCCAATAAAAACCGCTCCAACCTTTCTGTTATACGGAATGGTGAATACGAAGGTTTTTTCAAAAAAATTAAAGAACCTGAATGGCAACCCGATTTTGGTCCAGCTGAATTTGATGCGGTTCGTGGTGCTACTGTTATTGGCGCGCGTGATTTCTTAGTAGCTTACAATATCAATCTCAATACCACTTCTACCCGTCGTGCCAATGCCATTGCTTTTGATGTGCGAGAGGCTGGACGAGTGATGCGTGAAGGCGATTCACTAACCGGTAAAATTATTCTCGACGAAAAAGGCCAACCGAAATCCATACCGGGGTCGTTGAAATCGGTGAAAGCGATTGGCTGGTACATCGAAGAATATGGCATTGCGCAAATCTCAATGAACCTCACCAATATTTTGGTCACACCAGTGCATGTGGCCTTTGATGAGGTGTGCCGTAAAGCGGAAGCCCGCGGTATTCGTGTTACGGGTTCGGAGTTGGTAGGCTTAGTGCCATTAAACGCTCTCTTAGAAGCCGGTCGTTATTTTCTGCGCAAACAAAAGCGTTCGGTAGGGGTGAGTGAAAAGGAACTTATTAAGATCGCGGTTAAATCACTTGGCTTAGATGAATTAGGACCATTTAAGCCCGAGGAACGTATTATTGAGTACTTGCTCAAGAATCCGGCAGACAGTAAGCTCATTAGTATGAGGCTTGATGCCTTCGCTGATGAAACTGCCAGTGAGAGTCCTGCTCCAGGAGGTGGATCTATTTCAGCCTACCTCGGTAGTTTAGGCGCAGCATTGGGCGGCATGGTGGCGAATTTGAGTTCACATAAAAAGGGGTGGGACGATCGTTGGGAAGAGTTTAGTCATCACGCTGAACAAGCCCAACAGCTTAAAGATAAATTGCTGCGTTACGTAGATGCCGATACAGCTGCATTCAATCGTATCATGGATGCATTTTCTTTACCGAAAGGCAACGATGCCGAAAAAGTGGCCAGGAAAAAGGCCATACAAGACGCTACTCAACATGCCATCGAGGTGCCATTAGAAGTCATGAAGACAGCAGCAGCCGTATTACCGATATTGAAGGAAATGGCCGTTAATGGTAATCCAAATTCAGTTAGCGACGCTGGTGTTGGAGCCTTGTGCGCCAGTGCGGCAGTGAGCGGCGCCTTCATGAACGTGCGTATCAATGCAGCTGGCTTCGATGATAAAAGCTATGTCGAAAAGGTCATCGCCGAAGGTAAGGCCATTGAACAAAATGCCAAACAACTCGAATCAGAGATTGTGAAGGTGGTAAACGAAAAGATTGGCGTTTAGTAAACGTTAGACTTTTTGTTTGAAGAATGATTTGGGCGCCCGGGCGGGCCTTCCACTGCAATTCAACTTGTAAGGTGCCGTGGGTGTAGGCCTGCGGGGTTTTCACCCGCAAGTGTGCGGGCTCAGCCTCCTCGTGCTAACACCCACTGGCCCCTTACAAGTTGCATTTCCGTTGCAGTCCCTGGCGCGACGTTAACGCCAACTTTCAACTCTCAACCCCGCTCATGTCATAGCCACTACTGCCAATACGCTACTCCCGCAGAAAGTCATCCTGAAGGCGCCAATCAAAAATAATCTGAAGCGCTTTCAAGATGACTTTCAGCGGGGGCGTTTAGCGTATGTAGCGGTAACGCCATTAACCATTTACAATTCACCATAAACAATTGATTTCAGCGGTCACGCCATTAACCATTATCAATTTACCATTAACAATTAATTTCAACTCTCAATTTTCAATTTAACGCCTACATTTCTTCAAAGAACATTATTGCATTGTTCCTTGATTTTCTCCAATTCGTCCTTCATTTGAACGACTAGTTTTTGAATGGTAGCGTCGTTGGCTTTGGAACCGATGGTGTTTATTTCGCGACCAATTTCCTGTCCAATGAAGGCTAATTTACGACCGCTGGAGGGCTCTTTGGAGGTGGTGAGGAAGTAATTGAGATGGGTGCGAAGACGCACTTTTTCTTCGTTGATGTCTAATTTCTCGAAGTAATAAATCAACTCTTGTTCGAAACGGTTGGGGTCCATTTTTTCATTACCAATAACTTCGGTTACGTTTTTCTTTAACCGTTCACGCATGTTTTGTAAACGGGTCACATCAGCTGCCTCAACGGCTTGCAAAAGGCCTTCGATAGCGTCAATTCTATACTTCAAATCATTGAACAAGGCTTGTCCTTCTGCTTCACGAAAGGTAGTGAGTTGCACAAAGGCTTCGTTCAAGCATTTTTGTATCTGTTCCCACTCTTTTTCATCGGCTTCTTTTTTCTCCGATTTCATAACATCGGGCATGTTGAGCACTTGTGCAACGGGATTGCTCAGTGTTTCGCCTAAGGCTTCGGCCAACACTTTTAATTGGGTGTGGTAGGCCTTAGCTAAATCAAGGTTAATGGTCGTGCCTAAATCAGCAGACGCGCCTTCAAAATTCATGGAGACATCGATTTTGCCTCGCTCAAGTTTCCGGGTAATTTCACTGCGAATTTCGGCTTCGTAATTTCTAACAGTTGAAGGTAATCGCAAATTAATATCTGCTCCCTTGCTATTGAGTGATCGCACTTCAATGCTAAGTGAACGTCCACCTATTTCACAAGTTGCTTTTCCAAAGCCGGTCATTGATTTCATTGGGATTCTTTTTTAAAAAGTTTGCTGTTTACCAAGAACAATCCTGCAATAATAAGGATTCCTGAAAACAATTTTGTTGGCGTGAGTAGGTCCTCGCCCATAATCACCGCAAATAAGGAGGCAAGTAGGGGCTGGAGGTAAATATAGGCACTAACAGTACCCGGACTCAACATTTGTAAACCGTATAAATTGAGTAGGTAGGCGAAAAACGTTGTAGCAATTACCACAAAGCCTAATGCGAACCAAGCGTGTGGGGTAAAGGCTGCGAAATTTGTTTCCAAGGCCGAAGGTAGACCGATTGGTAACATAATAAGACTACCCACTAAGAACATCCAACTCATGGCGGTGATGGTGTTGTAACGCACCATAATGGGTTTGGCTAGCACAATAAAAATGGCCCAAGAGGTGCTATTGATAAGGGTCATCACATCGCCCTGCACCGTTTCGCTCCCCAATTCAAAATTGCCGCGGTAGCGCAACAGTAGCA
>CANGWA010000301.1 GCA_947457335.1 Sphingobacteriaceae bacterium
TTAGGCCAATTCCGCCAGCACTTTGGGAAATTTTGGCACTCTGTTTAAGTGTATCATAAATGCCGTCAATGCTATCATCTTTCACCTGTAACAAAAAGCAAGAGCTCATTTGTGGTTTTGGTGTACCTGCATTAAATAGGGTTGGCGTTGCATGCGTAAACCAGCGTTCGCTCATCAAATGATAGGTGCGAATGGCCGATTCGATATCGTTTTTATGGATACCGACTGCTACGCGCATGATCATGTGCTGCGGACGTTCAGCCACACGTCCATTCATTTTAAGTAGATAAGACCTTTCAAGCGTTTTGAATCCAAAGTAATCGTATCCAAAATCACGATCGTAAATAATAGTTGAGTCCAGTAAGTGAGCGTTCTCCGTGATGATCTTATAGACATCATCTGCGATGAGGGCAGCACGCAATCCGTTTTTAGGGTCGATGTATTCGTATAATGCTTCTACCGTCTTAGAAAAACTCTTGATGGTATTCTTATGCAAATTGCTCACAGCAATTCGTGAGGCCAACTGGGCATAATCAGGATGGCGCACAGTAAGTGAGGCAGCTGTTTCAGCAGCGAGGTTATCTAGTTCGCTAGTGGTTACACCATCGTATACACCATCGATTACCTTTTTGGCAACCAAAATTGGATCAACATGATTCGGCTCAAGTCCATAGCTGAGCTTCTGAATACGTGCGGTAATTTTATCAAACTTTACCGACTCGCGTGTACCATCTCTTTTAATAACGAACATATCACTGCGTTTTTTAAATTTTTGTATCTACAAGGTACTTTTAATTGCACCCTACTTGTTTTGTATTTAACTTTCTTCTATCAACTGTGTTTGGTTAACAACCCGTGACCTGGGTTAGGAGGGTAGAATTCCACTGTAAGTCAGGGACTTACATCAATTTACTCCCTCCAATGTACTCTTCTTAAAAGTCCTCGTCTAGATTAAAGACGTTATTCTCCTCCTTATTATTCATGACCCCGGCCTTTTGGTATTCGGCCACCCGTTTTTCGAAGAAATTGGTTTTCCCTTGAAGCGAAATCATTTCCATAAAGTCAAACGGATTAGTGGCATTGAAATACTTATTACAACCAAGCGCTTGGAGAAGGCGGTCGGCAACGAACTCAATGTACTGGCACATTAAATCCGCATTCATCCCTATTAATTTCACGGGAATTGCATCCACTACGAATTTTTTCTCAATATTAACCGCATCCACGATAATCTTTGTTACATCCTCTTTTGGAAGTGGGTTCTTGACGTAGGCGGAATAGAGAAGGCAAGCGAAATCACAATGGAGGCCTTCGTCACGACTAATTAATTCATTACTAAACGTTAAACCTGGCATCAATCCACGCTTCTTCAACCAGAAAATTGAGCAGAAGGATCCGGAGAAGAAAATACCTTCTACAGCGGCAAACGCAATGAGTCGTTCTGCAAACGAACCGTTTTTAATCCAACGCAAAGCCCAATCCGCTTTTTCACCGACACATGGAACGGTGTCTACAGCGTGAAGCAAACGATCCTTCTCTACTGGATCCTTGATATAGGTATCAATGAGCAGGGAATAAGTTTCGGAATGGATGTTCTCCATCATGATCTGGAAACCATAGAAGCACCGTGCTTCTGGGTATTGCACTTCATTTAAGAAGTTGATGGCGAGGTTTTCATTAACAATTCCGTCGCTTGCCGCAAAAAAAGCCAGAACGTGCTTAATAAAGTGGCGTTCGTTGTCATTGAGCTTCTCGTTCCAGTCTGTAATATCGGAAGCCAGGTCAATTTCTTCTGCCGTCCAAAAACTGGCTTCGGCTTTCTTATAGAATTCCCAAATGTCCTTATACTTAATAGGAAAAAGGACAAATCGGTCCTTATTTTCAACTAGAATTGGCTCTGTCATAACAACTCCTTTAATGGATTTTCACGTTTTCAGTATTGCAAATAAATGTAAAAAAGCACCGGTTGCCCAGACAAATGAATTAACACGGATTCGAAGTTTTAAACAGTTTAGAATTGTTGGTAAATGGCTGAAAAACCGCAATCCGACTCATTTACAAGCCCATAATAAAAATATAAAAAAAATCCTTGCAAATCCTGAAACGATTGCTAAAGGGTGCTAAAAGAATGTCCAAATTTTGTAAAACATCCTGCATTCCCCTTAAAGTCAAGCGCTTTCAACCACGGATAGGTAATAACAATCCTCAATTTGCAACTTTTATCCCTCTTTTTTCGTTTAATATTACCGGCATGGTACACGATGCGCTGGCAACTCTTCTACAAAAAAGGGACATCCACTCTAAAAGGGCCTTATTTGAATTGCTCTATCCTCGCTTTGCAGCCATGGCGAAGCGATACAGTAAAAACAGTCAACAAGGGAAGGATTGTTTGCATGCTGGCTTTCAGTTTGCATTAGATGATTTGCATCAAAGCAGGAACATCAAACCTGAACTTGCAGTTCAACAGTTCGAAAAATCTTTTTTGAAGGGCATCATTGCCTATTTAAAAAGCATACGCAGTGAATATTATGTATCGAGTACCGTTCATGCTGCAGAATCAAAACGCTCATTTGACTTGTTTGCATCGATGGTTACCCCACCCGATTACAACCAAGCGCCGTCCGATTCCCTTTTGGCAGCGCTACAAAAGTTAGTCCCAGCCCAACGGCTCATTTATAACCTGCATGTCATCGATGGCATCAGTCTTGAAGAGGCGTCAGAAATGCTTGATTCTAGTTCAGGAACCATCAAAAGTAATCTAGAAAAAGCTAGATATAATTTTCAAAAGCATCTTGATACTCTACTTAGAGATAACCAAACGCAACCCAATCAGTGATGAATCATTTCATTTATGAAATAGATGAGCGTAAGCTAAAATTGATATTTCAGGAAATGGAAGAGCCGTTACCTGCAGATGCTTGGGATCAATTTCAAGCTACCGGCGCCAAAGATGAAACTACCGACTCCATTCAACTACCTGAAATTAGTTTGAACAGGACAGCAGTATTGGCTTTAGGCTTTGTAGTATTGGCAGGGCTCATGGCTTTAGGCATATACAAAATCATCCAAATTGACCCTACAGGTCAATCGCCAGCACCTATGCAAGCGGTTGTTCCCTCGGCAGACTCTGATGCTTCGGTCGCACGCTCTCTCAACCCTTTGTTACCAACGCATTCAACTGCAAAAGTCCAAAAAGATACGCTACCCCGCCTTCCGCGAGCTGCAGTAAACACTACCGTGGCTATAGCAACTGCTTCCAGTCAGGACATTACTCCAAAA
>CANGWA010000302.1 GCA_947457335.1 Sphingobacteriaceae bacterium
TAATTTGTAATTTGCATGTTTTTAAGGGTATCGGCAAGGTACTCTGGCAATTGATGCATGCCATTTAGAACAATGTCGGCAATAGCAAATTTATCCTTTTGCAAGGCTTGATGATCGGGGACAGCGATAACTTTCATGCCAGCAGCTTTGCCAGCAATAACGCCATTTACAGAATCTTCCACTACCAAGCAATTAGCAGGAGGTACCCCCATAAGAGCAGCGCATTCCAGAAAAACCATAGGATGCGGTTTTGCATACTTCATTTTCTCAGCTGAAACCACCACTTGAAACAGATCCCTTGCTTGCAGTTTTGTTAGCACTGCGTCCATCAAAGTTTCAGATGAAGATGTTGCCAATCCGGTTAAAACCCCCACTTGGCGCGTCAATTTTAAGCCTTCAATAGCACCTGGCATGGCCATGCCTTCCAATTCAATTAGTTCAAGGAGGTGATTTACAATGACCTGTTCAACTTTTAGCGGATTGGCAGGACTATTCGTTTTGTCCAACCAGATAGCAATTACCCCATCTATGCGTTTACCAACGGTTAAACGGCAATCTTGTTCTGTCAGGTGAATGTTAAATTCTGCAAAGCCAGCTATCATAGCGCGTCGCCAAAGTGGTTCGCTGTCGATCAAGACGCCATCCATGTCCAGAATTAATGCTTGTACAACATCCATTGTTGATATTTTCCTTCAGAAATGCAAAGATATTTTTATTTGAACTACCCTGCCCGATAACTTTGCAATCATGCTCATTCCTGAGTTCACAACCATCGGAATACCAGAACTAATTTGCCTGACTGGCATTTTGGGGCTCTGCCTTGTTACATTCAACTATCTGTTGCATTATGCACCTTTTTCAAGGTATAAATCCACTCATTTGGTAAAAAGTGACAAAAAACACCCCGTTAGTGTGGTGATTTGCGCTAAAAATGAAGACGACAAGCTCACTGAGTTCTTGCCTAAAGTACTCACCCAAGATTATCCTGATTTTGAAGTAATTGTAGTGAACGATTGCAGTTGGGATAATACGGAATCGGTGATTGATGAATTTGCGGCTATTTTTCCTAACCTGAGAAAGGCAAACATCAAGGAGGATCCTTATTACAAGCACGGCAAAAAATTTGCCATGCTTGTGGGGATTAAAGCAGCACGTTACGACAATTTGGTATTTACGGACGCGGACTGTTATCCAACCAGCAATCAATGGCTCACCGAAATGGCGGCCGGTTTTGCTGAAGGCCAGCAGATCGTATTGGGTTATGGGGGGTATGAAAAGCAGAAGGGTCTGTTAAACAAGCTCATTCGTTTTGATACGGCAATGATTGCTGCAGGATATTTTACAGCAGCAATACGTAAGAAACCTTACATGGGAGTGGGGCGCAACCTGGCATATACTAAATCGTTATTTTTCGCCAACAAGGGATTCTCCAGTCATTACCACATTCAGTCTGGTGATGATGACTTATTTGTTAACGAAGCTTCAACATCTACCAATACCAATATTTGTTTAACTGAAGGCAGTTCGACCCTATCCATTCCAGAGCAGACTTTTAGGAATTGGCGTTTACAAAAAGCGCGTCACCTCACCACCGCAGGCCAATACCGCTCAAACGATTTAGCGAGAATCTTCTTTCACTATTTCTCCCTATACTTTTTCCATCTAACCGTTTTGATGCAGTTTTTATGCGTTGAAACATGGATAATGATTCCCATTCTACTTTTCTTAAAAGGATTGTTACAGCTACTCCTTTTCAACAAGGGATTCAAAAAGTTACAAGAAAAGGACTTACTACTCCTTGGTCCCCTATTAGAACCACTGCTACTTTTCATTTACCCGATCTTCCATATTTCTAAAATCACAGAAAAAAAGCAAAAGTGGAACCACTAGAACCTGATAAAGAGCAAAAAATGACCACCAAGGCCGTTTATGACTACAGGCTTGTTCGTTTGGCCGTGGATCAAGGCGACCAAAAAGCGTTCGCAGAGCTTTTGCAACGGTATCGGGAAAGTGTGTTTTTCATGATGCTAAAAATGTGTAACAATAGAGACGATGCTGATGATTTAACCATTGAGGCCTTTGGTCGAGCCTTCAAAAAGCTAGGCCAATACAGTCCCGATTATGCATTTAGTACATGGTTGTTTAAAATTGCGAGTAACAATGCCATCGATTTTTTACGCAAGAAGAAAATCAAGGTGCAGATTCCGATTGATCAAAGATCGGATAATAATGACCCCAGTGAATCGTCAACCCATATTAGGGCCAATGAGCCGGATCCTGAGGAGACTTTTATTAGGAAACAAAAGATCGAAAAAATAAGAACCCTTGTCGATAATCTCAAACCAAAATACAAGGAGATGATTGAGTTGTTTTACTTTCAGGAATTGAGCCATGAAGAAATTGCAATACGCCTCAATTTACCAATTGGCACCATTAAGGCGCAACTATTCAGGGCGCGGGATCTATTATTTACAGCCCTTCAAGGCAATAAAGAAAAACTTTGAGCAATCCGGTTTACACATATTTTAACAATCTATCCTCGACACAGGTACAACAATTGGAAGGATTGATGGCATTGTACATGGAATGGAACGCTAAAATCAACGTCATATCGCGAAAAGACATTGATTTACTTTATGAACGCCATGTACTGCATTCTCTAGGAATTGCCAAGGTAATGGGATTTGCAGCTGGTTCTAGCGTTCTCGATGTTGGTACAGGGGGTGGGTTCCCTGGAATTCCACTTGCCATATTATTTCCCGAGACACAATTTGTATTATGCGATAGCATCCAAAAGAAGATAAAAGTCGTTGAGGCGGTTTCAAATGGTATAGGCTTAAAAAATGTAACCGCGGTGCATGCGCGCGTGGAGGACATAAAGCAGCAGTTTGATTTTATTGTTAGTCGCGCTGTCACAGAATTTCCCGTGTTTTATAATTGGGTGCGAGGCAAGGTGCACCATGATCAAAAAAACACATTTAGAAATGGCATTTTGTACCTTAAAGGTGGTGATTTAATGGAAGAATTTGGTCGTTATTACGATAAAGCGCAGTTCTTTCAGTTATCTGACTTTTTTGAAGAAGAATTTTTTGCAACAAAGAAGGTCGTTTATTATCCCCTTTCTTAGGCAATGGCTAGTTGGTGAATGTGGGTGAGTAATTGTTTTTCCTTCTCGTCAAAAACCAACCCCCTTCTTTGCCATACTTTTTCGGCTGTTTCGAATAATTTTTCAAGTTTGTAGTGGGATAAGTCGCTTCCGTTGCACCACGAAA
>CANGWA010000303.1 GCA_947457335.1 Sphingobacteriaceae bacterium
CAAACTCCGCCAGCATACCTTTCGATACTTTGTAAGCACCGTTGTATTCGGCAACTTCTTCGCCCATGAGGAAAATCTTTTCATCACGACGCATTTCTTCTGACATGGCTTCACGAAGCGCTTCACGGAATTCAATAACTCGCATAAAATATCTCTGAAAATTCAAAAATAGCAATAATTCCCCGAATCTTGTTGGAGCAAAGGATGGATTCTGCTGACAGGTTGATCTTGAAAAACTATTTCCTCCCAATATATCGTGAGTAGGCAATATGGGGGAAGAGTCCATTATCTATCGCTCCCAAGTACAACCAAATTCCAACCGTCAACGATCGCTTTTGGCGCGCAAAACGGAGGGCACCCGAAAGAAACGACTGACGTGTTCTGGCCCCAGAAAGGCCATTGGTCAGCGAAAAGAAGTAATTTTCTGTCAACAAGTAAGTTCCCTTCGCTACACGCGCTTGTGCTCCAAAAGTAGTCATTGGCAAAGTGGTACTAGAGAAAGCCAATCCTGAAACTGTTCTACCGGCTAGCACAGCCGGATAAAAGGCCCACCCAAGTCCTGCCGTAACATTGTTACTTTCGTTACCATAGGTCATAACACCATTGATATACCCGATATTGATGCCTTTCAGATTGCTCCAAAAGGAAAAGTTAAAGGTTGCACCCCCACCAAGGTAGAGCTGTGGTTTCACTTTTTTACCATAACGTGCCGATAAAACCCCACTGTAGGGGACCACTGTTCCGAACAACAACGATACATTATCGGTGACCCCATAACGCACTTGGTTCACAAAAAAATCGGTCATGTCGTACTTGCCCTCTCCTTTTTTCAAAGGAATGGCGGTTGCACCAATTAAAAGTTGTGAAGCATGGATATTGGGGTACCAATATTCTCCGTTATGAATGTGTTCACGTCTTATGATTTTAATGGACTTGATGTTGATTGTTGGAATAATGATTTCGCCGAGCACTTCTGATTGCAAAACCAATTGGTTCCCATTTTTTTCAGTGACTGTGCCAAAAAAAGTGTTTTTCTCATTAGTCTCTACCAAGACCAAGAAGGTGTTCCCTGCCAATTCAATTGACCTAACCTCCGATTGATTCAAGACTACTTCTCCTTTTATTTTATCCGATATGAAAATTTGGCCTGCCGACCGGTTGGTTATTTTTCCCAGATATTCTGTTGCATTTTTAAGTCTTACATAATAAACAGCAGAGGAATCGGAGTAAAATCCCTGCGCAAAACCGCTCCATCCAGCAACCACTAAGATCAATAAAAACACTATGCCTCTCCCTTGCATCTTCATTCCTTTTTCTTTTTATGGATAAGACTTGGTAATTTGAAACCAATATTGAGCCGCAATGAGACCAAGCCATTAAATGAGGGTTGCATGGACATGAGGTTAACAACGGACTGGTTGTAGACGAGCTCTAGTTTTGAAAAGCGTGCAATTTTATATCCAGCGCTAAATGAAAAACCAATTCTAGGTTCTCCATAATTAAGCACATTGGTCCTTCGTCCAGAAAATACTTTATAGTATGGAACGAGTCCCATTACCCCACCACCAACATCAAAGCCATTGAACAGCCAATGTTGGCGTAAAGTCATGTAATCACTGTTTCCATCTACACCAACATCGAAAGGGCGTGAAGTCCCAATGGAACCAGTAAAATAAGCATCGTGGCTTGTGAGACAACTAACAGAGATTTCACCATAGGCATGGGAAGTATGAACAGAGGTATTGTCCCTTCCATTTGAAAAAATTTGCATATCGATTATTCCTGAGAATGGAACAAAACTGATAAATAGATCCCCTTTTTTAGTTGGGCGCCATCTGCTCCAATGAAGCTCCCTTCCATTGTGGTAGAGGTATATTTTTCTGGGATAGGTGTGGGCACAATCTGAAAAAACATCAATAAGAAATCCGATGCCGTAATTGGTAAGGTTGAGTAAGGTTAATGGTGACAGCCTGGAAGACACTTCACAACCTGTATCAAATCCATTATCATTCACCAAAACCCTTAATGGTTTTTCGGAGCGCTTTACCCTGTAAATATTTGTAGAATCGAATGCAAAATTCACACTAGTGACCTGAATACCTGGTTCGGGAATAATTCTCACTTTTTGATGACTAGGACTTAATAAAGTGGCGCAGGAAGTCAATGCCACCATTACAACCATGATCAGTATGTAGAGATTACCTTTCAGAAACCAGTTAACGTCATAAATTTAGCAAAATTGTATGCGATGCTGACTTAAAATTTGCAGTAGGTTGTTAATCCGATTTAAATGGAGTAATTTAGAGCAGACTTTAGGGGTGCCGTTGCGTTGGCTGAGAAATACCCTTAACACCTGATGCAGATCATGCTGCCGTAGGGAAAAGTTAGCGCAGGTGCGCATGCCTTAAAGTCGTTGAACGTATGGAAATTTTGCTCAACGATACACCAGTAATTTTGGCATCTCCTTTGTTATCATTGGTCATCGACTCTTATTGTGTCGGAAAAACGGCAGGTGTAGCGGTTGCTGTAAACCATCAGGTAATTCCTAAAAGTCAGTGGGCCAATACCGAATTAAAAGAGCACGATCAGGTAATCATCATTCGCGCCACGCAAGGCGGTTAAACATCTCATTATGAAAAAAGACAGTATTCCCCAACAATCCGTAATTACGCGCGATCCCATCAGTGGATCCAAGAAAGTTTATGTTAAAGGGCAACTCCACACTATTGAAGTGGCCATGCGTGAAATATCCCTGCACCCCACTAAGTTGACCAATGGGAAGACGGAACAAAATGCATCAGTAACGGTTTACGACACAAGTGGTCCTTATACCGATCCGAATTTAGCCTTGGATGTTAAGGATGGACTTCCCCGTTTGCGCGAGCAATGGATAGTTGACAGGAACGACACGATTCAATTAACTTCCATTTCATCTGATTATGGTAAGGAACGTTTGGCGGACACTTCATTGGACGGCTTGCGTTTTAACCACCGTGCAGAACCAAGAAAGGCAGCCCCTGGAAAAAATGTCACACAATTGCACTATGCAAGGAAAGGAATTATCACGCCGGAAATGGAGTACATTGCCATCCGTGAAAACCAGCGTTTGGATACTTTGCGCACACAACTAAATGGTCAATACGACATGCTTACCAAACAGCATGCTGGTGAGAGTTTTGGTGCCAATACTCCTAAAAACCTGATCACACCTGAATTCGTGAGAGATGAAATTGCCTCAGGAAGAGCAATTATTCCGAGCAACATTAATC
>CANGWA010000304.1 GCA_947457335.1 Sphingobacteriaceae bacterium
CCAGACGAAGGATTGTTGGGGTCTTCACCGATGCCAGCGAAGTTTACGGCTCATGGTGGTGCGGTAATTGAGTTGGAAAAAGGGGGAGAAAGCTATATTAGTCCCAATATTCTCTTCATGGCTCAAAAAGCTCACAAGCAATTGAACCTTGGGTTGTATTATGTTAAAGGGCCTTTTGTTGCAGGTCTCTGGTACCGCAACACGGATGCTGTAATTGCCTTAATAGGCCTTCAGAATCAGAACTTTAAATTTGGATACAGTTACGATATTACTGTTTCTAAACTTGCGGGAAATACTGGCGGTTCACATGAAATCTCTCTGCAAATGCAGATTGAGTGTAAGGCAAAAAGTAAAAAATACCGGACTATCAGATGTCCTTCTTTTTAATTATCTTTGTAACCTTTTCCGGATTAATCCGTTATAGCCTTTAATTCACAGTCATAACTATGAATATCAATTGGATAAAGAACAAGAAACTAATGACACTAGCGATGGTGGCGTTTTTTGTTTCATGTACACAAGAGCGTTCACCTGTTACAGGTTGGGCTTACAACGATGCCTCCAATGGTGGCTTCGAGAAACCGCCTTATGAGGAACAGGAAACTGGTCCTGGTTTGGTGCTCATTGAAGGAGGAACCTTCAGCATGGGGCGTACAGAAAACGACGTGACTTATGAGTGGAACAACATTGCCCGTCGTGTGACGATTTCTTCATTTTACATGGATGAAACCGAGGTGAGTAACTTCTCTTACCTTGAATATTTGTATTGGACACAACGTGTATTTGGGCCTACCTTTCCAGATATTTATTACAAAGCATTGCCAGATACCTTGGTTTGGCGTGAAAAACTCGCTTATAATGAGCCTTATGTAGAATACTACTTGCGTCACCCAGCTTACCGTGATTATCCTGTTGTAGGGGTCAACTGGTTGCAAGCGAACGACTTTTGTGCATGGCGTACCGACCGCGTGAATGAGTTCATTCTCATCCGTGAAGGTTTGTTAGAGCACAATCCATCGCCATCGGATCAAGATTATTTTAGTACAGAAGCTTATCTTGCTGGAAAATGGCAGGGTCAATTGAAAACCAAATTACCTTCTTTTGATGCCCAAAACCCAGAGCGTGACGTACGTATGGAAGATGGGATTTTCTTACCGAAGTACCGTCTCCCGACAGAAGCAGAGTGGGAATATGCCGCTTATGGTTTGATTGGGAATACCATTGGTGAACGCATTACAGATCGCCGTATTTACCCTTGGAACGGTCATGGTGTTCGTAACGCTAACGACAAGTACCTTGGTCAAATTCAAGCGAACTTTGTGCGCGGTGCTGGTGATTATATGGGGGTTGCTGGTTACTTAAACGATAACGCTGACGTAACTGCTCCGGTATACATGTATTGGCCAAATGATTATGGTTTGTACAACATGGCGGGTAACGTATCAGAGTGGGTAATGGACGTATACCGTCCGAATACACCTTCTGACGCGGATGAATTCCGTCCTTTCCGTGGTAACATTTTCTCCACTCAAGTAAAAGACTCTACTACACTTGTTGGTGGCATGGGCGGTGAAATTGTAACCAATACAGACGGTCCTGTCTACCAAAAGTTCAAGCACAAAGTACAGTCCCCTTCAGGACATGGTGTGAGCCAAGAACCTGTTGAGGTGACCGACAGTGTTTTAACCATCATGACCACTGATCCTAACAATAACAACGCTTCACCAGAAGGTAAGTCCGATATCCCAGGCCGTGTTAAATGGCGTGAGGTATCTTCATCAGTAGCGACTGATAACCTCGATGAGCGTCGTAATTACAAAACTGCTGATTACATCAACTACATGGATGGTGACGTTATGTCCAGTTTGTATTACGATCAAGGTGAAGATGCTTACGAAAGCAAGGGTGCTAAGTTGATGTACGAATACGCTAAGACGTCCCTTATCAACGACAAGTCCCGTGTGGTGAAAGGTGGTAGCTGGCGCGATCGTGCTTACTTCTTGAATCCAGGCGTTCGCCGTTACCTTGATCAACGTCAATCTAACGCGTGGTTAGGCTTCCGTTGCGCGATGACCCGCGTGGGCAGTCCTACCGGTTTAGGTGGCAAGTAACCGTGTTGAAAACATTACGAAACCCCTGTGTGTCTGCACACAGGGGTTTTTTTATTTTGCATCATGTCGGAATCCATTATTGAAACACTTTATCAGGCCTTCCTAGCGGCCAATCAACGCATCTCTACCGATACCCGTCACCTCGAAAAAGGCGCTGTTTTTTTTGCACTCAAAGGGGGCAATTTTGATGGGAATACCTTTGCTCAAGCGGCACTCGCGGCTGGCTGTAGCGCAGCGGTGATTGATTCAGAAGCTATTCCTATTCAACCCGGTATGATTAAAGTGCCCGATGTGTTGACTGCGCTCCAAGCTTTAGCTACCCACCACCGTAGGCAGTTTAAGGGACCAGTGCTTGCTATCACAGGGAGCAATGGGAAGACAACCACGAAGGAATTGGTTAACGCCGTGTTGTCGCAGAAATACAACACACTTTATACACATGGTAATTTAAATAACCACATCGGTGTGCCCCTCACGCTGCTCCGATTAACCACCTCGCACACCTTTGCCATCATTGAGATGGGCGCGAATCACCAGGGTGAAATCGATCAATTGTGCCGTATAGCAGAGCCCACATTTGGTATGATTTCTAACATTGGTAAGGCGCATTTAGAGGGATTTGGAGGTATTGAAGGGGTGAAGAAAGGGAAAAGTGAGATGTACAGGTTCTTGGAACACAACGGCGGCCTTTTGTTTGTAAACGGAGACGATGGCGTACTGATGGAATTGTCGTCAAAAATGAATCGCCTTCTCTATGGGTCCTCCAATGATTATTATTTACAAGGAACGGTGCTACCGGGTGAAAGGGCCACTTTTCAATTGAATCCTTCATCCGATGCAACCCTAACTGTTCAATCGCACTTGGTAGGAAGTTACAACGTTATTAATTGTTTGGCTGCGGCAGCAATTGGTAGGTATTTTGGCGTAACCGATTGGCAGATACAAACGGCCATTGAAGGTTATGTGCCTGAAATGAACCGATCGCAAATGCACCAAACCCAAAAAAACACCTTAATTCTAGATGCCTATAATGCCAATCCAAATAGCATGAAGGCTGCTATTGAAAATTTTGCGGGATTATCGGCGGTAAAGAAGTTGGCCTTACTCGGCGATATGTTTGAGTTAGGGGAATATTCAGCACAAGAACATC
>CANGWA010000305.1 GCA_947457335.1 Sphingobacteriaceae bacterium
CGTAGCCCTAGCTGGATGATTTCGATTCGTTCGGCAAGGCGCGAAATTGCAGATAGCCAAGAAGAAATGCCAAGTCTCAATCGCGATTTTTTGCTTTCGATTTGGGATAAATGTTTTGCCGCAGCTAAACAGGATGCGCGGGATGAAATGGGCAAAAAGCCCCTAACTACGTCCTTAAGCTGTGCTGAAGTATTTGAAGAAGTCTATACAATTTGGGAAGATTAGACCCAAGGGTAAAATTGTGAAGTGCGAAATATTTCACTAAGTCGCTACGCTTAATAGACATCAACTATACTTCCACTAATCAATACGATACAATATCGAAAAGTTACAGAAATTTTTCAAGTTTATGTCTTCTGAAAATCCAAATCAGTTCGCTTTGACGATCACCTTTACCGATCCAGATTTGACCAATGAGGAACGTGATGATGAGGCAGTGCAGTTATTAGACGCATTAAGCGATCGCTCTGATATTGAGTCTGTTGATCGAGTGCGCGATCCTAATCCACCAGAGGGAAATAAGAGCATTGGTGGTTTTTTGGTAGGAGTTTTGGCGGCGGAAGTTAGTACAGCAAATGCTAAGAAGGTTTTAGGATTTTTGGGTGATCGCCTTGGCAATAAGCCAATCTCTTTTGAGGTGGAAGGCAATGGTAAAAAACTGAAAGTAAGTGCCAGTAGCCGTGAAGAGTTGGAGTTTGCAATGCAAAAGGCTAGAGAATTTATTGAGGCGGCATAATGGGACGATACGCGCTATTAATTGGCATTAGTAACTACAATGCAGGGCTAACACCTTTACCGAGTGCGGTGAAGGATGTCGATGCTTTGCATCAAGTTTTACTCAATCCTGAAATTGGCGGCTTTGCTGAGTCCGATGTGAAGGTTTTGAAGGATGCCGAAAAGACTGAGATCGAGACGGAGATTTATCATTTATTTAAAGATCGAAAAAATGATGACCTGTTGCTATTTTATTTTTCTGGGCATGGTGTGACAGATAGTCAGAATAATTTTTATTTGACAGCAATCTCGACAAACAAAGATGCTTTACCCCCCACCGCACTTCCGTCAAGCTATATCCATAATTTGATGAATAATACGGGTAATAGGAATAGATCTAAGCATCAAGTGGTGATTTTGGACTGTTGTCATAGTGGGGCATTTTCTAAAAATGCAAAGGGTGTTGGTACTGTAAATGTATTGCCAAAGTTGGGCGGCGAAGGTCGAGCAATTTTAACAGCATCGTCATCGGATCAGTATGCTTTTGCACAGGAGGGATTTGAGTTGTCTCTCTATACACATTTTTTGGTGGAAGGACTAAAAACTGGAGCGGCGGATCGGGATGGCAATGGAGAGATTGCAGTTGATGAATTATATGACTATGTAAGGGATAAAGTCAGGAGCGTGAATGATGATATGTCGCCTGAGTTTCATCCTGTAAAGGAAGGATATCGGATTATATTAGCAAAGGCGGCGCTAGACGATCCAAAACTCAAGTTTCGGAAAGAGGTTGAGAAGGTTGTGCGTGATAGCAATGGTAAGATCTCAAAATTTGCAAAGTCTGCCTTGTCAATAAGTTGGAAAAATTTAGAATTGAGTCAATTAGAAGCTGAAGCAATTATTGCTGAAGTTATCCGTCCGTATGAAGAATATAACAAGAAGCTAGAACAATACGAACAAGACTTAATAGCAGAAATTAATGAGGCTTTCCCTTTTAGTAGCACTGTGGAGTCACAGCTAGAATATTATGAAAAGAGTCTAGGTTTGCGTCATGAGGACATCGAGCTAGTTAAGGCTCGGCTAATTGCGCCAAAATTAGTCGAGATAGAACGCTTGAATCGTGAGCAGGAGGAAGAACAACGCAAACAAGCAAAAACATTACGCACAAACAATTTAGAGCGTTATAGGAAGGAATTTACAAAGGCAATTGAATCAACATATCCGCTTGATGAATATGTTCGAGGTGGTTTAAAGTCTTTTCAGATGAGTTTGGGATTGAGTGATAGAGATGTCGAGTTAATCGAAAGTCCGCTCATTTCAACCAAGGAAGCGGATTATCAACAAAAGCAAAATGAGTTAGAGAAGCTCAAACTACAAGCCGAACAAATCAAGCATCAGCAAGAAGAGGCGGAACGGCTGAGATTGCAACAAGTTGCTGAATTGGAGAGGCAGAGACAAGAAAATGATCGCCTAGAGAGGTTGAGGAAACAGGCTGAGGAGGAAGAACGGCTAAAACGTTTACAGGAAGAAGCGGAACGAGTCAAAAATCAACAACAGAGTAAACCCGCTCAACCTGAGTTTGAATTTGAATTTGTTAAAGTTCGTTTAGTCAAAGAGAGTGGTTTTCTTGGTATTGGTGGTGGTACAAAAATTGAGCTAGATCGCAAAAAGGGAAAAGTGCAGTATATCCGTGAGAATCTAGGTAATGGCGTAACGCTTGATCTAGTAAAAATTCCTGCGGGTAAATTTAGCATGGGAAGTAATAAATACAGCAGTGAACAGCCAATTCATGATGTGAGTATAAAAGAATTTTGGATGGGAAAATATGCAATTACCAATGCCCAATGGTATGCAGTGATGGGAACAAAGCCATCGGATCTTTCTGATGTAAAGTTTCAAGGCGAAAACCAACCAGTAATCAACGTTTCGTGGGATGATGCTACAGAGTTTTGTAAAAAGCTCTCTCAAAAAATCAATAAAAAAGTGAGGTTGCCCAGCGAAGCTGAATGGGAATATGCCTGTCGTGCTGGAACTACCACAGATTTTCATTTTGGCGAAACGATCACACCTGAACTAGTGAACTATAATGGTAACTATCCATACGGTGATGCACTAAAAGGAGAATATCGTCAGAAAACAGTTGATGTCAATTTTGCTAAATTCAGTCCGAATGCATGGGGCTTATATCAAATGCATGGCAATGTCTGGGAATGGTGTGAAGATGTTTGGCATGAAAATTATAACGGTGCGCCCAATGATGGCTCTGCATGGTTAACTGGCGGCGAACAAAACAGACGCGCCCTGCGTGGTGGCTCGTGGTACGGCAGTGCAGTCAATTGTCGTTCGGCGTATCGCTGCAGGTACGATGCAGACGATAGGTACAACTACATCGGTTTTCGGGTTGTCTTGTGAGTTTGCCTTTTCGCGTGAGGACTTTTTCTTTACACTTTTTCCCTTTTTCCCTTTACCCTCTTTCTTATATACTCTCTCTAGCGCCTGTGGCGCTTTTTTTATTTTTTAGAAACTAAATACGAAA
>CANGWA010000306.1 GCA_947457335.1 Sphingobacteriaceae bacterium
CACGATCGTTTGCATCTAATGGTAATTCTCTTACGTGCAGTTCATGACCATCTACATCTGTCAACCTAACCAACAAGTGATTTTTTGTACCGCCAGTAGTCAATAATAAAAAACCGCTTTCTGTGAATTCAAAATCGATAACACTGTAATGATTGCTTTTATGAATAACCTCCGGCTTTTGGAATGCGATGACATTCACCGTATCTAGCCCTAAAAACTTGCGTGTCATCCTTATCTGAAAGTACAACGTGTCGCCGCCAGATGATTGAAAAAGACATTGACGGGTTTTATACGCCGGATGGTAAAAGGCTATGGCATACTGTTCTGCTATGGGCAAGCGCAACATTACGCGTCCATCTATATCACTAGTCCCCCCTTTGTAA
This sequence comes from Sphingobacteriaceae bacterium, assembly GCA_947457335.1. GTDB lineage: Bacteria > Bacteroidota > Bacteroidia > B-17B0 > Aurantibacillaceae > Aurantibacillus. The sequence goes on from CANGWA010000306.1 coordinate 384, forward strand.
CTTCCATTTACGCGAACAGAAGCATTAGCAACTGGTCCAGTTGAGTCTTTCAAATTAACGCAGATAACCTGCCAATTCTGTGCCACCAGCATTCCTCCAGTGCACACCATCAACATAATAAGCAATCGTCTCATGGTAATAAGACGCACTGCTAAAGAATTTACATAAGGTGTTTAATCAAAAACCGTGTTCCAAATCTCCCAGCTCTTTTCGGCTTGAAGCTGCAGCATACTCCACCCATTGATGGTTGTTGCCCCTCCATTCGCAGCAGCCTTCATTAAAGCTGTTTGGGCAGGATTGTAAACCATATCATAGAGCAAATGCTGGGTTGTGAAACCATTCATTGGAAGCGAAGGAAGCTCTTCTAAGTTAGGAAACGTGCCACAAGGTGTACAGTTGATAATGAGAAGAAAAGATTTCATCAATACTGGTGATAATTCGTCATAATTGAAATCGGCGCCAGAGCGTGATTTATCCCGACTGACAAAAAAAACATCCACACCCAGTGTTTTCAGAACATAAGCTGCTGCCTTGGAAGCTCCTCCAGTACCGAGAATCAAGGCCCGTTCGTGGGTGTTATCGAGAAATGGTTTTATCGATTGAGAAAACCCATAAACATCGGTATTGAAGCCAACGTACTGCCCATTTATACGCCTAACACAATTCACAGCCCCAATTGATCGGGCCTCCTCCGCTACCTTGTCCAATTTCGACAAAATGGTTTCCTTGTAGGGAACGGTAACGTTGAATCCCACAAGATCCTTAATATCATTGAGTTTCGGCAGTATCTCCTCAACTGAAGCAAATTCAAAATTGTCATAAATGCAATCCAACAATTGAAGCGCTTGGAACTTTTCACTAAAATACTGCTTGGAAAAACTGTGCTGTAAGCTTTTCCCTACCAACCCAAATCGTCTCACCTGCCTTTGAATTTATCTTTCAATGCAGCCAACGCGCTATTGATGTCGTTGGGATTGTAGTTAGCGCTTTTTGCTGGTTGCTTTTTCACAATGTTACTGCTCTCACCCTTCATGCTTAATGCAATACGCTTGCGTTTCACATCCACCTCGGTTACATTAACCCACACCTTCTGTCCCGCTTTAACCACCTTATTTGGATCATCCACAAAGGTGTCGGATAGCTGTGAAATGTGCACCAAGCCATCTTGGTGGACACCTATGTCTACAAATGCCCCAAAATTAGTTACGTTGGTAACAATGCCTGGCAAACGCATGCCCTCCCGCAAATCAGAAATTTCATGCACACTGTCATCAAAACTAAAAATTTCAAATTCCTTTCGTGGGTCACGGCCAGGCTTCTCCAATTCGTTAAAAATATCCTTCAAAGTAGGTAGTCCAATGGTTTCGGTCACATAACTGTGGAGATTAATTTTCTTTCTCAAATCCTTGTTCAGCATCAAATCCTCGATCGAACAACCAAGATCTTGGGCCATTTTTTCCACAACATGGTAACTTTCTGGGTGAACAGCACTGCGATCCAATGGGTGATATGCATCACGAATACGCAAAAATCCCGCGCACTGCTCAAACACCTTCTCACCCATCCTCGGCACTGCCATTAATTCTTTTCGCGATTTAAATGCGCCATTTTCGTTTCGGTAGGTGATTATGTTTTGTGCTAAAGAAGGGCCAATTCCTGATACATAGGAGAGTAATTCTTTGGATGCCGTATTCAGCTCCACTCCAACAGCGTTTACACAACTCGCTACTACCTCATCTAATTTGTCTTTCAATTTGATTTGATCCACATCGTGCTGGTACTGACCAACGCCGATGGACTTGGGATCAATCTTTACCAATTCTGCAAGTGGATCGGCCAAACGTCGACCAATGGATACCGCTCCGCGCACGGTGACATCCTTGTCGGGAAATTCATCCCGTGCCACTTCAGAAGCAGAATATACCGATGCTCCCGCCTCATTTACCACGATCACATGAATTGAGGTTGGCAATTCTTTAATCCGCCTCACAAACTGTTCGGTTTCGCGAGATGCAGTGCCATTACCAATGGCAATAGCTTCAATATCGTATTTGTCGCACCAAGCCAAAACAATCATTTCAGCTTCCACTACCTTCCTTTGTGGTTCATGTGGATAAATAACGGTATCCGCCAATAACTTTCCTTCACGGTTCAACGCAGCTACCTTACAGCCAGTTCTAAATCCGGGATCAAGTGCAAGTATGTTCTTACGCCCCAGTGGTGATGCCAAAAGTAATTCACGTAAATTCTCAGCAAACACTGAAATGGCCTTATCATCGGCACCTTGCTTTGTATTGACACGCATTTCCGCTTCAATGCCTGGCGACAACAAACGTTTGTAACCATCTGCAATGGCAAGTTTAATTTGTTCAGCGCAAGCTCCACGACCTGTTATCACTTTTCTTTCAATTTGTCCCGTTGCATCCTCTTCATCAATGACTATGTCCAAAATAAGCACGTCCTCCTTTTCTCCCCGACGCATGGCCAACATGCGGTGTGAAGGACAATTGGCTAGCTTCTCTTCCCATTCAAAGTAATCCGAAAATTTTTCCCCTTCATCCTCCTTGCCTCTAATCACACGGCTTTTGATAATGGCTGTCCGCTGGTATAGGTCCCGAACCACATCCCGAACCAAGGCATCTTCCGAAATCATTTCCGCGATAATATCACGCGCCCCTGAAAGCGCTTCTTCTTTGTCTGCTACCTGCTTTTCTTCTGATACAAATCCAGCAGCTGCCGCATCCAGATCATTCAACTTTTGTTCCATTATCAACAACGCAAGGGGCTCAAGACCTTTCTCTCTGGCCATCGTCGCGCGGGTTCGCCGTTTCGGCTTATAGGGTAAATACA
>CANGWA010000307.1 GCA_947457335.1 Sphingobacteriaceae bacterium
AAATTGTGTTGACGGGTACCGTCAATTTTCGGATCAGCTTTGAAACCTGGAGCGTTGATGATGGTCCAATCGGGTGCAAAGGTTTTAATTTCTTCAGCTGTAGGGCGCAGAAATAAGTTATAGGAGAACAAGTTGCTCCAAGGGAATTCATTAACAACACGAATATTGATTCGGTATTGAGGATCAGCGCAGGCATATGCATCACGCACCCAAATTTCTTTACCGCCTAAGTAGGCCAGCATTCTATTGTGAAGGATGTCGAACTTATCAGATTCAAAACGGTTGTTAACATCGCCCCACCAAACTGAATCCTTTGTATTTTCATCGTACACAACAAACTTATCTTTCGGGGAGCGGCCAGTAAATTCACCGGTATCAATTGCCAAAGCGCCTACGTTCGTTAGAAACCCTTCGCCCCTGATGATGGTCTCTTCGATGAGTTCACTTGGATGAAGGTTCCAATACGCCATGTCCACGTTGGAAAGGCCCAGTTGTGCCACTGATGCGTGCTCTCCCTTGTTTCCGATCTCGTTCATTATATTGAGTAGATTTTAATTTAGGTCGCAAAAGTACAAAAAAAAAACGGCCCTCCGAACAGGGGGCCGTGCCTTTAACGTATTGAAACAGAGACCAGCTGACCTTTGTCAGCAATTGCCTTGAGTTTCTTAATAATTTTTTTCTTTTTCGTGGCACTCCAACCAGTCATGGGCATACATATACGGGTCTCTCCCTCGCGGCCAATACTTTTAGAGGTATACTCTATTTTGTTCACTTCGGCGAGCTTGGTGAATTGCTCGAAGGCATTCCGATCGATGCCTGCGCCATAACTACCAAATGCCATTTCTACAGCACATGCTTGGTCGGAAACGCCTTTGTAAACTGTTTGTCTTTTTTCCTCTTTGTTATCTTGTGCACTCAACTGGAAGCCCACTAAGCAGAAGAAAAGGGTATATGCCGCTAACTTTTTCATGGATCTAATTTATTATATAAAATCTTAATCAGAAGGTATGCCAAACCGGTAATAATTAACCTTTTTTGAGAAAACCCACCATTAACACGAGCCACCCTCCTATAAATGCAAGGCCACCAAGCGGTGTGAGGGGGCCGACCATTTTGAGCCAGTCCGCTTGCATTAACGTACGCAAGGAGAGCAGGTAAATGGAACCGCTAAAAAGCAAAATTCCCACTAAAAAAAGAGTACTTGCTGTCCAGTAAAAGTTCCTGTTATCTACTTTATAGAAAAACAGTACTAAAATAATTGACAGAACATGAATGAGTTGGTATCGGACGGCCGCTTCAAATCCTTCAAATTGACGGAGGGAGAGGTGGCCTTGTTCCATTTGATCTCTCAAAAAATGAGCTCCCAATGCTCCGAGCGCCACGCCGATTGCTCCGATGGCGGCCGTTAGAGCCATACGTTTGTTTACTGGATTCATTATTTTGATTTTTTTCTGAACGCTTGTAACATTTCCTTGTCAGACTTACCGATCATCGCTAGCGCTCCTTTTGCAACAATCACCCATTCTGTATTGGGATAATCGGAAATAATTTTACGATACAGCCTTGCTGCTTCGTGTTCATCGTTAAGGTAGCTAACCTCATCGTATAACTGCGCCAGCATAAAGAGTGCTGCAGGCATATTATCAAATCCGGGGTAATTGTTCACAACCGTTTCAAGTGCCAATTTGGCTTGAGGAATATTATTGATTGCCTTGGCTACCGATGCTGTTTTTATGAGGTAGATTGGTGCTTCCGCTTCATCGTGACAATAAGCAGCGTAGCCAGTGAAAGCCTTGATGGCAATACGCGCTAGTGAATCGTTGATTTCGTTTTGTGCAAGGAGGGTGCTATCGTAGCGACGGGCTTCATTCAATAACATTTTACAATCCATCGTGTAGGATGGTTGATGCGGTGTGCTATCTATTGGGGATGCCTTCTGTTTATCCGCTGTTTCGGTTCTTTTGCATGAAAAGAAGGGCAACAGCAACAAGCACAAATAAACTAAGCGCATCATTATTTTTTCGGGCGGTAAACGCGTGTTTTATATTCGGCGCCAACCTTTCCTTTAGCGATATCGGCTAGTTTACCAGAAATTAGTTTCCGTTTAAATGGTCCGATTTTATCTGTAAACAAAACGCCTTCAATGTGGTCGTATTCGTGCTGTATGACACGAGCGATCACGCCGGAATAAGATTCGGTATACGTTTTGAAATTTTCATCCTGATAACAAATGGTGATATCTGGTTGACGTAAGACATCTTCGCGTATTTTAGGTATGCTCAAGCAACCTTCACTGAACTTCCATTCCTCACCTGACTCTTCAATGATTTGGGCATTGATGAATACCTTCTTAAATACCTTTAATTCCTTTTTTTCTTCAGCCGAAAACTCATCGTCATCTTCGTCATCGCTATCAGTGAAGGGTTCTGTATCAACAATGAATAACCGAATGGCCTTACCTACTTGTGGAGCAGCCAAACCGACTCCGTGTGCTTGGTACATGGTTTCAAACATGTCCTTAATCAAATCCTTAAGTCCGGGGTAATCTGGACCAATTTCTTCTCCGATTTTTCTGAGAACGGGATCGCCGTATAACACAATTGGAAGTACCATTTTATCTGCTGTAATTAGGGGCTTCCCTGGTAATAACTACGTCGTGTGGGTGGCTTTCTTTAACACCTGCTGCGGTAATGCGGATGAATTTAGCCGTTTGTAGTGCTGGAATATCCTTGGCTCCACAGTAACCCATACCTGCCTTCAGGCCACCCATGACTTGATAAATAATTTCGGACAACTGACCCTTGTAGGGCACGCGACCACTGATACCTTCGGGTACTAACTTCTTTATATCGTCTTCAGCATCTTGGAAGTAGCGGTCTTTGCTCCCCTTTTGCATGGCTTCTAGCGAGCCCATTCCGCGATAAGATTTAAATTTACGTCCTTCGAAAATGATGGTTTCGCCAGGACTTTCTTCAGTACCGGCGAACATGCCCCCCATCATAACAGTACCGGCACCTGCTGCTAGCGCCTTCACGACATCACCCGTAAAACGAATTCCACCATCAGCGATCAGTGGTATACCTTTTCCTTTCAGGGCTGCCGCTACATCCAGAATAGCTGATAATTGAGGCACCCCTACCCCAGCGATCACGCGG
>CANGWA010000308.1 GCA_947457335.1 Sphingobacteriaceae bacterium
AATCGCAACAAGCCAGAGTTGGAGCAAAAAGCAACAGCGAACCATCTTTTATTTGTAGAGCACCCTCATGTTTACACGCTGGGTAACAAAGGAAAAACGGATCACTTATTGTTGAATGAAGAGCAGTTAGAACAAGTGAACGCCACCTACTACAAAATTAATCGTGGTGGTGACATCACCTACCATGGGCCGGGGCAATTAGTCGCCTACCCCATTTTGGATCTGGACAATTTCTTTACCGACATTCACCTTTACCTACGTAATCTTGAAGAGACCATTATCCTCACCTTAGCCGAATACGGCATCGTTGCAGGAAGAAGCATGGGTGAGACAGGTGTATGGTTGGATGCAGAAAACCCTTCAAAAGCGAGAAAAATTTGCGCCATGGGTGTGCGCTGCAGCAGATGGGTAACGATGCATGGGTGGGGCTTTAATGTCAACTCGGACCTCAACTACTTTAATGGCATCATCCCTTGTGGCATAACGGATAAGAGCGTCACCAGTTTGCACAAAGAGCTAGGACATGAGGTGGATATGCAAGAAATTAAATTAAAGTTGATTCGAAATTTCGAAACAGTATTTGGAGCAAGACTTGTAAAGGCAACTACAAGTTTATCTCTTTAATAGGGGCTTTGCTTCCTTAAAATTTTAGCGAAGAGTGCAGGAAGGAATCGACGAATGTATACCATTAAAATTTCTTTTCCACCTATAAAAATTTCTTCCTTCTCCTTTTTGATGCCTAACAGGATTTTTTCGGCGCAGTCTTCAGCACTCATGGCATGAATATGGCTAGCATCCATTTGACCATGTGCTTTACCACCTGCGGCGATAGCATTTAATGAAACGTTGGTTTTTATTTTGCCAGGACATACCAGCAGTACTTTGATGCCTTTTTGCTCCGTTTCAAGTCGCAAGGACTCGAAATAACCATGCAGCGCATGTTTTGCTGCACTGTATGTTGACCGAAGAAAGAAACCGAATTTACCTGCAATACTGCTGACAACAACAATTTGACCTGTTTTTTGCCGAATCATGTATGGCAGAACCGCTTTAGTCAGGCTTACTTGAGCAAAGTAATTCACTTCCATTAGCTGGCGTTCTAGTACTTCTTCCGTTTCAAGCACTTCACTGCGTTGACTCAATCCACCGTTATTAACGAGAACATCAATTCTACCAAAGTGATTCATGGCAGAAGCAGCTAGGCCAGAAGCCATAGAGGTGTCATTTAAATCGAAAGGCAAAACCAAAATATCCCGTTCTCCTAATCCAGTTGATGCCGCAATCTTTCTCAACACTTCTTCGCGTCGCGCAGAAATAATAATACGGGCGCCTTGTTTGGCGAAAGCGTGAACCAACGCTTCGCCTATTCCAGAGGAAGCACCCGTAATCCAAACTACCTTATCTTTAAAAACGCTCATTTAACAAATTTAGGATTGTTTGTGGAGATATTCTTGACACGCAGTCACAATCCTTTCCTTGTTGACATGTCATACATCCTTTATCAGACACGACAATCGCATTGGAGCCAAGCGGGGCCCAACGTCCAGGGTGAATTGGCCGTTTTTCACTAAATAGACCAATGGCAGTGATGCCAAAAGCAGCAGCGATATGAAGTGGACCGGTCGATGCAGCTACTAAGACCTGCGCATGATTAATCAGTGCCATGTATTGTGTTAAAGAAAACATGCCCGTTAAATTTTTAACATGACGCATCGATCCAAATGCGCCACCAACAAGGACTCCCTCCTCTTTCGTTCCACATACCAGAACATTATACTTGCTCTCAGGTAGGAGGGCTGCCAATTTAGCATAATTCTTTATTCCCCATTCCTTAGCACTTCCCTTGGATTTAGGATGAAGGATGATATTTGTTTTGTCCTTACTTAAAAAAGACGCCGTCATTTCATCCATTTCTGGCGCTTGCAAAGCAAGGTGTCCTGCTAATTCTGTCAAAGAGGGTATTTGCAATAAACCAGATCTTTTTAGTAACAAGGCATTTAATTGTGATTCGTGATAGGGTGAATTCTTCCGGCTTAACCGAATCAATTGATTACATGTGAGCCAGAGGTACCATCTGTTCATTGTACCGATGCGTACTTTACCTGTCTTGGCTAATAGAAAAGCCAGTTCTTTAACAGGAAATACGTGTATCACGTGCGTAATCTGAAACCCATTAAGAAAGTCAGCGCAGGCATTAGGGTCAGATGGCAAGGTTGCCAAATCGATAAAGCCATCGACCAGTTGGGCGGATTCCACTACTGGCCGCGTATAGTTTTTTCCCAAAACAAAAACCTTACATCCTGGATGGATTTTTTTTAAAAGTCCAGCCATTGGCAAAGTTAGAAACATATCGCCAATGCTATCGGTGCGACTAAGCAGAAAGGCTTTTGGGTTATCCATTGTTCTTATAAAGCGCTCTTAGTTTGTGGTATTTCAACCATGTGGCATAGGCTGATATTTTAGAGATCCGATATCCAGCAAGACCATCTAAAAAGCCTAGTTTAAGAAAATAATGGTCTATGAATTTAGCCATTGGATTAATCCACAGCTTGTACCAAGCACCAGATTTCCCCTTTTCGAAATATGCTTTTGAGGCAATTGTTGTGAAATACTCTACTTGTTTATAATGATCTGCAAGAGAATAATAACTGTAATGAAGGATGTCGCCAGCCAATTGACCTGTTTTTTTATCCCCCTCATACAATTCATATTTATCATGAGGATTAATTCCAGTCCACCTTCCTTTGCTGCTGTCCCAGAGGCGCAGCTTTTTATCAGGATACCAGCCGCAATAACGCACCCAGTGGCCACAATAATTGGTCAATCGGTTCATATAATACCCTTGTTTGTCGAAATTGGACTTTATTTTTAAGATTTCCTGCTGAAGTTTTTCATCCAACACCTCATCCGCATCAAGAGAAAGAATATGTTGAAAACTGGCGTAAGTGATGGCCCTGTTTTTCTGTTGAATATGGCCATCAAATTTATGCGCGAAAAACTTAACATTGTATTTTTCGCATATCTCCTTGGTTTTATCCGTACTAAATGAATCGAGCACCACAATTTCATCAGCCACCGTGGTTACTGATTTCAAACACCTTTCGATGTTTCTTTCTTCATTATAGGTAATAATTACCACCGAGAGGCTAATC
>CANGWA010000309.1 GCA_947457335.1 Sphingobacteriaceae bacterium
AGCATTTTCATTCACCAATCACTTTCTGCTTGAAGGGTTGCGCCCAATTGAATTGAAAATGGAGAATTGAAAGTTGAGAATGGGTTTATCTTGACTTCGCGGCCTTTGCGCTCAATTGAATTGAAAATGGAGAATTGAAAGTTGAGAGTGCGTTTAACTCAACTTCGCGGCCTTTGCTCCTCCGCGTTGTCACCCTGAAGCGCAAGTCACGAGCATTTTCATTCACCAATCACTTTCTGCTTGAAGGGTTGCGCCCAATTGAATTGAAAATTGAGAGTGGAGAATTGAGAGGGAAATAATTGTTAATGGTAATTTGTGAATGGTTAATGCGTGTCCGCTGCAAACGCTCTGAGCTAAAGCGTGTCCTCTTCCCTTTCGCCTTGCAGCATTTGTTCTACACGAGCGTTGCAGAATGAGGGCGGCGATTTGTTTTTCCACTACCTTTAGTGTCGAAACTACTAATGCACAAAACGCTTCTATTACTCCGAGGTTTACCCGGGTCTGGTAAATCAACGCTTGCTAAAACATTGGCAGGCAACAACTGGCCGGTTTTTTCGGTAGACGATTTTTTCACCGACGCGAATGGGAATTACGTTTTTAATCACCGCGAAAATCATCTCGCCTATGCGGCTTGCCTTGCAAAAACCGAAGCGGCCATGAAAGCGGCCACAGCTGTAATTATTGTCGACAACACCTTTACTCTGGAATGGGAAATGGAACCTTATTTTAAACTTGCTCAAGAGCAGGGTTACCGCGTGCATTGTGTTACAGTGGAAAACCGACACGGTGGACAAAACACACACGGCATACCCGAAGAACATATTCAACGGATGGCTGTTAAATACAAAGTCGTTTTGTGTTGATTGGCTTTTGTAACTTTGAACCATCAACCACATTATAGGTCTATGCGCACATATCTTTCCCTCCTATTATTTTTCTTCACCGCCCTTGTCCTAGCCCAACCAAAACAAGATGGGCCGAAAGAAGGGTATATCAAGAAACGGGACCCCAAGACCGATCGCTTGGTATGGGAAGGCAATTTTAAAAACAACCAACCCGTTGGGGTGTTCAAATACTACCACACCAACGATAGTGTGCGCGCCCGTCTAAGCTACCGCGGAGAAGACGGCAAGCGGTGTTACGCCAAAATGTACCATTACAATGGTGTGCGCATGGCCGAAGGGGTATACAGCGATAAAGAAGTAAAGGATAGTGTGTGGACCTATTATGATGAATTGGGCGTGCTGATTTCACGCGAGAGTTATAAAAACGGCCTCAAAAACGGCACGTGTTACATCTACTTCCCAGATGGTACCGTGTCAGAAGAAAAACAATGGAAAAACGGCAAGGAAGATGGTATTTTTCGCCAATACATTGAAGGAAAAAAACTGCGCAGCAGCGGACAGTACATCAATGGTAAACGCGAAGGTAAATTTGCCTACTATTATCCCAATGGCATTGAAGCAGCAGCGGGAATATACAAGAACGATACCAAGGATGGGGTGTGGATCTACAAAAAAATTGATGGCACCATTACCGATAAAGAAGTGTACGTAAAAGGCCGTCAGCTTTCAAAAAAAGAAGCCGATGCCTACTTGGCTAAAACCAAGCACGCCCCGGCAGGTGACAAGACCGGCACACTGCCCCCGGCCACTAAACCCACCCCTAAAACAACCCCTAAAAAAGGCTGAGTTTTTTTAACGTTCGTCCCCAACCTCCCACCCCTTTCACCACAAATGTTTGTGTACCTTTGTAGCGCATTATGAGCAAGGGTAAGGTTTTAGTAGCCATGAGTGGCGGTATCGATAGCAGTGTTGCTGCCATGATGCTGCACGAACAAGGTTATGAAGTCATTGGTATCACCATGAAAACATGGGACTATGTTTCATCTGGTGCCTCTAAGCGCGAAACCGGCTGTTGTAGTCTCGACTCCATTAACGATGCGCGCAGCATGGCGGTGAATTATGGGTTTCCCCACTATATCCTTGACATCCGTGGTGAATTTGGTGAATCCATCATCAATAATTTTGTTGACGAGTACTTGGCCGGCAGAACGCCCAACCCATGCGTGCTCTGCAACACACACATCAAATGGGATGCACTGCTCAAACGCGCCGACATGCTCGATTGCGAATTCATTGCCACTGGGCACTACGCCCGTGTGCGTGAAGAAAAGGGCCGGTATGTCATTTCAAAAGGTGTCGACACTACCAAGGACCAAACCTATGTGTTGTGGGGCTTGAGCCAAGACGCTTTAAAACGCACCATTTTTCCGCTCGGTAATTACAAAAAGTCAGAAATCCGCGAAATGGCTCGCAAAGCCGGATTTGCTGATTTAGCCAATAAAAGCGAGAGTTACGACATTTGTTTTGTGCCCGGTAACGACTACCGTGAGTTCTTGAAACACCGCTTGCCCGACCTCGAAGCCCGCGTTGAAGGCGGAAGCTATCTCTACAAAGGTAATATCGTAGGTAAACACAGAGGTTACCCCTTCTACACCGTTGGGCAACGCAAGGGACTCGACATTGCCCTTGGAGCACCCGTGTTTGTGAAAGAAATCATTCCTGAAACCAATACCGTTGTTTTAGGTGATAAAGAAGATTTAGAAGACAATCATTTGCGTATTCGTGATTTCAACTTAATAAAGTACGCCACCTTGCCCGAAGATTTTGTAGCACTCACCCGCATACGCTATAAAGATTCAGGCGCCATGGCCACTATCAATCCTGTAGAGAACCAACTCGATGTTATTTTTCACACACCCGTTACTGGCATTGCACCCGGACAAAGCGCCGTTATTTATGAAGGTGACGATTTAGTTGGCGGTGGATTTATTGATCGCAAAAGTTTAGGCTGGTAGGGGAAAGCGTTGACGTCCATCTGCAATGGAATGGTTAATGGCGGGAACGCCGCATGCGTTAAATTGAAAGTTGAGAGTGGAGGCGTTGACGTTCATTTACATATAAATTGTTAATGGTAAATTGTTAGTGGTTAATGGCGTTTACGCTGCATGCGCCAAACGCCCCCGCTGAAAGTCATCCTGAAGGCGCATTGGGTAATTTGGTTCGGCGCCTGAAGGAGCCGCCTCCCGCATTTTCTGCGGGAAGTAGTGTATTGACCATAAAGCTTATGTTCTGAGCGGG
>CANGWA010000310.1 GCA_947457335.1 Sphingobacteriaceae bacterium
CGAGTAAGCTATTAAAAGTATAACTGCCATCTTTTTGATGGGGTGTACTTCCCATAGTAACTTCTTCTGTTATCACAGCAGTGAGCGCGGCGATGAGTCCACAAATACCCGTCAACGGATCAGAGAATGTGGCTAACAAGATAAACCCAGCAAACAATTTATTGTTTGAGAAGCAAACCATTCCATATGTGTTGAGGAACGATTTAAACCATGCTGGTGTAGATTTTAGGGCCCTAGCCATGCGTTAAATGATTGGGTATTTTTTCTTGGGCTTGAATCGTTGCTGTTGTTTCCCGAAGGCGAATTGTATGGGGCTTTTCATTACGGTCGATGAGCACAACTGCGGGCCGCATGCTTATAAATTGCATCCATTGGGTCATGTTATAAGCGCCTGTATTGTGCACAACCACCTTGTCTCCTTTGTTCAGCGGTGGCAGTGTGATGTGTTCCCGCACAACATCAATATTCATACAGAGTGGTCCGTATAACACCATGTCTTCTTGCCATTGGCCATGCACTTGAGTGGTGCTAATTTTATGGTCGTACCAAAAAGCGGTAAAAAGCACATTCACCCCAAAATCAAGAATTAAAGCACTTCTTCCGTCTCCAAGACGTTTATGTGAGAGGACTGATCCAAGCAGGTATCCCGATTCATCGATGAGTGCCCGACCCGATTCAAGGATCAACAAGGGCAATTCATTTTCGTTAAAGCCACTCTTTAAAATAGCTGAACAAATGGCTTCTGCATATTTGTCTATACTTGGATTCGCATCTTGTCCCTGTAAAAAAGAACCTTTTAACGTATTCTTGGAGGCAAACCCACCGCCAAGATCCAGATACTTAATGGTGATGGAGAATTGCTTTTTTATTTGAAGTGCTAGTTGACTCATTTTAGCCGCAGCAATGGAATAACTTTGTGTTGAAAGCACAAATGTTCCAATGTGACAATGCAACCCCTCTAGGTGCATTTCGTCGACACTACAAATCTGTTCAATCATGTTAAATGCTTCTCCGTTTTCAAGATTGAATCCAAACCGGTCCCATTGCGGATAGATACCACAATCCATATTTACCCGTATGGCAACTCGGGCTGATTGGCCGTTTTGTTGAACCAATTCCCTTAGGACATAAAATTCATCAGCATGATCGATGTGAATGAGAGACTGGTTGTGAATGGCTTTTTCAAGTTCGGCAGCTGATTTGCCGGGACCGTTGAAGATGATTTTAGAACCTTCCACACCATTCGCTAGCGCTTTTTCATATTCAAAACCAGACACCACTTCGGCCCATGCGCCGAGTCGATGGTAAATTCGGCAGACGGCGTCGAGGTAATTTGTTTTATACGACCACGCCAATTGTACTTTTGGATAGCGGTTTGTAAAGGCCCGCTCTGCATCACGGTAAGTTTTGGTAAGTGTATTCTCGCTAATGACAAATAGAGGTGATCCGAATTGTTGAATAAGGGCGTCAACAGAATTACCATCGATATTACTGACAGAAGCGGTCACGGACGGTTGACCGAATTTACCCGTTACACCAGCATTGAGGCGCTGAATAACAGGGCGTTCGTATGGTTTCTTGCTAGTTGCCATTAGAGTTCCCCTTTGGTTGTAATTTTTTCAAAATCTTCAATATTGACGAGTAAATCGAAAGAGAAGCGAACAAAAAGTTTTCCGGTTTCATACGCCTCAATGGCCTCCACAGGTTGTTCTAGAGCAAGGGACACCAATTGTTCTGGATGATTTTGTCCGCACCCCGTTGCTAAATAAACCCATGCAGGAAAGCGTGGATTGATTTCAAGCAGTTGGTAGTTCCCATTTGCATCCTTTATCCACTCTAATTCCAATCCACCAGGCCACCTCAAGGCTTGTATGAGTTTTTTAGACTGTAAAAGCAGGTCTTCATCGGCAATAGAAATGCCAGACCAAGCCTTACCCTTATCGGTGACATACATTTTTTTCATGGCAACAGCGCCAAGGGTATTGCCTTTGCCATCACCAATTGCGGTCACATTGACTTCCTCGCCAGAAACATTTTTCTGAGCAATAACAGGGTAGCCCCATGCTGCAGCTAGTTTGTGAAACGCTGCGTTGGCTTGTTCTTCAGAAAAAACGCGAATGGCGTCATAATACCGCCCTTTTATAAAAAAGGGGAAGGTCCAATCTTTAGAAACGTTTCTCACATCCTTTAAGGTGTTTAGGCTCCGTGTTTCAGGTACCGCAATGCCACTGATTTTTCCCAATTGCGGAAGGTTGGTCTTGTGGCGGTTTTCGAATTGGCTCGCGGTGGGAAGAAAAGTTTGAATGCCAATAGCTTTGAAACGATCCGCTAGTTGAATGAAATTAAAAAGTTCCGCATCAAAATTAGGAATTAGTACATCGATTGATTCTCTTTCATGTATTTGCGTAATTCTCTGCCACAGCGCTTCCATGCCAGTACCAGGGAGGGGAATTTGATAACTTTTATCCACCAAGTCGTGCATAAATATCCCAGGCTCCAAAAATTCATAGGCTAATCCAATTATTCGCACATCGAATTTTTTGCTATCGCGTAATGAACGAATAACGGCAATTCCAGGACCTGGACTGTCGATTGCATTCAATGCAGTTACGCCTATGACCAGTTTTATTTTCACGACTGGGTCAGTTTGAAATAGTTCAACATGTTTAGATAATCGTTCACGTCCCGTTCTAGTGTGTCGTGTTCCGTGTCAAACTCTTGAGCTAATTGTTCGAGAATAGTGGATTTATTCTTACCCTCTCGCAATAATTGCATAATACGCAACCCACTTGGGTTGGTGGTAAACGAATGTCCTGTTGCAGGATCAAATAAAAATCCCGATTCACTTATAGCTATATTCTGTTTAATTTTCATGAAGTCGTTTCAGTTCCTCTCTAAATTCAACTCTCGCCTGATTAAAAGTAGCTTTTAATTGTTCAATCTCCTCACTAATTTCTTCAATACCAGTTTGGTTACCAGATAATTGTTCTATGCGTCGCAACGAAACGATAAGGGGTTTGAGTCCCATAAAACCAACCGAGGTAATCATGCGGTGTGAAGTGGCTTTAAGAATCTCAAATGCCATGCTTTTTAATGCCGTTTCCAAGGTTTGCATGTCTTTTTCATTCTGCTGTA
>CANGWA010000311.1 GCA_947457335.1 Sphingobacteriaceae bacterium
GCTGTCAATGAAGGTTTTGAAAAATCGACAGGCGGCAATACAGCAATAATAAAAGCTGAGATCCAGAAATTCATGGAGGCGTTTAATGAGCCAATTAAGAAGGGAGATGTGTTTGAAATAGCCTATGTACCCGGCACAGGCGTAACAGTATATAAAAACGGAACGGCTAAAAAGACAATCGCAGGGCTAGCCTTCAAAAAGGCATTGTTCGGTATATGGCTTGGTGCAAAGCCTGCACAAGAGGATTTGAAAAGGGGATTATTGGGTAAATAAAAAGTCGTGTTTAAACACGGCTCTTCGGGTTATCCAACACAGAAACAAGGTATGGAGTAAAGATAATGGCCCCTAAGGGGTAGCCAAATTTATACACTCATCCAAACGCAGCATTCACTAGCTAGGCCAGCTAAACGTTGCACCCGAGTGCTATGAAATGTAATTGAACAAGTTATGCCTCTTCACTAGCTGGAGTGTTAGGGCTCCAGTCGAAACAAATCAGCGTCGAAGCCAACTTTGAATTTTGCACGGCAATCTTCTAGTAAAGAACGATCTAGTTGCACGGTTTTAATGGAAGTCTCTCCCTCGGGGGCTTCGTACACCACTTTACCCAATGGATCAATCACCAGGCTATTTCCGGTATGGGCAACACCATTACCGTCCATGCCAACACGGTTAACCCCCACCACAAAACATTGGTTTTCGATAGCGCGGGCAATAAGGAGTTGACGCCATGGATAAGCCCTCACCGCAGGCCAGTTGGCAACAAATAATAGAAGATCGTATTCCGGCACGTAGCTGCCGTCGCCAACAGCATTAAAACGGTTACGACTCCAAACAGGGAATCGTAAGTCATAACATACTAGGGGACGGATGCGCCATCCACAATGATTTACGGTAATTAAACGATTACCTGCTGTATAATGGAGGTGTTCTTCCCCCATCCTAAACAAATGCCGCTTATCATAAACGGTTGTATCAGCCTTATCGTTCACAAAGAACAGGCGATTGTAATACTTTCCACTAGAGGAAACGGAAACACTTCCTGTCACTGCTGCTTGAAGTTGTTTGGCCCAGGTCTGCATTGCTCGTAAGGTATCTGCTCCATCCAACTCCGCATGCAATTCAGGCTTCATCGTAAAGCCTGTTGTAAACATCTCCGGCAAAACAAGGAGGTCGGTGTCTAAGGAACTTAACTGCGATTGAATAAAGGACAGGTTTTCCTTGGGAGACTCCCAAACGAGTGGAATTTGAGCTAGAGTTATTTTCATGGGCAATATTTTTGATAGGCGCCAACCGCGGGAGCAAATTGATGTTGAGCGGCAATGGATAAATCTTCACAGCCGCTTCTTCCTGTATTAATTCGCACGACCGCTCGCCAATAGTAGGCTTCGTAAAAATCGGGACGTAAGGTAATCGCAGCATTTAAATCGGCTTCTGCGTTTTTATAATCGCGAAGCTTGCCAAAGACAATGGCCCGTCCAAGATAGGTGTCCGGATCGCCGCCCGCTAGTTCAATGCAAGTGGAATATTCCTTCAATGCAGTTTCAATACTACCCATTGCGTCGTTACATGCAGCAAGTACAAAGTGTGCTTTTGTATTTCTTTTATCCCGCTTTAAGGCTTCACGTGCATCGCTCATTGCCTTGGCGTAATCCTGCAAAAGAAGATAAGCAGCCGCCCTGCCTGACCAAGCCTTGGTGTAATCATACATGCTCAATACTTTATTAAAGTCAGAAATAGCAGCATTGGCTTTTCGGTTTTTTAAGGCTAGCAGTCCTCGGTTAAAGTAACCTTTGTAGTTGTTGGGCGATGCTTTGATAGCAAGATTAAGGTAGTGAAGGGCTTCACTATCCAAATGATTGTTCATCATTTCAACTCCCAAACTGTTTAAGGTGACATATTCATTCGGGTAAATTTTCAGAATAGCCTTGTAGAGCTGGGTGGCACTACGCCAATCATTGACTCTAGTCAGGGTGCCAATACTCAGCAAAACCGCTAATCCTCCCGCTAGCCAATTGGTAGGCGTGAATTGTTCAGGAAGTAAAGTCCCAATAGCCCACCCCATAACAACGACTCCTAGGTACATGTAGCGATCAGCAAACAAGACTTCGCCGAAGGGTAAAAGTTGTAATACCGGCAGTAAAACCACTACCAACCACGCTGCAATGAAGAGCCATTGCCGGCTTTGTTTAAGCCATAAAAACACTATAAAACCAATTATTCCCCCCAAGGCAATATAACCCAGAACAAGGTTCAATGTGTTAATTGCGGGAAAGGGATAAATAACACTCAATTTTACCGGTAGAATAAGAAGCTGGAAATAATTGATGATGGCAAATCCAGCTAAACCAATTCGTACAGGCCACTCATAGAAGTGGGCATAATTGATAAAGTGATCTGCCTTTTGGGTATGAATGGTATTTAGCCCCACAAACAAGGCTATTACACTAATACCAAGTAGTAAAACGAATTCCGATAAATGAATTTTTTTGTTCTTTAGGTAGAGCAATAAAACCATTAATGCCGGCAAAACAACTGTAGATGGTTTACTCAAAAAGGCAAGAAGACTAAATAAAATAACCAGTAGAAAGTGTTTTGGATTTGGTGTTTGAATTTGATGAAGAAAGTAGTGGAGAGATAAAAGTAAAAAGGCCGTAGACAGGATGTTTTTTAATTCAGAAATCCACACAACACTTTCAATTTGCAAAGGATGCAACAGAAAGAAAATAGCGGCTAATAAGGCGGTAGGGTTACACTGAAAAATGCGCTGAGTCAGGGTGTATAAGAATAAACTGTTTAAGAGGTGTATAAGCACATTTAGAAGATGGTACCCACCGGCCCAATCTCCAAATAGTTTATACGCCAATGCGTAAAGTACCATCGTAACCGGGGTGTAATTGCCCACAAAGGGTTGGGTAAGCAATACTTTTAAATCAAAATCAATGACTGCTTTGTTTGAAAAGACCATTTCTGGATCGTCCCATGAAATGCCCGGGAAAACAAAAGTCTTGGCATAAAGCCCCAATGCAACTAGAAGAATTACTAGTAATAAAGGTTCATTGCGCAAAGTTCTCCAATTGGGAAGCATAGTGCAAAAATAAACTCTTTCGGGTCAATTCGTTGCTAATGACA
>CANGWA010000312.1 GCA_947457335.1 Sphingobacteriaceae bacterium
GTGTGGAACAAGCCAAAATCCATCAAAGATTTTACAAAATTTGTTAGTAAGGCATTAAATAATAATACGTGGACTGAACCAGAAAAAATCACCACTCTTTCTAAGTACGAGAACACCGACTTTGCTCCCTTCATCGCGGCAGACGGTGTTACTTTTTATTTTGCCTCTGATCGAACTGGAGGAATGGGTGGAGTGGATATTTGGATGACGCGCCGACTAGACGATACGTGGCAAAAGTGGTCAGAGCCTGTGAACCTTGGCGCTCCAATCAATACAGATGATTGGGATGCTTATTACACGCTAGATGCTAGAGGGGAAGATGCCTACATGGTTTCCGGCAAAAACTCAATTGGCATCGGTGACATCGTTAAAATTAAGTTGATTAAAGAACTGCGCCCCAACCCTGTTGTGCTCGTGACAGGGAAAGTGTATAATTCAAAAACCAATGAACCATTGGGCGCCAATATTGAATATGAAAACCTGGTGGATGGCAAGAACGTTGGTATTGCAGAATCCAACCCTGTTAATGGCGAATACCGCATCGTGTTGCCTTATGGTAAAAATTATGGTTTTATGGCCTATGCAGAGAAGTTTGTATCTGTTAGCGATAACGTTGACCTTACGGCTGTTGCAGAGTACAAGGAGATTAAACGCGACCTTTACTTGGTACCGCTATCGGTCGGTACAACCATCCGTTTGAACAATATCTTTTTTGACGTTGGAAAGGCAACGTTGCGACCGGAATCGTATCCTGAACTAGAACGTTTGGCTGGGATCATGACTCAAAATGGTAAAATGCAAATTGAATTATCTGGTCATACAGATAATGTAGGATCCGATGATGCCAATATGAAACTTTCGGAAGACCGCGCTAAAGCGGTGGTTGAATACCTGGTGTCGTTGGGGATTCCCGCAGAGCGCATTATCGCTAAAGGTTATGGCGAAACCAAGCCGGTTGCCTCCAATGATACTGACGAGGGCCGTCAACTCAACCGCAGAGTCGAATTCACGATCCTAAAAAACTGATAACCATCAGGTTGACAACTGATGAAAATACCCAAGGGCACGTATAGTCCATTCAATCGATAAAAGTTAAATTTGTTAAATTAAAATAACCCTATGAAGAAAACCCTAACGCTTCTCGCAGTGCTCTTCACCACACTGACTTTTGCTCAGGTAGGCATGAATAGCCAGTATTTTCCCGGTGGGCAAGTTGGTTTTGTGAGCGTAAAATCTCCAAACTACCCTGGTGGTAAATACACTAAGTACAGTTCCGGTGCTGGATTCCCGATTTTGATGATAGACCGATTGGCCAGTAGATGGTATTTAAACGGCGACATGAGCGCATTGTATTATGCCGCCACACAAACCAACAAAGCCAATGACAATCGGTTAAAAATTTCAAAAGCAGAAGGAGCTTATTGTAACGGCCGAGTTGGTTATGTAGGTGGAAATGGGGATCAATTTAGAATCGGGGGATACCTTGGATTTGGATGGTCGACTTCCAATCTTGATTCAATAATAAAGCCATTTGGACAAAAAGCCTATATCAATTGGGGCCTTGGTTTGATTGCTTATAAGAAGTTTGGCAAATTCCGTACCATGGGCAAAATCGGGTATGAGATTTATACCAAGAAGAATTATATCTACCGTGGACATGGTTTGTATTTCGAAGGAACCATCGGTTATTCGTTTTATCAAAAGTATGGTCTTTCTATCATGCCTTGTTTCTATAGCAAGGGCATTAGTTTCTATCCGGAAGTGAATGGCGCAACCGCCACAGCACCGGCCGATGCTAAGGTTAAGTCCTTTGTACTCAAATTTGGACTAGCCCGTTTCTTCTGATGTTTAACAGTAAATGATTGAAAAGATGAAAAAGAGTATTATCACATTGTCTATATTGATTTCATCCCTACTGTCAACACAGTTGGATGCACAATCAATTAATTATACTTACGTACGTAACGACCCCTTCGATATTCGCAACTTCTCAGCGAGCATCGATGCCTTGTGGGGAGAGGTGAATTCTCATAACGGTTATGCATTCGGCTGGGGAGCCCGTGCTGAATACATGATGGGCAAAACACTCTTGTTTAACTTCGACTCGCGCTTCGGTTTTGGTACCAACCTCTACCGTCAATCCAATATCAATACGGCCAACTATTTCGCCATGGAGGGCGGCGTTGGATTAATTTTCGTGAACAGTGCGCACACCCGCAACGTGCCAATTGTATTGAGTACCCAACGGGTAGGTAATTATCAATACACCACCTATATTCGTGGCGGTGTGCCTGCAAAGGTGCGCACGATTGTGGCGTTACGCGGTGGTTGGGGACAATACCGCAACACCTTAGACTTCACCAAATTTTCTGACAGCCTACTTACCTTCAATGATTCAACATATGGGGCAGCAAAAGGGAAAATGAAAGTTTTTGAATACAAAAGTGACACGACTAAAACAGCTAAAACCATTACCGTGGATCAGTATGGGTCTATTAACATTGGTTACTTGTATGGTGGTATCAATTTCCGTACTATCAGAAATCTCCTTATCGACGTAGAAGGGTATGGCTACAGGGGTAATATTCTTTATAGCGACTTTTATATTGACGTAATGTTTGCGCCAATATTTAACATTAAGGATTTTACGGTTGGCCCTCCAGGTGCTCAGATGTCCTACAAAGTAGGGTATAAAGAAGTTAGTCGCTTTGGTTGGCGTATTGGATGGTTCTGGCGCAAACCTAAAGAGCAAGGCTTTAGTTGGAAGTTCGAATTCGGTAGCCGCCCCGGCTTCAAATCCATGGCTAACTCAAGCCTGCCGGTGAATGTTAGAAACCTTTACTGCATGATGACGGCAGGCCTCTACATTCCCCTCAAAATTAAGCCAATGTATACCGAGGACTAACATTTCTCTCAAATCAAAGGGAATCTGTTTAGGATGTTTAACATTCCCCGGCCAAAAACCGGGGATTTTTTTGTATCCTTCACCGAATGACTCCGTTATGTAAAGAAGACTACCAAGCCTATGGGTTAAGTTAGAGGGGCGTTGAAAGGAGTTTAAGTCAGCCGTATGCCGCTATTACTCATTCATATCACCAGCTGACTAA
>CANGWA010000313.1 GCA_947457335.1 Sphingobacteriaceae bacterium
CGCTACTGCTCAAGATTTACAATTAGCGATGATACAAAGTATACGCGCTGAATTCGAACATAACCTTTCACAACAATTATATGTGAGTCATGAAGTATGGCAAACTATCATTACCGTGAAGGAGCAAGAAATTACTATGATTAACCGAGTTGGATCTTCCTTGCCCATGGGGGCTCCGGCCGTTGAGTTGGTAAGGGCTCTAACCGAATTTGTGGTGACAGACGAACAGGTATTGCCAACCAGTATTGCTCTTGAAACGATTAATCGCGAAGCCAAACAAGTATTGTTTACGCCCGCTTAAGCGAACATCCGAACGCAACTTCTATGGATTTATTACACGACTGCAAACGGTTTTTTTTTATTGGTGTAGGCGGCGCCGGTATGAGCGCTATTGCCCAGTATTTATCCGGAAATGGATATGAGGTAAAAGGAAGTGATCGCTTATTTTCTGATTCGGCGAACGCCGGTATCCAACATCAGTTGGAAGCAGCTCGCATTCAGTGCTTTCAGCAAGATGGGACAGGTCTCGACAATCTGGTTGATGTCGTAATTGTATCGACCGCTATCGAGGATACAAATATGGAAGTGAAGAAGGCCCGAGAACACAATATTCCGATTGTGCTACGCGCTGATTTGTTAGCGGCAATATGTCAGAGTAAACGAACGATTGCCATTGCAGGTACTTCGGGTAAATCGACCGTTACGGCTATGTTGTTTCATATCTTGTACACCCATGGATTATCGCCTTCGTTGATTACAGGTGCCGGATTAGTGAGCTTGCAGAAAGAGGGTTTGATTGGGAATGCCTATTGCGGAAAAAGTGATTGGCTTTTGATAGAAGCCGACGAGAGTGATGGAACGCTAGTGAAGTATAAACCCGAAATCGGGATACTCTTAAGTATCGATAAAGATCATAAAGAACTCCATGAGCTCGAAGAGATTTTTGCGATATTCAAAGGCAATACCCAGAAACAGTTTATCGTGAACCAAAGTCATGCTTTAGCGAGTCGTTTTTCGGCAGACAAGAAGTTAGATTTCGGAGAAGGAACTCGATGGGCAGCAACAGATTTTTATCAAGATAAATTTACCATTCACTTTCAGGTGCAGGATGTGACTGTTGAAATTCCTACGATTGGATATCACAATGTAGAAAATGCCTTGGCTTGTATGGCTGCCGCTGATGTGTTAGGATTAAGTGTGCAAGACTGTGCTAAGGCTTTAGTTTCTTATGCGGGTATTTATCGAAGGCATCAAAGACTAGGATGTGCTAAAGGCATTACGGTAATCGACGACTATGCCCATAATCCGGCAAAGATTGCAGCATCGATATTAGCCTGTCAGCCAGTAGCTCCCAAATTGGTGGCTTGGTTTCAACCGCATGGTTTTGGTCCCACTCGATTTATCAGAAAAGAACTAGTAGAAGAAATATCCCGTGTTCTTCGACCTAATGATGAAATATGGATGAGTGAAATTTATTATGCTGGCGGAACTGCGGTTAAAGATATTTCATCGGCCGACCTAATTCATGATTTACAAGCGAAGGGAGTAAAGGCTTTTTTTGTGGCCGACCGGATGGACTTGTTTCGTGAGTTAATCCCTACGCTGCAACAAGAGACTGTTTTGCTTTTGATGGGAGCCCGGGATCCGGGTCTCGAAACATTGGCGGCGCATGTTTGGCAAATGCTTAGCGAACAATAGCATTGTCAAATATGGTAACGATTCCTTTATCTCCAGAAAAGGAAATAATTCAGTAATTTCGTGGGTTCAAGCAAACCCCCACTATGCTTACAAAATTTCCCATACTGTTTTTGGGTTTCCTGTTGTCTGTCCATACCCTTTTTGGACAATGTTCTAGTACAATTAGCAGTTTCCCCTATTCGCAAAATTTCGAAAGTAATACCGGTGCTTGGGTGAGTGGCGGTACCAATAACGACTGGGCCTGGGGGGCTCCATCCAAAGCCTTTATTACCTCAGCGGGTGGTGGTAACAAATGTTGGGTAACAGGTGGTTTAAGTGGATCGTTTTACAACAATGGCGAGCGGGGGTATGTGGTTAGTCCTTGTTTTGATTTTACGAATTTACCGCATCCTTATTTTACGTGTAAAGTGTATTGGGAGTGTGAGAATACTTATGATGGAACCACATTTCAATACACAATCAATAATGGACTCACTTGGCATAATGTAGGTGCTGTAAACGAACCGGTGAACTGCATGAATGAGCATTGGTTTAATGCAGGCAGTATCATCAATTTAAATTCAATGGCATCACCTTCTGCAGGATGGGCCGGAACTGCTTTACCTACTTCAGGAAGTTGTCAGGGTGGAGGAGGCAGCAATGGATGGGTGACGGCCAAACATTGTTTAACGAATTTAGGGGGACAAGCATCGGTGCAATTTCGTTTTGTGTTTGGTGCCGGAACGACCTGTAATGCTTTTGATGGATTTGCTTTTGATGATGTGACGATTTCAGAAGCTCCTGCTGTGAATGGAGACTTTACTTATGCTTGTACTTCGCAACCGGATAGTTATCAGTTTACACTCAACGCTTCTCCTTGTCCAGATAATTTTTCATGGAACTTTGGTGATCCCGCTTCAGGCACGGCGAATACAAGCACAGTGGCTAATCCTATGCATACTTTTTCTTCGCCCGGAACCTATACGGTAAGTGTGAGCGTTGGCGGTCCTTGCAATCCATCAACAACTATCACCCATGTTGTTTCTATGTTGCAATTGGTGAGTGCTGTGGTAAGTGAGCCTTCATGTGCCGGAAAAACAGATGGCACAATTCAGGTTAATGCTGTAAATGGTGTCGGTCCAATGCAATATTCGCTGCAGCCAGGCAATGTGCAGCAGTCTTCATCTACCTTTACTCAACTCGGTGGTGGACAGTACACCTTGTCGGTAGTAGATAGTAAGGGATGTCAATCAAGTTTGCAGACGGTACTTAATAATCCGTCTCCTATGCAATGGACGGAATTTGTATCTAAAGATATCAGTTGTTTTGGTATGCATGATGGGCAATTGAATAGTATGGTGAGTAGTGCCCATGGTGGATTACAATTTTCTCTTCAGCCAACAGGGACCAGTCAAGGCAATGGAAAC
>CANGWA010000314.1 GCA_947457335.1 Sphingobacteriaceae bacterium
AGATACCCGGCATCGCAAACGACAAGGTATTCAATATCCATTTTGTAAAAGTACCCAATAGTGCCGCGCAAGCTGTTGACAAAAACGTAGTTGCGAGTGAAAAACAACTAGCATCCAATGACGCGGGCAACGTTTCAACCAATACAAAAGAAATACAAGGCACCGTTACACTTGCAGAGGAGAAGAAATTGTATGAATCATTTTTTAGGTCGAGTAAGTTTAACACGTTCGGTGAAAAGTTAGATGCGATGACTGGATACCAAACGGTGGGCAGAGTAATGCCTGGCTTTAACGTGTACGAACCAGGTGCTTGGGCTAACCTAACAGAAGTGTTTGACAAGGCAGAAGTAGCAGGAATTGGAGCATATGAACCACTACTACAATTGGAAGCCTTGCCGGACAATGCTTGGTATTCTTCCAGGATTTATCCAACCATTTATGAACTATATCCCTCAGAAAAATCCCTTACTATATCTTGGCGACCGATCGACAAAGTGGGATTACCCCCACTTAAAAGCATGAGTATCAGTCAAGATGATTTTCCAGAGTTAAGCGAGCAAGATTTGACATCTGCTGTCACCGCCAAGCCAGGTCGTTCAATATTTGTGTATAGTTTATCCTATTATGCTTATCGCGATTTTTATGAACTTCGGCAGAAAGCGTTTGACCTATACACAAACCGGATAGGGTCCGCCCCTTTGGGAGCATTCCGCCTGATGAGTATCCCTTATTACGATGTAGACAAGGGACCATTGCGGTTTAACCTGAGTTACAAATTGCCGGGCATCAACAGGATGACGACAACCAGAACATTTGTTATTAATTGGTAAAATGAAAAATCTTATCGCTTTATTGAGCGCAATTTTATCATTCACAGGCGCATTGTCCCAAGACACGGCCCGACCGGGGATCAAAGTGATCGCAAGGGTTAAAGCCGACTCAGTAATCCTGAGGTGGGGCCCCACCACCCCCCTTGGTTGGGAAATTGCCAACCAATCGGGTTACATCATCAGTCGGTATACCGTATCAAAGAATAATGAATTGGTTCTTCAAAATCCTGAAACCATTACGGTAGCGCCTAAACCAATTTTACCATTACCACTGGCAGAGTGGGAACCATTGGTAAAATCTGACAAATATTCCGCCATAGCCGCCCAAGCATTGTACGGTAAGTCATTCAAGGTATCCAACCCCGGAAATGCCAGCATGCAATTTGTAGATCAGGTGCAGGAAAAAGAGAGTCGATGGAGCTTCGCCTTGTTTTCAGCGGATAACTCTACACCGGCCGCAAAAGGTTTGGGCCTTCGCTTCGTAGACAAGGGCATTAAGAAAAATGAAAAGTATGTTTACAAAGTATTTCTGGCCAACCCAAACCCAAAATATTTGTTAGATACTGGAGCGGTCTTTGTCGACCCCACTGAAAAGTTTGAACTCCCACCCCCCGAAGACGTGAAGGCAGAGTTTGGAGACCGTTCTGTTTCCCTTCACTGGAACACATTTTTCTTTCAACCTATTTACAACTCCTATAAAGTTGAGCGAAGCGATGATGAAGGCACTACCTATAAACCTACCAGTGACTTAGTATTTGTGAATACCCGACCAGAAAACGGAAGGCAACCGCAACGAACTTATTATTTAGATTCGCTGCCACAAAACCTCAAGATTTATTTTTATCGGGTAAGGGGATGTACCCCCTTCGGGGAAACTGGTCCGCCATCAGCGGTTGTGAAAGGATCCGGC
Organism: Sphingobacteriaceae bacterium; assembly: GCA_947457335.1. Taxonomy (GTDB): domain Bacteria; phylum Bacteroidota; class Bacteroidia; order B-17B0; family Aurantibacillaceae; genus Aurantibacillus. The sequence continues at coordinate 1,741 of CANGWA010000314.1, forward strand.
ATCAGTTCAGCCAGCGGAATAGTGCCTACCATTTCATTTACGCACATATTTGACGATGGCCATACGTTGGTGCAGTGGAAGTACCCCAAAGAAATGCAGTCGCGAATCAAAGGGTTTAATGTTGGGCGGGCAACATCTGCAAAAGGTCCATTTGTAGACATCAACCAAAAATTACTGTCACCCGATGTTGATTCTTTTAGAGACAATTCACCTAAAGCCATCAATTACTACGTGGTGAAAGCAATGGGTATAGATGGTCAAAGTGCTACGTCTTTTCCATACATGGTTCAATTAGAAGACAATACGCCACCGGCACCACCCAAGGGACTTAAAGCAAAAGTTGATAAGCAAGGAGTTGCCACCCTTGAATGGAGTAAGAATCAAGAGGAGGATTTGATTGGATACAGAGTATTTAAGGCAAACAACCCAACTGAGGAGTTTTCGCAGATTACTAAAGACGCTATCACCAACGCAAGATTTATTGATACAATAAACCTACAGACCTTAACAAAACATATTTACTACAAGGTAGTAGCGGTGGATAACCGTTTTAATGCTTCTGATTTTTCTTCTGTTTTGGAAGTAGAACGGCCAGATATCGTCCCGCCATCGGCAAGCCAATTTTCAAGAGCTGAATCTACCGGGGAAAAGATATTATTGGAGTGGGTTCCCAGTGCAAGCAATGATGTAGATGGATACGAGCTGTATCGCGCTATTCCAGCTGACACAATCTTAACTATATTGAGGTATTTCGCCAAAGGCGACAGCACACGTTTTCTTGATTCTAAAGTTGAGTTAGGTAAACAATACCGATATAAACTTGTGGTATTGGACAAGGCAGGCTTGAGATCTATGCCGGTTTTTGTATCAGTCAATTGCATTGATAATGGTGTGCGGCCTTCAATTACACAAATCCAATTTAAAGCTGATCGAGAAGCAAGGCAGATTACCTTACAATGGTTGTATGCAAAAGATAAAATAAGAGGCTTTCATTTGTTTAAAGTTTATGGAAATAACCCTATTAGATTATATAAATTCATTGATTCTGGTAAATCTCAGTTTATCGATAGAGATTTAAAAGTTAATACTATTTATGGCTATGCACTTAAGGCCATTTTTGATGATGGATCAGAAAGTGAACTAAGCGAAATAATAAAAGTAGAGTATTGATAGGAGAGAAGCCGGGAGATACTCCGTTGGAATAAAATAATTCAAAATTCAAAGTTCAATATTCAAGCTGTCCTATCTGAATCTTTAACTTTGAATCTTGAATCTTGAATTGTATCACCTTCTTGCGATAGGTGCTGCCAGACAACTCTCAGGTATCTTGAACGCATC
>CANGWA010000315.1 GCA_947457335.1 Sphingobacteriaceae bacterium
CCACCACTACTTTGACCCGATTTGAGACAGTTGCAGCACTTAAGTCGTATCTTCAAGGCCAAGAAATTGCACAGTTCACCATATTAATCAAGGGGTCAAGGGGGATGAAAATGGAACAATTACAAGACGTATTATAATGGCACTATTTGGATCAAACACACTTATTAGATGGATCTTGGTGGCGATGTTCGCAGGACTTGTGGCGGGTTATTATGTGAACCGTCAGGTAGAAGGACAGCGCTTTACCTTTGACCGTTCCCTACTCAATGGAATGAAGGAGGGCGAGGGGAAACAGCGTGCTGAGCAGTTTTTGAAGGCACAGGAAGATCAGTTCATGGCCAATTCAAAAAAAGCGGTAGCAGATAAGTTTGCCATTTTGAGTGATATCTTCATGCACCTCATCAAAATGATCATTGCCCCGTTAGTGCTTGCAGTGCTGGTGACGGGCGTAGCGAAGGTAGGTGATTTTGGGAGTGTTGGAAGAATTGGCTTGAAGACGTTGCTCTATTTTACAACGGCCACACTCATTGCTCTGGCCTTGGGGTTGGTATTGGTGAACATTTTCCGTCCCGGAGAAACCATGAACTTGAGTCAACTCAACACTACCAGCACTTCACAGGTGGTGGCCACAAAGCAGACCGCTCGCAATTTTATAGACCATGTTATACCTGAAAGTATTTTTCGGTCCATGGCGGCCAACGACATTTTGCCAATTGTGGTGTTTGCCTTGTTTATTGGCGTGGCAGCTGCTTCCAGTGGCAGTTATGGGGCACCCCTTATCAAAGCATTTGAGAGCTTGAGCCATGTGATGTTCAAAGTAACGGGATACGTGATGGGGTTTGCGCCCATCGGCGTATTTGGGGCAATTGCCTCAGTGGTTTCGCAGCAGGGATTAGAGGTGTTAAAAGGCTACCTGTATCTGATAGCTTGTTTTTATGGCGGATTGTTGTTTTTCGTGTTTGTTATTTTGATGGTGATCTCTTCGGTGTTTAAAATAAAATTTCTGTCCCTCATGCGTGCCATCCGCGAGCCAGCCTTGTTGGCTTTCAGTACTGCAAGCAGTGAAAGTGCCATGCCTAAAACGATGGAGGCCTTGGAGAAATATGGCATCAGCAACCGCATTGTGAGTTTTGTGCTCCCCTTAGGCTACTCCTTCAATCTCGATGGGAGTATAATGTACATGACCTTTGCGACGGTATTTATTGCTCAGAGTTATGGTATAGAGTTGAGCATGGCGGATCAAATTCAAATGATGTTGATTTTGTTGGTGACCAGTAAGGGCATGGCAGGGGTGCCGCGCGCGTCCCTCGTGGTGATTGCCGGCATGTTAACCGTTTTTCATATTCCCGTTGAAGGGTTGGCGCTGTTGTTGGGTGTCGATCAGATTTTGGATATGGGGCGCAGTGCGACCAATGTGGTTGGTAACGCTGTTGCCAGCGCCGTTGTTGCCCGGCTCGAAGGGGAGAAATTCTAATTTCCCAAGGGGCGTTAAATTTCGTCCCCCTCAGGGAAAAAGCGTAACTTTGCGCCTTTATTTTAAAGGTGGATAAGAAATCATTAATCGGACTTGGCCTCATTGCCCTTATTATGGGCGTATGGTTGTACACCAATGGTCCGTCAGACGAACAAATTGCCCGTAGTAAATTCATCAAGGATTCTATTGCTGCGGTTGAAAAAGTAAGAATTGCTGAAGAAGCGAAGAAAGTTGCGCTTACCGACTCTGTTTCCAAACAAACGGTTGTGGCACCTGCTGAGAGCGATTCGGTGCTTCAGGCGAAGCAGACTAGCCGTTACCGTGACTTTGCGCCAGCACTGAATGGCCGGGACACGGTGTATACGATTGAAAACGATGTGGTAAAAATACATCTCCGTTCAAAGGGGGGGTATGTGAGCAAGGTTGAGTTGAAGCAATACCACCGTTATGGTAAAACAGAACCATTGGAATTGTTTAGTGGGGATTCTACACAGTTCTCTCTGGCATTGAGTGTTTATAACCGATCGGATTTATTTCACACGAATGAGTTTTATTTTGAGCCCGTTCATCTCACCGCTAATGCGGTGACCATGCGATTAAAGACTGCCAAGAGCGCTAGTTACATTGACTTTAATTACAGCTTAAAGCCAGGTGAATACATGGTTAATGGTGGATTTGTATTTAATGAAATGGATCAGTTGCTTTCTTCTACAGAAGATCAGATTCAATTAACCTGGGCCATGTTGTATCCTTCGCAGGAGCAATATATTGCGAAGGAAAAAGAGGCGGCAACTATTTATTATAAGCAGTTAATCAATGATCCCGATTATATCAATCCGATGAAGGATGAGAAACTGGACATTAACGAGGACGATATCAAATGGATTGCCTTCAAGCAACAGTTTTTCAATGCCTCCATCGTTGCCAAAGGTGCTTTTGCAAAAGCAGGAAGTTATGTGAAGACCTCCCTTCGTCCCGATTCACCGACGATTGTGAAGGGTGTGGAGTCCCAATTAGGCATCCCTTACACCTCTGCCAAGAAACATTCTTTTGATTTTGACTATTACTTCGGCCCCAATCATTACAACACTTTGCAGCAATACGACCAACAGTTGGAAAAAATGATTCCAACAGGGTGGAGTATTTTTAGTTACATCAACAAGTGGATGGTTATTCCCTTGTTCAATGCCCTTGGCAACATGAACATGGGTATTGTCATCTTAATTCTGACCATTATTGTAAAAGTCCTTTTGTTGCCAATTGCTTATAAAACCTACATGAGCAGTGCACGCATGCGTTTATTGAAACCTGAATTGGATGCCATTACTGCTAAAATGGGCAAGAATCCTGACCCATTGAAGAAACAACAAGAACAAATGAATTTGTACCGCAAGGCTGGGGTTAGTCCACTTTCGGGATGTGTGCCGGTGCTCTTACAATTCCCCATCCTCATTGCGCTCTTTAACTTTGTGCCAGCGGCGATTGAATTGCGTCAAAAAGGCTTTTTATGGGCAGATGACTTAAGTACCTATGATAGCATCTGGACCTTTGGTCACGTTCCCTTCATCA
>CANGWA010000316.1 GCA_947457335.1 Sphingobacteriaceae bacterium
TCCTCTCTTTCAACTTCTTTCTCGCATTTTTACCGCTCTATCCGTCTATTAACCGAATTGCTCATTAAAATGACGGGAACTGTTTTATGTTTGTCCAAGTGAAAACCATACTACTCCACCTTTTCATTTTATGCGCTTTTTTCGTTGTTGCGCAACAAAACGATGCCCGCTTATGGCTTTATGGAAAGGTTGAAAAAAAACTAAGTAAAAATTGGGAAGGCTCCCTACTTATTCAGAATAGGCTGTCAGAAAACATGACGCGGTACACGCAATTGAACATTAATCCAGAATTGACGTATAAATTGATAAAACCCATTCGGTTAGTTGGGGGATATGTGCAGGGATTTTCAAAAAAGAACGAAGGGTACTTTTTACCTTTTCGCCAAATGTATGGAGGCATTCAATGGCGTCTCCATTATAAGGTCTTCACTTTCGTTTACAGACACCTTTTTCAAATGCAGACGACTGCTGGTTATAATCGGAATAAGGCCAACGTTTGGCGCTTTTATGATCGAAACAAGCTCAGTTTACGGTATAGCCTCAATAGGAGAATAACGCCCTATATAGCTGGTGAATTCAATCTGTGCTTAATAGATCCTTCTCGACAAACTGGTGATATCAGCCGCTACCGCACTTTTGTGGGAGTGAATTATCAAATTAATAGGCGCTTCGAGTGGGATAGCTACTTTCTGTTTCAGGAACGCGTTTCTGGCGAATCGGCCGGCAACCGTCAATATGTTTTTGGGTTAACCCTTGTTTATTTCTTGGATTAATTTCAGCATATACCCCCCATCTCTTCTTAAATTTGCAACATGCGATTTAACTTACGGGTCTATGGCCTATTAATTGAAGATGGAAAAGTATTGGTGTCCGATGAATTGATAAGGGGAAAGGGAATTACTAAGTTTCCAGGTGGCGGACTAGAGTTTGGAGAGGGCACGATTGAGGCCCTTAAACGTGAATTCAAAGAGGAACTGGATACAGAGATACATATCCGAAGACATTATTATACCACCGATTTTTACGTGCCTTCGGCTTATGACGACAGCCAGGTGGTTAGTATTTACTACTTGATTAAACCCTTACATCCACTGGCCATTCCCGTCTCAGAAAAGCCACACGATTACCGTGTTAATGCGCGTCAAGGTTTTCGTTTCCTATCGCTAAATACCATTGGTAGTGACGATTTCTCGTTAATAATCGATAAACACGTCGGAGGATTGCTGGCGGCGGACCGATTCTTGGTGTGACAATTGTTATATTTGTAGTATGCTCGGGCGTTTTTTTATTCTTTTGGTTAGAGGTTACCAATATGCTGTTCGGCCCTTTTTACCCAACGCCTGTCGCTTCACTCCGTCCTGCAGTGCCTACGCCATTGAGGCCCTTAAAAAACATGGTCCCCTCAAGGGGGGCTGGTTATCCATGCGCCGTTTATCCAAATGTCATCCTTTAGGTCCACAAGGTTATGATCCGGTACCATAGTTATGTCTGCATATTGGCCCTTTTCTTCTTATCTTGCAAGGATAAAAAGACAAAGGAAGTCACCCCGCAGCCAGAACCAGTTCCGGCTTCAATGGTGGTGTTTTCATTTAATGCGGTCGTAGACAAGGCAGTTCTGACGCCTACCACGGGGTATTACTTTAATGAAAGTGGTGACCAGTATTCCATCACCAAATTTAATTACTACATCTCCAATATTTCTCTTTCAGGTGATGGTACCACATTCACAGAACCAGAGAGCTACCATCTCATAAAACACTGCGACGGTCTTACTGCTTTTACACTTGCCGCAGTGAATCCTGGAACCTACACCAAAATAAGATTCCTTATTGGTGTGGATAGTTTAAGAAATGTAACTGGGGCGCAAACAGGTGCGCTTGATCCAGTCAACCAAATGTTCTGGGAATGGAGTAGTGGGTATATATTTTATAAATTAGAGGGGACTTTTGTAAGCAAAAACAATCCCATTGAGGATGTTTACAATATTCATGTTGGCGGATTCAAAGGGGCGGATAATTGCTTGCGTTGGGTGGAAATTACCCTGCCTGCCCCATTGTTAGTGGATGGTACTACGCGGACTATTAAGTTCAATACCAATGTTGCAGAAATTTTCCGCAGCCCCCAAATCATCGGTTTCGATAACTACTATCCAATTGTAAACAGTATCTTTCCGAAACTTGCGTCTAATTACAGTGATATGTTTTCTGTAAAGGGAATAGAGTAAGTAACCATTTTATAAGGATGCATTATTAACCCATGCGAATATTCCTCCTACTCCTGTTGCCTATTGCGCTAAGTTCTCAGAATGTCGTTATTAGAGGCTTTGCTGATTCTTCCTATGCTGGAAGAGTGGTCACCTTGTCCAGGGTCCTGGACCATATTACTGGATTAGAAATGCGTGAAGAGGATGATACAGTAGCAGCGGATGGTTCTTTTGAACTAGAATGCACAACCAAGGAAACACGTCCTGTTGCTATTCGAATTGGAAAGGCAATGGCCACCCTCTATGTCCAGCCAGATTATGTTTATGCCATTACCTTTCCAGCCCTTGATCCACAGATGGTTTATGATAACCGAATCGATTTGCCTGTAACGATTGGAATAATAGGGAAGGATTCGACAGAACTCAATGCGCTGATTTTTGATTTTGAAGCACAGAAAAATAAATTACTCTTTACGGAAGATGGTCGCTTCCTTTCACGCGCCATGCTTTTTAAACGCGCCGATTCTATGCAAATTCGTTGCGACCGCCGGTATGCAAGCATTAAAAACGATTACTTCAAGAACTATGTCAAGTATGCCATCGCTTCGCTAAATGCTAGTCTTCCGAGAGGGGAGAAGTACTTAATAAATGGTTACCTCCTAAACAAACCGATTCTCTATAATCACCACGAATACATGCAGTTTTTTAATACCACCTTTAGTGGTTATGCGATGGAATTATCTGCACAGAAAAAGGGACAAACGCTCTACAACATAGTGAATCAAAAAGGTTCCTACCAACTATTTAGCGACTTTCTAA
>CANGWA010000317.1 GCA_947457335.1 Sphingobacteriaceae bacterium
CAGCAACATCCCATCGGCTCCTTCGCTGATAATTTCCATTTCAAGTGCAAGAAGAATTTTTCTGATAAGAGATTTATCAATTTCCTTGCCAATTAAATCCATACAGTTTTTATAGGAGAAGGCAACTTTTACAGGTTCTGCTTTTGTTGGATACACATCTGTAATGCCCATACTCATTGTTCCACCGGTCAGCTCTAGTATTAAATGGGCCGCTCGTTCAAGCGCCTTGACCGTCATTTCCGGATCGGTGCCTCGTTCAAACCGAAAACTAGCATCTGTTTTAAGCCCGTGTCGCCGAGCCGTGCGGCGGACTGCAGAAGCATTAAACCAAGCACTCTCAAGGAACAAAGCGGAACTTTTCTCTGTGATACCACTATCTATACCGCCGAATACGCCGGCGAGACAAACGGGGCGCTGTGCATCGGCAATCACAAGATCATTGGTGTTCAGTTGCCGCGCCTGTCCGTCAAGTGTAACAAGTGTCTCTCCTTCTTTTGCATTGCGTATGTGAATGCATTGCCCATGGAGTTGGTGGTAATCAAAGGCGTGCAGCGGTTGACCTAGTTCGTGCATCACAAAATTGGTGACGTCAACCACGTTGTTAATTGGTTTAGCACCAATGGAGAGAAGGCGGTTTTTTAACCATTCGGGACTCTCCGCAACAGTAATGCCAGTTATCACGAGTCCACTATAACGCCCACAGTTGTTTTCATCTTCAATCTTGATTGCGATGGTATTAAGTCCCGTTGCAGGCGGCAGTTCACCTATACCAATCATAGTAGGTGCAGGAATGCCCTCACCAGTAACAGCTGCCGCTGCTGCTAAATCACGCGCTACGCCGAAGTGCGAAAGGGCATCGCAACGGTTTGGGGTGATACCAATTTCGAACAACGTATCGTTTTCAATTTTTATTACTTGCGAAAGTGGTGTGCCTAAGGGGATGGATGGGTCCAATATGCGCAACCCCTCGTGACTAATCCCCGTGCCAATTTCATCATCCGCACACAACATGCCTTCACTTGGTATCCCCCTTATTTTCGATTTCTTTATGACAAAGGGTTCGCCATTAATAGGATAAAGTGTCGTTCCGGGCAGGGCCACAATGACTTTTAAACCAGCGGCAACATTTGGGGCACCACAAACGATGGTAAGCACACTGCCTGTTCCAGCGTCTACTGTTGTCACGCGTAAACGGTCGGCGTCAGGGTGTTTTTCACAGGTCAGCACTTCGCCCACAACAAGGCCGTTTAGGCCACCTTTTACAGATTCAGTGTGATCTAGGCTTTCTACTTCTAATCCACTCCCTGTCAACAATTCAGCAACGCGCTCTGCAGCCAGATTCGTGTTAGTCAAGGATTTAAGCCAGTTGTAAGAAATCTTCATAAGTGTGTCAAAGATAGAGATTCATCCCTAATGGACTTTCGCTCAAATGCATTAAAAAATTTAGAATATTAACAGTTTTGGGTACAATACGCCTCATTTTCAATCAAAAAATGACAATTTATTGCGGATTCTTACTTATTTTAGAGCTCAATTATGAATTTTAGAATTGTTTTACTGTCTGTAATCATATTGTCCTTTTCGCTGGCCAGCGCCCAACGGATGCGAATTAAGGGGTGGAGGCAGACCGAACATGACTCACTTGATAATGCGCTGTTGTTTGTAGAGGAAGATTTTCACTACGAAGCTTTTTCAATATATGAAGAACTTTTTGAACGTTACCCGAAGGAACGATTCCTAAAGTATTCTTATGGTAAAACAGGCCTCACGCGTGGCGATAAACACGATTTAGTCTATCAATACTTGGTAGAAGTTTACCCGAATAGCTCTACGGTGCCCACCATTGATTATGAAATGGCGCGTGCAGCGCACTACAACTACAAGTTTGATGAAGCCACAAAATATTTGGAACAATATGAAAAAAAGCCGCTGCAACCTGCTGAAAAAGTAAAAGTGGACGACTTGAAACGCTTCATTGAAAATGCACGTGTTTTGTTTGATATGCCCCAAAACGCCAAGATTGGCGGGTTGTTAGATATTAATACTGAAGGGGATGAGTGGTCGCCCTTCATCGATGCCGATGAGTCGATGTTGGTGTACACCTACCGCGGCACAAAATCCATCGGGGGATTACAAAACACCTTCCTTCAACCCGATTTACCCTACCTGACTTATTTGCCAGATATTATGATTTCAAGGGGAGCGCCCGGTCGTTTTCCTGCACCGAAAGTCCTCGATTCACTCAGTACTATGGCCGATGATCGAGTCGTTGGCTTGAGTCCTGATGGACAAATGCTTTTCATCTACCGCGATATCGAAGATACCAAGGGCGATATTTGGGTGAGTCAATTAAAGGACGGCTACTACGGGGCTCCAACGAAATTGAAAGGCGAAGTCAATGGCTTTGGTATTGAAAGTGCCTGTTCGATAAGTGCGGATGGTAGAACGCTTTATTTTTCGAGTGACCGCACTGGCGGATTCGGTGGAAAGGACATTTACCGCGCTTCTTATTCTGCAGAAGATTCCTCATGGGTCAATGTAATTAATCTTGGGGATTCAATTAATACGCCATACGACGAGGATATGCCGTTCATTCATCCCGATGGTGTTAATTTGTTTTTTAGTTCAAAAGGTCACAATACCATGGGCGATTACGATATCTTCCGCTCGGTCATGAACCCTGTGGATTCTAGTTTTTCAATGGCAAAAAATATGGGTTATCCCATCAATACCACTGCCGATGATAAACATTTTGTGATGGCTGGTGCTGGAAAGCATGCGTATCTGTCTAGCGCACGTAGAGACAACAAAGGCATGAACGACATCCTTCGTGCTGAAGTGGAAACCAAGTACATTCGTCCCATTATGGTAGTAAAGGGGATGGTTACCTCTCCTTCTGGGCCAACCACCGCTTCTATCGTCGTTAGGAACTTGACTACTGGTAAGGAATACAAACGCTTTGTCTCTGTTTCCAATGGGCAGTTCAAGGTCATTCTTCCTGCTGGTTCGAA